>NZ_JBHVVE010000002.1:0-27898 GCF_042883725.1 Kitasatospora sp. NPDC058184
ACTGATCCACCCCGAAGGGCTTCACCGTTCGACTTGCATGTGTTAAGCACGCCGCCAGCGTTCGTCCTGAGCCAGGATCAAACTCTCCGTGAATGTTTACCCGTAATCGGGTCGACACCCGCGTTGAGCGGCACGGCAACCACCGGAATAGGGCGGCCCCGCGCACTGCGTCCTCGCTAGTGTTTGTTTCAAAAGGAATCTCCAACCCCAGGAAACCCTGAGGCCGGGGATGTCAACATATCTGGCGTTGACTTTTGGCACGCTGTTGAGTTCTCAAGGAACGGACGCTTCCTTCGGACCGCCTTCCAGCGGACCCTCCGGGCTTCGTTCTTTCGTGTTTCCAGCTTATCAGACGCTTTCCGCTCCGTTTTCCGGAGTTTCATTCATCGGATTCGCTTTCCGCTTTGCCGCCCCGGTCTCCCGCGGCGACTCCGGAACTGTACGGGCACCGGCCCGCCACATGCAAATCGTCCCGCCCCGCTGTCGCGGGACGGGACGATCCGTCGTTCGAGCACCGTCAGGCGCGGCCCATCTCCTCGGCGATGGCCGCCGCGAAGGCGTCGATGTCGGCCTCCGTGGTGTCGAAGGCGCACATCCAGCGGACCTCGCCGGTGTGCTCGTTCCAGAAGTAGAAGCGATAGCGCTTCTGGAGCCGCTCGCTCACCTCGCGCGGGAGGATCGCGAACACCGCGTTCGCCTGGGCCGGGCGGACCACCTCGACGCCGTCGATCTTCCGGACTGCGGCCTCCAGGCGGCTGGCCATCGCGTTGGCGTGGCCGGCGTTGCGCAGGTAGAGGTCGCCGGAGAGCAGGGCCTCGAACTGGACCGAGACGAAGCGCATCTTCGAGGCGAGCTGCATCGAGGTCTTGCGCAGGTACGTGATGTTGCGAACCCGCTCCGGGTTGAGCACCACCACGACCTCGCCAAACAGCAGGCCGTTCTTCGTCCCGCCGAAGGAGAGCACGTCGACGCCCACGTCGGTGGTGAAGGCGCGCAGCGGCTGGCCGAGCGAGGCGGCGGCGTTGGCCAGGCGGGAGCCGTCCACGTGGACGAGCATGCCCAGCTGGTGGGCGTGCTCGGTGATCGCGCGGATCTCGTCGGCGGTGTAGAGGGTGCCGAGCTCGGTGCTCTGGGTGATGGAGACCACGAGCGGCTGCGCGCGGTGCTCGTCGCCGAAGCCCCAGGCCTGCTGGTCGAGCAGCTCGGGGGTGAGCTTGCCGTCCGGGGTGGGGACGGTGAGCAGCTTGATGCCGCCCATCTTCTCCGGGGCGCCGCCCTCGTCCACGTGGATGTGGGCGGACTCGGCGCAGACCACCGCGCCCCAGCGCGGGAGCAGGGCCTGGAGGGCGACCACGTTGGCGCCGGTGCCGTTGAAGACGGGGTAGGCCTCGGCCTTGTCGCCGAAGTGGCGACGGAAGACGTCCTGGAGGTGGGCCGTGTAGTCGTCCTCGCCGTAGGCGATCTGGTGGCCGCCGTTGGCGAGGGCTATCGCGGCGAGGACCTCCGGGTGCACGCCGGCGTAGTTGTCGCTGGCGAAGCCGCGGACGGCGGGGTCGTGCCGCCGTACCGCGTCCGTACGGGTGAGGTCGGTCATCGGGCTGTCAGCCACAGGTGCTGTCCGTTCAGTTCTGCTGCGGGGCGGTCCCAGAGGCCCGCCAGGTGTCCGGCGAGGTCGGCGGTGTCGGTGAAGCCGGCGAACTTCGCCTCCGGCTTCTCGGCCCGCATTTCGGGACTGACCAGCGCCTTGATGACCAGGATCGCAGCCGCCGCGGTGGGCTCGCCGTCGGGGGCGGTGGTCTCCTTCTTGAAGGAGTCGGCCATGGCGAGGGTCCACGCCTCGGTGGCGGCCTTGGCGGCCGCGTAGGCGGCGCCGCCGGCGGTGGGGTTGTGCGCGGCCGCGGCGGAGATCATCGCGTAGCGGCCGGCGGTGCTGCGGACCAGCGCGGGCTGGAAGGCCAGCGAGGTGTGCTGGAGGGTGCGCACGACGGTGTCGTGCAGGAAGTCCCAGTCGTCCAGCCGGGTGTCGAAGAAGGTCTTGCCGCCGCGCCAGCCGCCGACCAGGTGGAACAGGCCGTCGACGTGGCCGTGCTCGGACTCCAGGTGGTCGGCCCAGTCGTGGACCTCCTGGGGGTCGAGCAGGTCGATCACCTGACCGCTGACCTTGGCCCCGCGGACGGCCACCCGGGTGGCGTCCAGTGCGGACTCCAGGCGCTGGGCGTCGATGTCGGCGCCGATCACGGTGGCACCGTCGGCGGTGAGGCGGCGCAGCACGGCGCGGCCGGCCGGGCCGCTGGCTCCGGCGACGGCGATGACCTTGCCGGCCAGCGGGGCGTTGGTGGAGGTGGTCACGCGGCGGCTCCCTGGATCCCGGCGCCGGTGATGCCGGCGGTGGCGGCGATGACGCCGCTCAGCTTCTTGTTGAGGGCCTCGTAGAACATGCTCAGCGGGAACTCGTCCGGGAGCACGGCGTCGCAGAGGGCCTTGTTGAGGGCCTTGCCGTCGGTGATGTCGAGCGGCAGGGCCTCGGAGCCCTTCGCCCAGGTGGAGGCCGGGTGCGGGGTGAGGTAGCGGGAGACCAGCTCGTACGCGGCGATCCAGTGGGCCGGCTTCGGCCGGTCGATGCCGTCGCGGTAGAGGGTCTCGATCTCGGCGCAGAGCGCGTTGGTGACCTGCTGGGCGCGCTCCCAGTCGATGCTGAGGCGGTTGTCGCGCCAGCGCAGCGCGTCGTGCTTGTGCAGGTAGGCGAAGAGCAGCTGGCCGCCGAGGCCGTCGTAGTTGCGCACCCGGTCGCCGGAGACCGGGAAGCGGAACAGGCGGTCGAAGAGGACCGCGTACTGGACGTCGCGGGCGTGCGGGTTGCCCTCGGTCTCCAGCTGCACCGCCTCCTTGAAGGTGGTGAGGTCGCAGCGGAGCTCCTCCAGGCCGTACATCCAGAACGGGCTGCGCTGCTTGATCATGAAGGGGTCGAACGGCAGGTCGCCGTGGCTGTGGGTGCGGTCGTGGACCAGGTCCCACAGGACGAAGGTCTCCTGCGCGCGCTGCTGGTCCTGGAGCAGGCCCTCGGCGTCGACCGGGATCTCCAGGCCGAGCTGCTGGACGGCGCTGGTGGTGACGGCGCGGAAGCGCGCGGCCTCGCGGTCGCAGAAGATGCCGCCCCAGGTGAATCGTTCCGGCGCCTTGCGCACGGAGACCGTCTCAGGGAAGAGCACGGCGGAGTTGGTGTCGTAGCCGGCGGTGAAGTCCGTGAAGGTGATCGGCACGAACATCGGGTTGTCGAAGCGGGTGCGCTCCAGCTCGGCCAGCCAGTCGGGCCACACGACGCTCAGCAGGACGGCTTCCAGGTTGCGGTCCGGGTTGCCGTTCTGGGTGTACATCGGGAAGACGACCAGGTGCTCCAGCCCGTCCTCGCGCTGGGCGGCGGGCTGGAAGGCGAGGAGCGAGTCCAGGAAGTCGGGCTCGCGGTAGCCGGTGTCGGCCCACTTGGCGAGGTCCGCGTCAACGGCGGCCAGGTAGGCGGCGTCGTGCGGGAAGTTCGGAGCGAGCTCCTGGACAGCGGCGCGGACGGTCGCGACCAGCGGGTCGACCGTGTGCCGCTGGACGGCGGCCAGGTCGATCGAGCCGTCCTTCGACTGGAGCGGGCGCAGCGTCTCGACGGCCTCCTTCAGGCGCAGCCAGGCCGGGTGGCCGGCGAGGGTCGAGACCGGGGCGTCGGCCGCCACAGCGAGCCTTGGCGAAAGATTCTGCATCGTGGACTCACTTCGACAGGAGTTATTTCAACGGGAACACCATAAGTACGAAAGGTTCTCCCGTTCAAGGGGGGCCGGACGGGCAAAGTTCCGGCGCACCACCGCTCCGGCGCGGAAACCTTCGGCGAGAGGCGGGTTGTCCGGCATGTGGACAGTGATCTGGATGTTCTGGACAGATGCGCCGTTCTGATGCGAACCTCCCCGCATGCTCCCGGCGGTGATCACGGTGGCCGTACGCCACGACAGCCCGTTCCGGGCGCCCTCCCGTCGGCACGTCTGCCGTCGCTGTCGCTGTCGCGCGCGCGGCCTCTGCTGCCGCTGTCGCCGCTGTTGTTGACCGGCCTGCCGCCGACCCGGCTGCTGCCGGTCCGGCTCGGGGGGCGCCGCGGACGCGGGCCCGTACGCCGACCATGCCGCGTGTGTTCCGGCGCCGCCACCGGGGGGAAGTGACCCGCCGGGATGCGGGCCGCCCGTCGCGCCCTCCCGTGCCCCTCACCTTCCTTCCGTCCCGCCGGTCCTTTCCCTGGAGCCCCGTCATGACCCTCCGCAAGCCGTCCGCCGTACTGCCCATCGCCGCGCTGGTCGCCGCCGCGGCCGTGCTGACCGCCTGCGCGCCGCAGGACTCGAAGTCCGACGCCGCCCCGGGCGCCTCGGGCGCGGCCGGGTCGGCGGCGGGCTGCGCGCCGGGGGCGCTGGCCACGCGTACCGCCGGGACGCTGACCGTCGGCACCGACAAGCCCGCGTACGACCCCTGGTTCACCGAGGACAAGCCGGAGAACGGCAAGGGCTTCGAGTCCGCCGTGGCCTACGCGGTCGCCGAGAAGCTCGGCTACCCGAAGGAGAAGGTCAGCTGGGTGGTGGCGCCGTTCAACAAGGCGACCTCGCCGGGTGCCAAGGACTTCGACTTCGACATCAACCAGGTGTCCGTCAGCGACGAGCGCAAGCAGGCGGTGGACTTCTCCTCCGGTTACTACGACGTGCGCCAGACCGTCATCGCGCTGAAGAACTCCAAGGCGGCGGGGGCCAGGAGCATCGCCGACCTCAAGGGCGCCAAGCTCGGCGCGCAGGTCGGCACCACGAGCCTGGACACCATCACCGACACCATCAAGCCGAGCACCCAGCCGGCCGTCTTCGACTCCAACGACCTGGCCAAGGCGGCGCTGAAGAACGGCCAGATCGAAGCGCTGGTGGTGGACCTGCCGACCGCCTTCTACATCACCGGCGCCGAGGTGCCGGAGGCCCAGGTGGTCGGCCAGTTCGAGGTGTCCTCGCGGGCCGAGCAGTTCGGCCTGGTGCTGGACAAGGGCTCCAAGCTGACCGGCTGCGTCTCGCAGGCGGTGGACGCGCTGCGCGCCGACGGCACGCTGGCGAAGCTGGAGAAGCAGTGGCTCTCCGACGCCGTCTCGGCACCGGTGCTGAAGTGAGTGCTGACCTGGGCCCCCGGCCGAGCGGGGAGTCGTCGGGCGGGGAATCGTCGGGTCGGGAGGGCTCGGTGGACCTCGCCAAGGCCCCGGTGGCGCGGACCGGGACGCCAGCCGCGGAGGACGGCTACCGCCCGTCCGAGCGGCGGCTGGCGCACGAGGCCTACCGGCGCTCCCGGGCCCGCCGCTCGGCGCTGATCGCCACCGCGTCGACCCTGGCGACGGCCGTCGTGCTCTACCTGCTGGTCGTCAACTCCCCCGGCTGGGAGGTGACCCGGCGGACCTTCTTCAACCTCGACTACGCCCGCCAGGCACTGCCCGAGGTGCTGAAGGGGCTGCGGCTGAACCTGGAGCTGATGCTCGGCTGCGGGGCGCTGATCCTGGTGTTCGGGCTGCTGCTGGCGGTGCTGCGGACGCTGCGCGGGCCGGTCTTCCTGCCGGTGCGGCTGCTGGCCACCGCGTACGTGGACTTCTTCCTCGGGCTGCCGATGATCATCTGCCTGCTGGTGATGATCACCGGGGTGCCGGCGCTGCGGCTGACCGGGGTGACCACCGATCCGCTGCTGCTGGGCGGGGCCGCGCTGGTGCTGACGTACTCGGCGTACGTCTCCGAGGTGTTCCGCTCCGGCATCGAGTCGGTGCACCCGAGCCAGCGCGCCGCGGCCCGGTCGCTGGGGCTGACCAACGCGCAGGCGATGCGGTACGTGGTGCTGCCGCAGGCCGTCCGCCGGGTGGTGCCGCCGCTGCTCAACAACCTGGTGAGCCTCCAGAAGGACACCGGGCTGGTCTCGATCGGCGGGGCGATCGACGCGGTGTACGCGGCGAAGATCATCGCGGCCCGGTCCTTCAACTTCACGCCGTACCTGGTGGCGGGGCTGGTGTTCATCGTGCTGACCATTCCGTTGACCCGGTTCGCCGACTGGCTGACCACCCGGATGAACCGCCGCCAGCTGCAGGGAGGTGCGGTGTGACGTCGAGCGAGGTGCTCCGGCTGGAGTCGGTGCGCAAGACCTTCGGCGACCAGGTGGTGCTGCGCGACGTGGACCTCGCCGTGGCCGAGCACTCGGTGACGGCGCTGATCGGGGCGTCCGGCTCCGGCAAGTCCACGCTGATGCGCTGCGTCAACCTGCTGGAGGGGATCGACGACGGGGCGATCTTCCTGGACGGTGAGGAGATCACCGATCCGCGCGCGGACGAGGACGCCGTACGGCGCCGGATCGGCGTGGTGTTCCAGTCGTACAACCTGTTCCCGCATCTGACGGTGCTGGAGAACATCACGCTCGCGCCGCGCCGGGTGCACCGGGTCGCCCGGGCCGAGGCGGAGGCGCGGGCGCTGGAACTGCTCGACCGGCTCGGGCTGGCGGCCAAGGCGAAGGAGTACCCGGACCGGCTGTCCGGCGGGCAGCAGCAGCGGGTCGCCATCGTGCGCGCGCTGGCCACCGGGCCGCGGCTGCTGCTCCTGGACGAGATCACCGCGGCGCTCGACCCGGTGCTGGTCGGCGAGGTGCTGTCGGTGGTGCGGGACCTCAAGGAGCAGGGGATGACGATGGTCCTCTCCACCCACGAGATGGGCTTCGCCCGCGAGGTCGCCGACCGGGTCTGCTTCCTGGACGGCGGGGTGGTGCTCGAACAGGGGCCGCCGGAGCAGGTGTTCGGCGACCCGCGGGAGGAGCGCACCCGGCAGTTCCTCAGCCGGGTGGTCGCCTCGGGGCGGCTCCAGGGCTGAGCGGGCACGCCCGGCCGGCGGGTACCGCACTATGCGGCCGGGGTTTGCCACGAGGCGTGCGGTGGGCGTGCGACAGGCGTGCGGCCAGGGCTTTCGCGAGGACGGGCACCACTGTGCGCCCCCGTACGCGCCCTGGCCACGCCCGGCCGGGTGCGGTGATCGTGGACCGGATGTCCGTCGCCGCGCACGGGGGCGGCGCACGGGCGACAGCCGACGGGTGACAACTGACAGCCGACAGATTTCATCATCTGTTCGCTGACCGCTGTCCGTTGTCATCTGTTCGTCGCCCGCCGCCCCGTCGCCCACCGCCCCGGGAGGCCTCCGTTGCACGGACCCGCCCTGGTCAACTGGCTCCTCGCCCTCCTCGCCGCCGGCGCGGGCACCTCCTGCCTGACCCGACTGCGCCACTCCCCCTGCGCCCCGGGCGGCGCACACCGGCCGCTCGCCCGCGAGTCCGACGCCGCCGAGGCCCTGATGGGGCTCGGCATGGCCGCGATGGCCGTCACCGGCGCCACCGTCCCGGCCGCCGTCTGGGCCGGGCTCTTCGGCCTCCCCGCCGCCGCCTTCCTGCTCGCCGCCGTCCACGCCCCGGCCGGGCGGGCGCACCGCCTGCACCACGCGGTCGGCGCGCTCGCCATGACGTACATGGCCCTCGCGATGGCCGGCGCCTCCGGCCACGGGCACCACCAAGCCGCCGCCCTGGGCCTTCCGGTGCTGACCGGGGTGCTCCTCCTCTACTTCGGCGGGTACACCCTCTGGACCGGCAGCCGGCTGCTGCGCACCCCGGCGGGCGCCCTCGCGGTCGGCACCGCCGGTCTGCCGCAGGCCTGCCGACTCACCATGGGGATCGGCATGTTCGCCATGCTCCTGACCATGTGACGGCCGCACGCCACGACCTCCAGCGCCCCAAGGGCCCCGTCCGGGCGTGGCGTTGGTCACTGGCCGGACGAAAGCCGTTCCACCGGACGTCGCCAGCGCATAGGTTGGCGGGGAGCGCGTTGTCGCGTTCCGTGCGTACTCGGGGAGCCCATCGATGCCTGCCCTGATCGGCCTGCTGCTGCTCGGCCTGCTGCTCTCGACCGTCGCGCCCCGGCTGCTGGCCCGGGCCCGCTGGGCGGAGCGCGAACCGGTGCTGGCACTGCTGGTGTGGCAGTGCCTGGTGGTGGCCGTCCTGCTCTGCTGCGCGCTGGGCCTCCTCCTGGCGGCCTCCGCCGCCCTGCCGGAGCTGCGCGCGCTGCTGTTCCGCGGCGCGCCGCACGGCGTGGAGGCGGCGTACGGCCTCCAGGAGGCCGAGGGCTGGGGCCGGCTGTGCGCCGCGGCACTGGCCGCGGGCGGGGTGCAGACGGTGCTGGCGCTCACCCGCGAGGTCCGCACGGCCAAGGCACTGCGCAATCGTCGGCACGCCCAACTGGCCACCCGCGCACCCGAGTTGCCGGACGGCATCGAGAGCGACCGGAGCCGCCGGGAGCGGCTGGTGGTCCTGGAGAACGTCCGCCCGGAGGCGTGGTCGCTGCCCGGACCGGACTCCCGGCTGGTGGTCACCACCGGCGCCCTCCGGCAGCTGACCGACCGGGAGCTGGCGGCCGTGCTGAGCCATGAGCGCGGCCACGTCCGGGCCCGGCACCACTGGCTCCAGCAGTTCGCCCAGGCGCTCGCCTCCGGCTTCCCCGGGGTCGGCGTGTTCAGCGCCTTCCGGGACCAGGTGGCGGAGCTGGTCGAGCTGGCCGCCGACGACCGGGCCGCCCGTCGGCACGGCCGGCACACCACCGCCCTCGCGCTGGCCGAACTCAACCTGGACCGCGGGGTGTTCGGCTCCTGTCCGCCCGGCCTGGCGCAGTCCCCGAAGCGGGTCGACCGGCTGCTCGCGGGCCGTCCGCGACTCTCCGTCCCGCACCGGCTGCGGCTCACCGTCGGGGCGCTCGCCGCGCCCGCCGTGGTCGTCCTGCTGGCCGCCGCACCGGGGCTGCACTCGCTGCTCTGAGGCCAACCCGGCGTCAGCCCGGCGTTCTTGACGTTCCGTCAGCCGGAAACCCGATCCGTCAGTCGGTGGACGATCCGCAGGCCGGCCCGAGTCCGCCGCCGAGGGTCAGCTCCAGCACCTGGCGGTGGAGCGGCCTGGCCTGCTCGTACCGTTCCCGCCCGGCCTCGGTGAGGGTGAGCACGACGCCCCGCCGGTCGCTCTCGCACATCGCCCGGGTGACCAGTCCGGCCTTCTCCAGGCGGGCGATCAGCCGGGAGAGCGCGCTCTGGCTCAGGTGGACGGTGTGGGCCAGCTCGCTCACCCGCACCGCGGGCCCGCCGCCGCCCCCGCACTCCTCGACGAGGCGCTCCAGCACCTCGAACTCGCTCATGCCCAGCCCGTACCGGTCGCCCAGCTCGCGGTCGAGCATGCAGGCCGCGGCGGCGTGCCGGGCCAGCAGCTCGCGCCACTGCGCGACGAGACCGGTCTCCGCCGGGGAGTCGAGTTCAGCCACGCCGCCACCCTAGCACGTGCATCGACAATTATTGCGTTCACATCTAATTCACTTGCATTGAATGCATGTGCATGTACTGTCCTCCCCATGACCACCGCGACCGTCCCATCACCCGATGCCCCGTCAACCAGCGGGCCGCACTGGACTCCCCGCCTCTGGGGCACCCTGATCGTGCTCTGCGCCGCCATGTTCCTGGACGCCCTGGACGTCTCCATGGTGGGCGTCGCCCTCCCGTCCATCGGCTCCGACCTGCACCTGTCCACCTCCACCCTGCAGTGGGTGGTCTCCGGCTACGTGCTCGGTTACGGCGGTCTGCTGCTGCTCGGCGGACGCGCCGCCGACCTGCTCGGCCGCCGCCGGGTGTTCCTGGTCGCCCTGGGCGTCTTCGCCGCCGCCTCACTGGTCGGCGGCCTGGTCGACGACGGCGGCCTGCTGATCGCGGCCCGCTTCCTCAAGGGCGTCAGCGCCGCCTTCACCGCCCCGGCCGGCCTGTCGATCATCACCACGACCTTCGCGGAGGGCCCGGCCCGCAACCGCGCCCTGTCGATCTACACCACCTGCGGTGCCAGCGGCTTCTCGCTCGGCCTGGTGCTCAGCGGCCTGCTCACCTCGGTCGGCTGGCGCTGGACCTTCCTGATGCCCGTCCCGGTCGCGCTGCTCGCACTGGTCTTCGCCGTCCGGCTGCTCCCCCGCCCGGTCGAGGAGCGCGCCAAGGGCGGCTACGACGCACTGGGCGCGATCACCGGCACCGCGACCGTTCTGCTGCTGGTCTTCACCGTCACCGAGGCCCAGGGCGCCGGCTGGCTGAGCGCGCGCACGCTCGGCTCGATGCTCGTCGTCGCCCTGCTGGCCGCCGCCTTCCTGTGGGTGGAGAGCCGCGCCGCGCACCCGCTGGTCCGACTCGGCATCTTCCGCAACGGTTCGGTCGCCCGGGCCAACGTGGTCGCCTTCGCGATGACCGGTGCCTACGGCGGTTTCCAGTTCGTGGTCACCCTCTACCTCCAGCACCTGCTCGGCTGGTCGGCCCTGGAGATGGCCCTCGGCCTGCTCCCCGCCGCGGCCCTCATCGCGCTCTCGGCGCCCTTCATGGGCCCGATCGTGGACCGCTTCGGCACCGGGCGGCTGCTGCCGATCGGACTGCTCTCGCTGGTCGCCGCCTTCGCGCTGTTCCTGCGGCTGGACGAGCACAGCTCGTACCCCGGCCTGGTGCTGCCCTCGATGCTGCTGCTCGGCGTGGGCTTCGCCTTCGCCTTCCCCTCGGTGAACATCGCCGCCACCGACGGCGTGGGCGACGAGGAGCAGGGCCTGGCCTCGGGCCTGGTGAACACCGCGATCCAGGTCGGCACCGCGGTGGTCCTGGCCGGAGCGACCGCGATGATCACGGCCGGCAGCGCGGGCGGCGACAGCCCGCAGGCCCAGCTGGACGGCTACCGGCCGGCGCTGCTGTTCGTCACGATGGTCGCCCTGGTCGGCCTGGTGGTCGCGGCGGCGGGCGCCCTGGTGGACCGGCGCCGCGCCTCAACTCCCGCGCCGGTGCCGGATTATGATTACTCATCAGCCGGGTCGACCGCGGCCCGCGCCGAAGTCCTGACCGAGCGCTGACCCCGGGCCCCGCCCGCGGCCGATCTCCGGGCCGTCGGGCCGTGGCGCCGGCTCCACCAAACCCCCGTGTTGGTGGAGCCGGCCGTCTTCGTGGCGGCCGCCCGGGCAGCGCCCCTCGGGGCACGGTTCCTCGGTGCGGCTGTCGGCTCCGCAAGTATATTGGCTCGCAGCCAACGAACGTTCGGAGCAGACACGATGGCACCTCGCGGGGATTCGGTCAATGAGGAGATGCGGCAACGCTCCCGCCGACGCATCATGCGGGCCACCGTCGAGCTGGTTGACCAGCGCGGATACGCGGGCACCACGCTGACGGACATCGCCGAGCGGGCCGGACTCGCCCGCGGGCTGCTCTCGTACTACTTCGACGGCAAACGGCTGCTGATGCAGTCCGCGACGCACCGGATGATGCACCAGTCGCTGGCCTGCGCCTTGGCGGAACTGGCACCCGGTTCCTCGCCGAACGCGCGGCTGGCCCGGGCGATCGACACCGTGCTCGGGCTGGCGCTGGACCACCCCCGGGTGATGCGCTCGCACCTGGCGCTGATCCTCGACCCGGATACCGGCGCCTTCGTCCAGGACCCGGAGCAGCAGCAGCTCGGGGCCCTGCTCCAGGGCCTGCTGCTCGACTGGGGCGCGCCCGACCCGGTCGCCGAGCACGCCGTCCTGCGCAGTGCGCTGATGGGCGGCTGCATCGGGGTGCTGCTGCCGGGCGCCGAGATCCCGCTGGCGCCGATCCGGGCCGACCTCTTCCGCCGCTACGACCTGGCCTGGGAGCTGGGCCGCCCACCGCAGCCGTCCCCGCCGGAACGCGAGAGGCCGCCGGCCCGCGACTGACGGCGGGTGGGCGGCCTGGCGGACCGACTGCCGGGGGCCTCGCGAGGGAGGGATCTCACAGGCCCCGGACGGCAGCGGCTCAGCGTTCCTTCAGGATCGAGGCGAGCAGGTCTATCGTGCGCTCCGGCGTGAGACTGTCCACGCAGAGCCGCTCCATGACCTGGATGTAGGCGTCGACGTCGTCGCGCTTGTCCAGGTAGAGCGCGCTGGTGAGCTGCTCCAGGTAGACCACGTCCGCGAGGTCCTGCTCCGGGAAGCGCAGGATCGTGAACGCCCCGGACTCGCCCGCGTGCGCGCCGAACCGGAACGGCATGACCTGGATCACCACGTTGGCCTGCTCGGCGACGTCGATCAGGTACTGCACCTGACCGCGCATCACCTGGGGCCCGCCGACCGGCCGGCGCAGCGCGGCCTCGTCGATGACCGCCCACAGGCGCGGGCTGGCCCCCTCGGTCAGCAACTTCTGACGGCGCAGCCGGAGGCTGACCCGCCGTTCGACCTCCTCCTCGCTGATGACCGGCCGACTCTGGCCGAAAACCGCCCGTGCGTACTCCTCGGACTGCAGCAGTCCGGGGATGAACTGCACCTCGTAGGTGCGGATGAGCTGGGCGGCCTCCTCCAGGCCGACGTAGGTCTGGAACCAGCCCGGCAGCACGTCGTTGAAGCTGTGCCACCAGCCGGACTTGTTGGCCTCGCGGACGAGGCCGAGCAGGGCTTCCCGCTCGATGCCGTCATCCACGCCGTACAGGCTGAGCAGGTCGGCGACGTCGCGCTCCTTGAAGCTGACGCGGCCGAGTTCCATGCGGCTGATCTTGGACTCGGAGGCCCGGATCGCGTAGCCCGCGTCCTCGCGGGTGATGCCGCGCGCCTCACGCAGGCGGCGCAGCTGCGAGCCGAGGAGGATCCGGCGGACCATCGAGCCGCCGCCCGGCTGAACTGTGGTCATGCGGTCGAAACCTCCACCTAGGGCAAACAGCGCACAGTCTGCCATCAGTTGAGCGCTCACGGTGCCGATACTGACGGATGTTCCTATCAGTTCTGCACTCCACGCACCAGGATGCACGTGCATTCGGCGCTTGCATATGCCAATAGTGCGACTGCACGTGAATCGACTCTTGCATCTGCAGTGAGCGCACACCACCATGGTGCACGTGCACCTGCACATCCCTGGCAATCCCGCGGGCTCCGCGTCGACCCCACGCGCGACTCCGTGCACCGACCCGACGGCGTCCCCCGCGTCATCGGGCGTTCGAGTGCGCGCGCGCCTGGTCGAGGGGGCGGCCGAGCGGCCGAGCGAGTCGGAGGTGACCGGCATGACCCCGGCGGGTCCAGCCGTGTCCGCCCCCTTATGGGAGGAGCTCTTCATGAGCACCGGTACGGCTTTGGCGGTTGACCCCCATGTGGTCACCTGTACGCTCGCTCCTCGCTTCGAAGCCGTCAGAACCGCGCGGGACTTCGCTCGGAGCACGCTCCAGCTCTGGGGCCTGACGGAACTGTTCGACGACGTCGCGCTGGTGGCCTCGGAACTCGTGACCAACGCGCTCCGGCATGCGATCGGCGCACGGCCCGACCCGTCGGGCGGCGCCCTGGGCGAATACGACTTTCCCATGAAGCCGACCGCGGACGGCCGGCTGCCGATCCGAATAAGCCTGGTGCACCGCGCACCCCAGGTGGTCTGCGCGGTGAGCGATCCGAGCAGCACCGGCCCGGTCGCCCGGGAGGCCGACTTCGTCGCCGAATCGGGCCGCGGGCTGCACCTGGTGGAGTCGTTCAGCCGCTCCTGGGGCTGGCACCCGCTGGGCAGCGGCAAGGTGGTCTGGGCGATGTTCGAGGCCGAGTCGGTCGGCGGTTCCCCCCTGGACGGACACCCCGGGCTCGGCGGCCGCTCACCGCTCGACGGTCCCGTCGACGTCGGCGGACGGCATCGGCGCTCGGCCTAGGACGGGCCCCGCGCTCCGAGCGGGTCCTGTACTCCCAGCGGGCCCCGTGCTCCGAGCGGGCCCGGCGTTCCCAGCGGGCCCGGCGTTCCGGACGAGCCCTGACCCCGGGACAGGCCCTGCGCTCCGGAGGAGCCCTGCCTTCGGGACGGACGGCGCGCGGCCGGTCGACGGACACCCCGGGAGGACCGCACCCCGGGCACTTCCAGCAGGCCCCGTCGAGAGCCTCCGGCACCACGGAACCGCGAGCGGCTCGGCGCGGCCGGGCGGGCCGGGCGGCCGGACGGATCCGGGAGAGGCCTCCGGAGCGAAGACATCCGGAGGAGACAAAGACAAAGGCCGTCGTGGTGTCGGCACCCACGACGGCCCCCCGATGATGGAGCACGGCGGCTGGTCAGACCGCCAGGTGGTCGAACTCCCCGTCCTTCGCCCCCAGCAGCAGGGCGGAGATCTCGGCCCGGGTGTAGATGAGGGCGGGGCCGTCCGGGAACCGCGAGTTGCGCATCGCCACATCGCCGCCCGGCAGGGCCGCGAACTCGACGCAGTTGCCCTGGGAGTTGCTGTGCCGGCTCTTCTGCCAGACCACCCCCTGGAGATCGGCGGCGGCCATCCCGTTGTAGGTGTCGTACGAGCCGTGCGTGTCCTGCGAGTCGTGCATAGAAATCTCCCGAAGAGCTCCGGAGTTGTCGTCCAGCGCGGCGCCCCCGGCACCGCCGAAACGAACGGACCGGCCCCGTACCGGTCCGGCACAACGCCTCACTTGACGTGATGATAGCCGCAGTGCACGTGCATCAGCACGGGACATTGCAGGTGCACGAGGCCTTTTACCCGCAGCCGCGAACTCTTCACGGGCCCTTCCCCTGACGGTACGTAAACGGACATAGCCGATGAATCGTCGAGCCCGCGATAACCGGCCGTGAGCACCTCCCCGCTGAATGTTGATCTTCGAATGCCGGGAGTCGCCCACCCGTGACCCTCCGTCAAGCCGGGCTCATGCTGTGAGACATCTCACGCGCCCCGGGTGCAACGCCCGCCCCCTCGGATCACGTCGGGACAAGCACCGGCCACCACGCGGGGGTTGGGCGAAGAATGTCCGGATTGTAGGCAAAGCGCCCGGACCGGCGCCGGAGACGCACCGGGTCCGTACCGCGAGCACGCGAAACCCGTACGGCAGCCGACTGCAAGCCGGACGGGCCGATGTCCTACGATCTCCGGCATGAGCACCGCAGCCATTCCGGGCGCGCCACTGCCCGTCCGTACTCCAGGCTCCCGTGCGCGGGGGCGCCACCGTCGTCCCGAGCGCCCCGAGATCCCGGCCGGCGCCCCGGCCCTGGTGCTCGCCGTGCCCGCGACCGCCGGGCCCGAGTCCCGCTCGGTCGTCGAGGAGCTGCTCTCGATCGTCCGCACCGAGCAGAACGGCGTCCAGACCGCCGTCGGCTACCTCCCCGGTGACGGTGCGGCGGGCGCGAGCGGCGAGGACCGCACCGTGGCCGAGCTGCTGGCCCTGGCCGCCGAGGCCGGGCGGCCGATGCCCGTCCTGGTGCCGCTGGTGCCCGGCCCGCACACCTTCCTGACCGGGCTTCACGCGCTCGCCGCCGAGTACGGCGCGCCCGTCACCGACCCGCTGGGCCCGCACCCGCTGCTGGCCGAGGCCGTGCACGTCCGGCTCTCCGAGGCCGGGCTGGCCCGGGCCGACCGCGCCCGACTGTTCGCCATCGCGACCGCCGCGGACGGCGTGGTGCTGACCACCGTCGGCGGCGAGGACGCGGCCGCCGCGGCCGGCATCACCGGCGTGCTGCTGGCCGCCCGGCTGGCCGTGCCGGTCGTCGCCGCCGCGCTCGACGTGCCCGGCTCGGTGGCCGCGGCCGTCAACCACCTCAAGGACACCGGCTCGCAGCGCCCGGCGCTGGCCCCGCTGGTGATCGGCCCGGAGGCGGACTCCGAGCTGCTCGCCACCGCCGCCGAGGAGACCGGCTGCCCGTCGGCCGCGCCGCTGGGCGCCTACCCGTCGGTCGGCCAGCTGATCGCCTCCACCTACCTGGCCGCGCTGCCCACGCCGTCCCCGGAGGACCTGGCGCGGGCCGAGGCGGAGGCGGCGGCCGCCGCCGAGGCCGAGGGGGTCGTGGAGGGCTCCCGTGGCGCCCACGCGGCCGCCGAGGGGCCTGGCGGACGATAAGGACACCGCGCGCGGGTTCGCGCGCACCGAAGGGCCCGGAACGGATCGCGTTCCGGGCCCTTCCGCGTACTTCCCCCA
Source organism: Kitasatospora sp. NPDC058184 (assembly GCF_042883725.1). Lineage (NCBI taxonomy): Bacteria > Bacillati > Actinomycetota > Actinomycetes > Kitasatosporales > Streptomycetaceae > Kitasatospora > Kitasatospora sp. NPDC058184. The sequence continues at coordinate 15,995 of NZ_JBHVVE010000002.1, forward strand.
CCCCGTCCGTCCCGTACGGGAGTCACCCGGCAATGAAGGGGAATGTCCGTTCTGGCGCTATTTGAAAGGAAATAGGGAGCGTGGATTCACATGCTCCGATCGCGACCGCTCCCCCACCCGCCGGAGTGCGCCACTCCGCGATTCGACGCACCGTCACGCCACTCCTGAGGCGGAGCCAGTTGTCGGCTTCCACAACAGCATTGCCTGAAAACGATCATTTACGATCATGGTGAGTGGCAATTTTGGCAGTTTCCACTAAACCGTGATGCACATCACAGTGGTTTGCAGTTTGAACTTAAGTCTGATTAACGTGCTCCCCGTTCGTGACCACACGAACCCGGTCATCCGCAACGCCGAGTCCTGCCGTCGGATGTCCTGGAAGCGCGAAAACGCACCACGGCAGGAGCGGGGGACCCACAGGTAAGTCGCCCCGGACCGCTCTCCGGAACGGTCCAGGGCTAGGGGTGAAGCCGTGCTCACCGCACGGCCGGGCAACTCCAGCCCGAATCCGACAGCTCACCTCGCAGGCGTGGGAGAGGACCACGTCTTCATGCTGCCCACCAACGGCACCCGTCTGTCCGGCCGTACCCGTCGCGTGATCGCCGCCCTCGGCGTCGCGGGCGTCGGCCTCACCGTCCCCTGCCTCACCACCGGCACCGCCTCGGCCGCCTCCGTCGCCACCTGGGACAAGGTCGCCCAGTGCGAGAGCGGCGGCAACTGGAGCATCAACACCGGCAACGGCTTCTACGGCGGCCTCCAGTTCACCTCCAGCACCTGGTCCGCCTTCGGCGGCACGGCCTACGCGGCCCGTGCCGACCTGGCCACCAAGGACCAGCAGATCGCCGTCGCCGAGAAGGTCCTCGCCTCGCAGGGCCCCGGCGCCTGGCCGGTCTGCTCGGTCCAGGCCGGGCTCACCAAGGGCGGCGGCGCGGCCGCCGTTGACACCTCGGCGGGTTCGACCGCCGCCAAGCCCGCCGCGCCCGCCCAGAGCGCCAAGCCGGCCGCTCCGGCCGCGAAGCCCAGCGCCAAGCCCGCGCAGCCGCAGACCCCCGCCGCGAAGCCCGCCGCGCCCGCCCAGGGCGACGCACAGGCCTCCACCGACTCCGCCGCCTCCGGCAACCGGAGCGACTGGGTGCAGAAGCGCCAGCAGCAGGCCCAGGGCGGCGACTACACCGTCGTCGAGGGCGACTGGCTGTCCGCGATCGCCGACCAGCACAAGGTGCAGGGCGGCTGGCAGCGGCTGTACGACCTCAACCGCGGCACCCTGACCGAGGGTCCGGACACCATCTACCCGGGCCAGCAGCTGTCCTTCGGCGGCAACGGCCAGGCCCGGGCCGGCCAGTCCTCCGCCGGCACGTCCGGCTCGGACTTCACCTGGTTCGACCGCTCGCAGAAGTCCGGCCAGTCCGCGAACGGCGGTGCCGTGAACGCCCAGCCGACCGCGCAGCCCGAGGCCCCGGCCGCCAAGCCGTCCACCAAGCCGGCCGCGAAGCCCGCCACCAAGCCCGCTCCGCAGCCCCAGGCCCAGACGCAGACCCAGACCCAGGCGCCGGCCGCGACCGGCAGCATGGCCGCCGCGGTCACCTTCGCCCAGTCGAAGGTCGGTCAGGCGTACGTCTACGGCGGCACCGGCAACGGCGGCTGGGACTGCTCCGGCCTGACCCAGGCCGCGCTGCGCGCCGCGGGCATCTCCGTCCCGCGCGTCGCCGCCGACCAGGCCGCCGCCAGCACCCACGTCTCGCTGGACAGCCTCCAGGCGGGCGACCTGCTGTTCTGGTCCAACAACGGCAAGGACTCCGGCGTCTACCACGTCGCGATCTACATCGGCAACGGCAAGTACGTCGAGGCCGCCAACCCGAGCTCGGGCGTCCGCGAGCAGAGCATCGCCAACTGGGCCCCGGACTTCGCCGGCCGGGTCTGAGGACGGCGCACGGTCCACGGCGCACGGCCGACGGATGGCCGGTAACAGCTGACGGGTAACAGATAACAGCTGACAGCTTTCAACATCTGTCAGCTGTTATCCGTCAGCTGTCGGCCGTCGTCCGAACGCTGACCGCCCACCACCCCCGGGGAGAGTCTGGTCGCTCCTCCCCGGGGGTTCCGGCGTTCCCGGGGCCCCGGCGTGCCCGACCGTTCCCGACCGCGGTTCCGCCCCGTTCCGTGGTGGATCGCCGCCCCAGCGGGCATGCTGCTGCTCTGCACCCGAGGAGGAGTCACATGGCCCAGGTCACCGTCACCCTCGACGCGAACCTCGCGATCGACGCGATGATGCTTTCCGGCACCAAGAGCCCCCAGGACGCCGTCGAACTGGTCCTGCGCGACTACCTGGCCCGCGGCCGCCGCACCGAGACCCGTACCGGCGAGGCCGCCGACGGGCACCGCCTGACCGCCGACCGCCCTACCGCCCAGGAGGGCTGAGCCACCCCATGGCCCGGCACGGCCTGCCACGGCCCGCCACGGCCGACCGCGCGCACGCCGACGGGCCCCGGAGAGCGATCGCCCTCCGGGGCCCGTCCGACGGCCGTGGCGGCCGGGGTTCAGCGCGCGCAGGCCCCGGTGGACCCGCGCATCACCAGCTCCGGCTGGAACATGAACTCGCCGCGCTGGGCGGCGTTCCCGCCGACCTCCTCCAGCAGCGCGTCCACCGCCGCCGTGGCCATCGCCTCGACCGGCTGGCGGATCGTGGTCAACGGCGGCTCGGTGAAGGCGATCAGCGGCGAGTCGTCGAAGCCGACCACCGACACGTCCTGCGGCACCGACAGCCCGCGCTGCCGCACCGCCCGGATCGCCCCGAGCGCCATCATGTCGCTCCCGCAGACGATCGCCGTGCAGCCCTTGTCGAGCAGCGCGCCGGCCGCCGCGTGCCCGCCCTCCACGCTGAACAGCGTGTGGTGGACGAGGTTCTCGGCTTCCTCCCGGCCGAGCCCGAGCACCTCGCGCATCGCCGCCGTGAAGCCCTCGATCTTGCGCAGCACCGGTACGTACCGGCGCTGACCGACGGCCAGCCCGATCCGCTCGTGCCCGAGTTCGGCCAGGTGCTGGACGGCCATCCACATCGCGGCGCGGTCGTCCGGCGAGATGAACGGCGCGTCGATCTTCTCGCTGTAGCCGTTGATCAGCACGAACGGCACCCCGCGCCCGGCCAGCCGGGCGTAGCGGTCGTGGTCGGCGGTGGTGTCGGCGTGCAGGCCGGAGACGAAGACGATGCCCGCCACGCCCCGGTCCACCAGCATGTCCACCAGTTCGTCCTCGGTGGACCCGCCCGGCGTCTGGGTGCACAGCACCGGGGTGTAGCCGTGCCGGCTGAGCACCTGCTCGATCACCTGGGCCAGCGCCGGGAAGATCGGGTTGCTGAGCTCCGGCGTGATCAGGCCGATCAGCCCGGCGCTGCGCTGGCGAAGGCGGGTCGGCCGCTCGTACCCGAGCACGTCGAGTGCCGCCAGCACGGTCTGCCGGGTGGCGGCGGAAACGTTCGCCTTGCCGTTGAGCACGCGGGAGACGGTGGCTTCGCTGACCCCCGCCTGCGCCGCGATGTCTGAGAGTCGCGCCGTAGTCACGGTCCCAGAGCCTATTCCAACCACGTCAGACCGCCCACCAGCCGGTGCTGTCCGGAGCGAGCACCGTCTCGCCGCCGTCCACCACGAGGTCGGTCGAGGCGAGCAGCAGCGTGCCCGGGGCCGCGATCCGCACCGGCTCGCCGGTGGTGTTCACGGTGCAGACGAAGGCGCCGCGGCGGAACGCCAGGGTGCCCTCGGGGCTCTCCAGCCACTCGACCCCGGTGCCGGCGCCGAGGTCGGGCTGGGCCCGGCGGACGGCCAGCGCGCTGCGGTAGAGCTCCAGGGTGGAGTTCGGGTCGCCGGTCTGCGCCTCGACGCTCAGCTCGGCCCACTCGGCCGGCTGCGGCAGCCAGGACGGCCCGCCGGCCACCGGGCCGAAGCCGTACGGGGCCTCGGTGCCGGACCACGGGATCGGGACGCGGCAGCCGTCGCGGTAGCCGTCCTGGCCGGCCTGGCGGAAGAAGGACGGGTCCTGGCGGACCTCGTCGGGCAGGTCGGTGACGTCCGGCAGGCCGAGCTCCTCGCCCTGGTAGACGTATGCCGAGCCGGGCAGCGCGAGCATCAGCAGGGTGGCGGCGCGGGCGCGGCGCAGGCCGAGCGCCCGGTCGCCGGGGGTGCGGATCTGGGTGCCGAGGCCGGGCTCGTTGGCGAACCGGGTGGCGTGCCGGGTGACGTCGTGGTTGGACAGCACCCAGGTGGTGGGGGCGTCGACCGGGCGCATCGAGTCGAGCGAGAGGTCGATCACCTCACGCAGCGTGGCGGCCTCCCAACCGGTGCCCAGGTACTGGAAGTTGAAGGCCTGGTGCAGCTCGTCGGGGCGGACGTAGTTGGCGGTGCGCTGGACGGTCGGGGTCCAGGCCTCGGCGACGCCGATCCGCTGCCCCGGGTACTCGTCGAGGATCGTGCGCCAGCTGCGGTAGATCTCGTGCACGCCGTCCTGGTCGAAGAACGGCATGACGTCGTTGCCGAGCAGCTTCAGCTGGTCGGCGCCGCCGAGGTCGGGCAGGCCGGGGGCCTTGACCAGGCCATGGGCGACGTCGATGCGGAAGCCGTCCACGCCCATGTCGAGCCAGAACCGCAGGATCGAGCGGAACTCGTCGGCGACGGCCTGGTTCTCCCAGTTGAAGTCGGGCTGCTCCGGGGCGAACAGGTGCAGGTACCAGTCGCCGGGGGTGCCGTCCGGGTTCTCGCTGCGGGTCCAGGCCGGGCCGCCGAAAATGGACTCCCAGTCGTTGGGCGGGAGTTCACCCTGCTCGCCCTTGCCGGGGCGGAAGTGGTAGCGGTCGCGCAGCGGGGAGCCGGGGCCCTCCCGCAGGGCGCGCTGGAACCACTCGTGCTGGTCCGAGGAGTGGTTGGGGACGAGGTCGACGATGATCCGCAGGCCCAGGTCGTGGGCGTCCCGGATGAGGGCGTCGGCGTCCAGCAGGGTGCCGAACATCGGGTCCACGGCGCGGTAGTCGGCGACGTCGTAGCCGGCGTCCGCCTGCGGCGAGGCGTAGAACGGCGACAGCCAGACCGCGTCCACCCCGAGGTCGCGCAGGTAGGGCAGGCGGCTGCGGACGCCGGGCAGGTCGCCCATGCCGTCGCCGTTGGAGTCGGCGAAGCTGCGCGGGTACACCTGGTAGATGACCGCGTCCCGCCACCAGCCTCTGGACGCGCTGACGTTCGCCTCGTGAGCGGTGTCGGCGGCAGGCCGGGAGGTGTCGGCCAGGTTCTGGGTCATGGACGGTATCCCTTGGGGACTAGAGGAGCGGAAGGCGCCGGGACGTGGAGGCGCGTGACGACGTGGTCGGGAGCGGCGGCGTTGCGGGTGGTGCGTGACGACGCGGTGGCGCGCTACGACTTGGAGGCGCCGGCGGTCAGACCGGTGACCAGGTGGCGCTGCACCAGGTAGAAGAAGGCCGCGGACGGGATCGCGATCAGCACGGCGGTCGCGGCCATCAGGTTCCACTGGGCGTCGTGCTCGCTGACGAAGGTCTGCAGGCCCACGGCCAGCGTGTACTTGTCGGAGCTGAGCATGAACGTGGAGGCGAACGGCACCTCGGCCCAGTAGGTGAGGAACGAGTAGAAGGCCGCCACCGCCAGGCCCGGGCGGGCGAGCGGCAGCACCAGCCGCCAGAAGGTGCCGAACGGGCTGAGCCCGTCGACCCGGCCGGCCTCGTCGATCTCCACCGGGATGGTGTCGAAGTAGCCCTTCAGCAGCCAGGCGCAGTACGGCACGGTGGTGGTCGAGTAGACCAGGATCAGGCCGGTGTAGCTGTCCAGCAGGCCGAGTTCGGAGAGCATCGTGTACATCGGGACGATCAGCACCGCGATCGGGAACATCTGGGTGACCAGCAGCGACCACATCAGCGGCTTGTGCCCGGGGAACTTCATCCGGGAGACGGCGTAGCCGGTGGTGGCGGCGAGCATCACGCCGAACACGGTGGTGACCCCGGAGACCAGCAGGGCGTTGCCGAACCAGGTGAAGAAGTCGGTGTCGGACAGCACGTGCTGGTAGTTCGACAGCGTCAGCTTGTCGAGGATCTGGCCGGGGTGGAGGTAGTCGGTCTTGTCCGGGCCGAGCGAGACGAACAGGATCCACGCGACCGGGAACAGCGCGATCAGGCCGGCCAGGATCAGGGTGCCGTGGGACAGCGCCCGGGCCAGCGGGCTGCGCTCGCCGCGGCGGCGGACCTTGGCGGGCCGGGCCGCCGGGGCCGGGGCCGCCGCACGGGCCGGGAGTTCGGTGGTGGTGCTCATCGGGGGTACCTGCCTTCGTGGGTCAACTGGGTCCGGGGCCTCAGCCGTTGGCCTGCTCGTTGCGGGCGAGCCAGCGCCGGTAGAAGGCGGTGAAGACGATCAGGATGGACAGCAGGATCACGCCGTAGGCGGCGGACTGCGCGTAGTCCCGCGGGATCTGGCCGAAGCCGAGGCGGTACGCCCAGGTGACCAGCAGCTGGGCGTCGGGGGCGCCGGTGCCGAACAGCAGGAAGATCACGTTGAACTGGTTGAACGTCCAGATCACGCCGAGCAGCACGACCGTGGAGGAGACGGAGCGCAGACCGGGCAGGGTGACGTACCGGAAGCGCTGCCAGGCGGTGGCGCCGTCCATCTCGGCGGCCTCGTACAGCTCGGCCGGGATCGACTGGAGGCCGCCGAGCAGCGAGATCATCATGAACGGCACGCCGGCCCAGGTGTTCACCATGATCGCGGCCGCCTTCTGCGCCCACGGCTCGGTGAGCCAGCCCGGCTCGGGCAGGTGCAGGAAGGAGAGGATGCTGTTGACGACGCCGCCGTCGGCGAGCATCAGCCGCCAGGAGAAGACGGTGACGAAGGTCGGTACGGCCCACGGCAGGATGAGCAGCATCCGGTAGGCGGCGCGGCCGCGCAGCTTCTGGTTGAGCAGCAGCGCGAGGCCGAGCCCGAGGGTGTAGTGCAGGAAGACGCAGACGGCCGTCCAGGCGATGGTCCAGACGAAGTGCGACCAGAAGCGGTCGTACGAGCCCGGGCCCCACAGGATGTCGGTGTAGTTGTGGAAGCCGACGAACTGGTAGGTCGCCGGGATCTCGTTGACGCCGATCTTGCGCGCCATGTTGAGGCTGTTGGCGTCGGTGAGGGTGAGCCAGATGCCCTCGGCGAGCGGGTAGAGCACCAGCACGCCGAGCACCAGCACGACCGGGGCGATCATCGCGTAGGCGTACCAGTGCTTGGCGTAGGACCGCTTGACGCGTTCCAGCAGGCCCGGACGCTGCTCGCGCTCCCGGCTGCCCTTGCCGGTGGCGCCCTGCACGGCGACTGACATCGTTTGCACCTTCTCGGGGGGATTCTCGGGGGGAGCCGACGGCCCGGCCCTCCGGGGGGCGACAGGTGAGGGGCGGCGCCGAACGACGGACGGCGAACAACTGACAGGTGATGAAATCTGTTCTCTGTTATTCGTTCGCCGTCACGCGTTCGGCCGCTCCTCGTCCGCTGTCACCCGTCGACCGGCGGGCCGGGCACAGGGACTACTTGGCGAAGCCCGGCAGGAGCTTGGCGTAGTCGGTGGAGACGGTGTTCAGCGCGTCCTGGGTGCTCGTACCCTGGACGGCCTTGCCCAGGTTGGTGCTCAGCGAGGCGAACAGCGAGCTGTACTCGGGCAGTTCGGGGCGCGGCTTGGCGCTGCTCAGCACGGCCTGAAAGCCGGCGATGCCCGGGTCGGCCTTGACGTCGGCGGTGAAGGCGTCGGAGCGGGTCGGCAGGGTGGAGTTCTTCTGCGCGATGAACGCCTGGCTCTCGGCCGAGGTCATGAAGGCGGCGAACTTCTCCGCGGCGGCCTTGTGGGCCTTGTCGGCACCCGCGTACACGGCGATGTTGTGACCACCGGTGGGAGCGGCGGCCTTGCCGCTGGAGCCGGCCGGGACGGCGGCGATGCCGAGGTTGTTCTTGTCGGCGAAGGCCGAGCCCTTGTAGATGTTGGTGATCTCCCAGGGGCCCTGGACGATCGCCGCGACCTTGCCGCTGTTGAAGGCGTCCATCATGTGGGCGTAGGCGTCGGTGGTGACGTCGGCCTTGACGGTGCCGGGCGAGGTGAACATCGTCTTGTAGGTCTCGACGGCCTTGACGGCCTCCGGCGAGGCGACGCTGATCTTCTTGCCAGCGGCGTCGACGGTGTCGGTGCCCTCGCCGTACAGGAACGGCATCGCGTAGTAGCCGTCCGCGGCCTTCAGCCAGAAGCCGTCCACGCCGGCCTTCTCCTTGACGGCGGCGGCGTCGGCCTTCAGCTCGTCCCAGGTCTTCGGCGCCTCGGTGATGCCGGCCTTGGTGAACAGCTCCTTGTTGTAGAGCAGGCCGAGCGTGTCGGTCACCAGCGGAACGCCGTACAGCTTGCCCTCGTACTTGGCCTGCTGGATCAGGCTCGGCTGGAAGGCGGAGGTGTCGGCGGCGGCCGGGGTGCCGTCCAGCGGCTCCAGGAAGCCGGCCTTGGCGAAGGCGGCGGTCCAGCCGACCTCGGAGCGGAACACGTCCGGAGCACCCTTGGCCCCCATGGCGGTCTGCAGCTTGTTCTGCGCCTGGTCGAACGGCACGTTGACGAAGTCGACCTTGACGGTCGGGTTCGCAGCCTCGAACTTCTTGACGAGCTCCTGGTAGTTCGGCGCCTCGTTGGTGGCGTTCGACGTGTCCCAGTACGTGAGGGTGACCGGCCCGTCGGCCTTGCCGTCGGAGCTGGAGCCGCTGCTGCCACAGGCAGCCATCGAGACCGCGAGGGCCACAACGAGGGCAGAGGCCGCGATGCCACGCCGCATGAGAACTCCTAGGGAGGGTGGGGGTGCCCGAGATGTTCCGAGACAGGCGCATAATGGCTGCCTCGTGCCGACCGCACCGTTGCTGCCGTCGGGCTCGGGAAGGAAGTTAACAGCGGCGCAAGAGGGACGGAAAGTCCTTGCAGCAAGTTTCTGCAAGAAACCGCGATCGTTACGCCCGCGTGTCCTGGACGTAGCCACTCGGTAGTTGACGGCGGCACCGATTGCCCCGTTTCGCCCGATTCACCCCTCCGTGGGCTGGCCGACGGAACCACCGTGCGTGGCCGGAAACGCTCTGCAGCAGACTGGACGCATGCGAATCAGAGCCGTCACCAGGGACGAACTTCCGCTGCTCGCCGAGCTGGAGCGGGCCGCCGGCGCACCCTTCGCCGCGATCGGCATGCCGGAGATCGCCGAGGACGAACCCCCCGCACCCGAGGAGCTGGCGCACTACCTGGAGCGGGGCGTCGCCCTGCTCGCCGAGGCCCCCGACGGAACCGTCGCCGCCTACCTGCTCGCCGAACCGGTGGACGGCGCCCTCCACATCGAACAGGTCTCCGTGCACCCCGACCACGCCCGCCGCGGCATCGGCCGGGCGCTGATCGAGCACCTCGCCGAAACCGCCGACGCCCCGGCGCTCACCCTCACGACCTTCGTTGAGGTCCCCTGGAACGCCCCCTACTACGCCCGCTGCGGCTTCCGGCCGCTGGCCGAGGAGGAACTCACGCCGGGCCTGCGGGAGATCCGCCACAAGGAGGCCGAGCACGGCCTGGACCGCTGGCCCCGGCTCTGCATGCGCCGGGACCTGCGGCCGTAGCGCCGGCCCCGGCCGGCCGGTCCTCCTGATCAGCCCTGCCGGTCGGTCCCAGCCGTCGGTTCGGTCCCACCCGTCGGTTCGGTCCCACCGGTCCTACTGATGGATCCCCAGCCGGAGCACGGTGGTCGAGCGGAACTCCTCCCCCGGCCGCAGCTCCGTGCTGGGGAACGCCGGGTGGTGCGGGGAGTCCGGGAAGTGCTGGGTCTCCAGGGCGATCCCGGCGAACGGCCCGTACGGGACGCCGCTCGCGCCGGTGACCGCGCCCTGGAACTTGTTCGCCGTGTAGACCTGGATGCCCGGCTCGGTGGTCAGCACCTCCAGGGTGCGGCCGCTGACCGGGTCCTCCAGCAGCGCGGCCCGCGCCGGGGCCCCGTCCGCGGGACGGGCGCGCAGCACCCAGTTGTGGTCGTAGCCGCCGGGCCCGGCCAGCTGAGGGTGCTCGTCGTGCACCGACTTGCCGATCGGCGTGGCCGCCGTGAAGTCGAACGGCGTGCCGGCCACCGGCTCGGTCCGGCCGTACGGGATCTGCCGCTCGTCGGCCGGGGTGTACGCGTCGGCGTCCAGGGTGAGCAGGTGGCCCAGGACGTCGCCGCTGCCTTCACCCGCGAGGTTGAAGTACGCGTGGTTGGTCAGGTTGACGACGGTCGGCTTGCTGGTGACGGCACGGTAGGCGATCACCAGCTCGCCGGAGGCGTCCAGGGTGTACGTGACGGTGACGTCCAACGCGCCGGGGAAGCCCTGGTCCCCGTCCGGGCTGTGCAGCGCCAGCCGCACCCCGCCCTCGACCGGTTCGGCCGCCCACATCCGGTGCGCGAAGCCGTCCGGACCGCCGTGGATGGTCATGCCGCCGCCGGTCGGAGCGAGCTGGTGCTCCTCGCCGTCGATGGTGACCGACGAGCGGTCGATCCGGTTGGCGTACCGGCCCACCACCGTGCCGTAGTGCCGGGCCGGGCCGAGGATCTCGGACAACCGGTCGGTGGCAAGCAGCAGTTGGGCGGAGCGGCCGGAGCGGTCCGGTGCGCTCAGGGTGTGCAGGGTCGCCCCGAGGGTGAGCACGCTCGCCTCGTACGGGCCGGCCGTGAGCGTCCAGCGCTCGATCGCGGCACCCGCGCCCGAAGGGTCCAGGGGTTCCTGCCGCACGCTGGTGGCCTCGCTCGCCATTGGCCTGCTCCTCACTGGCGGCGGGCGTTGCACCGCGGCCGCCCGGTTCCGGGTCCGTCGAGGGGGCGCCGCGGCAGCCCCGTGTCCGTCAGCCTAGCGACGGCGGCGGCAGCGGGGGCGCTTCCACCAGCCCACGCGCCGCCCCGCGCGCCGCCGTCCACCACCGGGCGCCCGCCACGCTCACCGGGCGCCGGACCCGACCGCCGGGCGCTGACCGCCGCGCCCGGCACCCGCCCCTCGCCCGCCTAGTCGTTCAGGTCCCCCAGCCGCCCCAGGTCCCGCTGCTGCGGCGGCAGCCCGAGCGCCGAGGCCAGGCCGTCCGGCCCGCTGCCCGCCTTGCGGTAGACCGCCGCCAGCCGCCGGTTGACGATTCCGATCGGCACCCCGAGCTCGTCGGCGATCCGCTGCGGCGGCACGCCCTGCACGGCCCGCTTGGCGACCTCCCACTCCGAGCTGCTGAGCGTCTCCAGGGTGTCCCGGAAGTCGCGCAGCCCCACCCGGTTGGGCCGCAGGCCGTAGTTGGCGAGTTCCTGTCGCGCCCGGTCGACCAGCCCCTCCGCCGAGCAGTGCTGGGCCAGCTCGATGCCCTGGTACAGGCACTCCTGGGCGTCGTCCAGCCGGCCGACCCGGCGCAGCGCGGCCCCGAGGTCGACCAGCGCGACGGCGTGCTCGTAGCCGGCCGGGGACTGCCCGAGGTACGCCACGGCCTCCTCCAGCAGCTCGACCGCCTGTCGGCCGTGCTCGATCCGCGCGTACAGCCGCAGCGCGCTGCCGATCGCCGAGGCGGTGCCGAAGGCCCGCGCGTCATGGACCGCCTTCTGGGCGTACTCCCGGGCACGCTCGGGCTCGTCGCCCGCGATCGCGATGGCGAGGTGGCCGGCCCAGGGCGCCCAGACGGTGTTGCGCCAGCCGCGGATCTCCAGCTGGGAGCCCGCCTCGGTGAGCGCGGCGGCCGCGCCCGCGTTGCGGGTCTTGGCGACCAGCAGCTTGCCGTACAACGAGGCGGCGTCCTGCAGCACCATGGCGGTCGCGTGGTACGGCGGGTGGAAGCCGGAGTCGTTGGCCAGCTGCCAGGCCTCGTCGATCCGGCCGCGGGCGAGCAGGGTGT
>NZ_JBHVVE010000002.1:27997-347291 GCF_042883725.1 Kitasatospora sp. NPDC058184
GCAGCACCATGGCGGTCGCGTGGTACGGCGGGTGGAAGCCGGAGTCGTTGGCCAGCTGCCAGGCCTCGTCGATCCGGCCGCGGGCGAGCAGGGTGTCGACCAGCACGCCGACCGCGTCCCAGGCCAGCGGCAGCATGTCCCCGATCCGCTCGGAGATGCGGTGCGCCCGGCGCAGGAAGTCCTCGGCCTCGGCGAGCAGGCCGCGGCGGAACCGGGCCAGGCCCATCAGGAAGTAGGCGAAGCCCCGGTGGGCACCGCTCCAACCGGCCACCTCGAACTGGATGATGGCGTCCGCGGCCAGCCGTTCGGCCTGGGCGATGCGGTCGTTGTAGATGTACGTGAGGCAGAGCATCGAGGGCAGTTCGAAGCCCCAGGTGGTGTCGGTCCACCCGAGGCCCTTGGGCAGCCGCCCGCCGTCGAGGACCTCGTCGGCGAGCGCGAGCGCCTCCGCGGACGGGGCGCCGCGCAGGGTGAGGTCCCAGGCGCGCATGGCGAGTACGGCCCGGGCGGAGGCCTCCTTGCCGTTCAGGCTCCGGCACATCTCGCCGAGCCGGGCGGAGCGGCCCGGGCCGTCCTCCTCGGACTTGCGGAAGGCGTGCCACATGAACGAGGCGGCCTGGAGCCGCTGACGGCCGGCCGGGTCGACGGTCTGCTCGGCCTCGCGCTGGCAGACCAGGGCGGCCTCGCCCAGCTCACCGGCGTGGGCGAGCACCTCGGAGAGCCGGAAGGTGGCGTCCACGCGCAGTTCGGGCCGCAGCGGCAGCTCGTCGGGGTCGAGGGCCAGCTTGAGCTGGTTGACGGTGGCGACGGGGTCGGTGAGCAGTGCGGAGCAGCCGAGTTCGTACATCACCTCGGCCTTGATCTCGTCGGCGGGCGGCTCGTTGAGCGCGCGGTGCAGACAGCGCTGGGCGGCCTCGGGGGCGCCGATCAGCTGGTGTTCGATGGCGGCGCGGCGCAGCTTCTTGACGATCCGGTCGTCGCCCTCGCCGGAGTGGGTCTCGACCAGGTGGCGGGAGGCGGCGAGCAGGCCGAGTCCGGCGTTCTCGATCTCGGCGGCGGCGATGCCGTGCATGCCGAGGCGGGTGGCGTCCGGCATGGTGTTGTAGATGGAGCTGGCGATCAGCGGGTGGACGAACTCCAGGTTCCCGTTGGGGGTCTGGGTCAGCACGCGCTGCTTGCGCAGCTGCTTGATGGACTCGCGGGCGCCCTCGGTGCTCTGGGTGGAGATCCGGGTGGCGAGGTCCACCCGGATGTCGGTGCCCAGCATCGCGCAGGCCCAGGCGTACCGCAGGGTGCTGGCGCCGAGCCGGTCCAGCCAGCTCTTGAGGGTCATCCCGGTGGCGTCGACGGCGAGTTCGCGCAGCTGTCGGGAGTTCTCCTCGACCGGTTCGAGCTCCTGGTCGCGGACCTGGTCGAGCAGGGCGATGACCTCGAACGGGTTGCCGTTGACGACGTTCCAGAACTCGTAGCAGAAGGCCTCCTCGGCCTTGTCGCCGAGTTCGGCACGGATCATGTCGGTGACCGAGCTGAGGTTGAGGCGGTTGAGCTCGTGCCTGCGCGCCTTGAGTCCGAGGACGGCCCGGCGGAATTCCTGGGTCTCGGTGGGCCAGTCGCTCTCGTCCTCCCGGAAGGCGAAGACGAGCAGGACGGGAAGTTCACTCGATCGGATGGCGAACTTGGTCAGCCAGGAGAGTGACTCCCCGTCCGCCCAGTGCAGGTCGTCGACGATCATCACCATCGGCGCCCGGCGCGGCGCGAGCTGGGTGAGGACGTAGTCGAGGCCGTCGCGCACGCCCTGCGGGTCGAGGCGGCGGGCGCCGGCCTTGGGCTGCTTGAGGCCCATGGCCGGTCCGACGACCTCCTCCCAGGTGCCCATGACCTGGGCGAACACGTCCGGCGGCAGGTCACTGAGCACGGGCTGGAGCAGCTGCCGCAGCACGTGGTACGGATCCTTGAACTGCCGTTCTCCGCCTCGGGCGAAGAGCACGGTGGCGCCGTCGCGGAGCTTGGCGAGCCGCCGGACCTCGTGCAGCAGACTGGTCTTTCCGATGCCGGGGCGGCCGGAGAAGGTGAGCAGGTCACCGATCTCGGTGCCACCTGCGGCGAAGCCGCGGCAGAGCTGGTCCACGGCGGCCTCCACCGAGCGCAGTTCGGAGTCGCGGTCGTGCAGCCGGACCCGGGGCGCGGTGCCGTCGCCCTCGTGGGCGGAACCAGCACCCGCCCGAATTGCGTTCTCCTGCTCGGTCACCGTCGTGCCTCCGCCTCGCCCGCTCGCGTCACAGCTCCATCACTGCGTGCAGCCGAGGTTAGCGCCGCGCGGCCGTTCCCGTGGGGCATTCGTGCAGGCTGGGGCGGACGGTGAGGGTTCGGGCGGCTTGTCAAGGGCAACTGCCCTATATCCCTAACGTCCGATCATTGCATCAGATACCCTACGGCCTTCGAGGTTCGGATGATCTTGCGGAACCCACCCCCACCGCCCGCGCCTCGCCGTGTCAACTCCCCCCACCATCAGCGCTCGAACAAAAAGCGCCCCCAACCTCCGCTGCACCGGGAGTCCGATGTCTGACGACACCTCACTTCAGATTCCGTTCCCGCACCGCCGCAGTCCGCACGGCCCGCGCGCCACCGCACTGCACCGGGACTGGCTCATCCGCCACCCCCTGCTACCCGACGCCGACCACCCCGGCTACGCCCACTGGGAAGTGGTGGACCTCGCCGCGCTCGGCTACCCGGACGCCGGTCCGGACGAACTCGCCCTGGCCGCCGACCTGATGGGCTTCTACTTCCTCTTCGACGACCAGTTCGACGGCCCGCTCGGCCGCCGCCCCGCCGAAGTCGCCCCGATCTGCGAACGACTGATCGCCGTCCTGCACGGCGCCCGCCCCGACCAGGACTCCCCGGTCGAGACCGCGTTCGCCGACCTGTGGGACCGCAGCGTCCAGGGCATGCCGGCCCGCTGGCAGGCCCGCGCCGCCTACAACTGGGAGTACTACCTGGCCAGTCACCCGGCCGAGGCGGCCGGCCGGATCTCCACCCGGCCGCCGGACCGCGACGGCTACCTGGAGCTCCGACGGGGCACCGCGGCCATGGAGACCATCTTCGACATGGTCGAACGCCTGGGCCAGTTCGAGGTCCCGGCCGCCGTCCTGCACCACCCGGTGCTGCGCCAACTCCGCCAGCTGGCCGCCGACATACCGTCCCTCAGCAACGACGTGCGCTCCTACCCCCTGGAGGCGCCGCGCGGGGACGTGAACAACCTGGTCATGATCGTCCAGCGGGAGCGGTGCTGCTCGGCCGAGGAGGCCTGCGCGGCGGTCATCGCCGAAGCCCAGCTGATGGTCGACCGCTGCGCCGAGCTGCGCGACCGACTGCCGGACGTCCACCGCGAGTTGGGCCTCTCCCGGATCGAACGCGTGATCGCCGAGCGGTACGCGGACGGACTGCTGACCTGGCTGGCCGGCTACCTCAGCTGGGAGGCCCGCACCGGGCGGTACCACGCGGTCTGACCGGCGTCCGCCCCGAACCGCCCGACGGGCGTACGGCGGCCCGCCGGGAGCGCCGTCCGGGCCACGCGGCGGCGTGCGGCGGCACGCCGCGGGAACGCGGCCGGAACGCGCGCCCCGCAGCGATCCGGTTCCGGGCGCCCGAGGTGATCCGCTCCGGGGCGCCCCTGGTGATCGGCTCCGGACTCCCGTCGGCACGCCCCCGGGAGCGGCCGGCGGACACACCCTCCGTACGGGCCCGGCGTACGGACCGTAGCCGCGCCGGGCGCCGGGCGGTTATCGTGCTCGACGGCGGGCGCCCGGCGGGGCGCCGGTCCGATGGCGTGTCCCACCCCTCCCGCCGGACCGCCCCCTGACCGGGCGGTCCGGCGTGCCGCCCGCGGCCCGAGCCGCGCCGACGGCACCCGACGCAGCGAGGAGACACCGAGCATGACGGTCTACCAGCCCCCCGGCACCCCCGGCAGCATCGTCGCCTACCGCTCCCGGTACGAGCACTGGATCGGCGGCGACTGGACGCCCCCGGTGCGCGGCGAGTACTTCGGCAACCCGACCCCGGTCACCGGCGAGGTGTTCACCGAGGTCGCCCGGGGCACCGCCGAGGACATCGAGGCCGCCCTGGACGCGGCCCACGCCGCCGCCCCGGCCTGGGGCCGCACCTCGGCCGCCGAGCGCGCGCAGGTGCTGCTGCGGGTCGCCGACCGGATGGAGGCCAACCTGGAGCGGCTGGCCGTCGCGGAGAGCTGGGAGAACGGCAAGCCGGTGCGCGAGACGCTGGCCGCCGACCTCCCGCTCGCCGTCGACCACCTGCGCTACTTCGCCGGTGCGCTGCGGGCCCAGGAGGGCAGCCTCTCCCAGCTGGACGAGGACACCGTGGCGTACCACTTCCACGAGCCGCTGGGCGTGGTCGGCCAGATCATCCCGTGGAACTTCCCGATCCTGATGGCGATCTGGAAGCTCGCCCCGGCGCTCGCGGCCGGCAACGCGGTGGTGCTCAAGCCCGCCGAGCAGACCCCGGCCTCGGTGCTGCTGCTCGCCGAGCTGACCGCCGACCTGCTGCCGCCCGGCGTGCTCAACATCGTCACCGGCTTCGGCGAGGAGGCCGGCGCCCCGCTCGCCGCCAGTCCCCGGGTCCGCAAGGTCGCCTTCACCGGCGAGACCACCACCGGCCGGCTGATCGCCCGCTCGGCGGCCGACAACCTGATCCCGGTCACGCTGGAGCTCGGCGGCAAGAGCCCGAACGTGTTCTTCGCGGACGTCGCCGCCGCCTCGGACGCCTTCTACGACAAGGCCGTCGAAGGCTTCGCGATGTTCGCCCTCAACCAGGGCGAGGTCTGCACCTGCCCCAGCCGCGCGCTGATCGACTCCGCGATCTACGAGCGGCTGCTCGCCGACGGCCTGGAGCGGGTCCGGGCGATGCGCCAGGGCGACCCGCTGGACACCGAGACCCAGGTCGGCGCCCAGGCCAGTGTCGAACAGCTGAAGAAGATCCTCTCCTACTTCGAGATCGGCCAGGAGGAGGGCGCCAAGCTCCTGGCGGGCGGCGAGCGGGCCGACCTCGGCGGTGCGCTGGCCGGCGGGTACTACGTCACGCCGACGGTCTTCGAGGGCGACAACTCGATGCGGGTCTTCCAGGAGGAGATCTTCGGACCGGTCGTCTCGGTCACCCGCTTCGACGGCTTCGACCACGCCGTCGCCCTCGCCAACGACACCCAGTACGGGCTCGGCGCGGGCGTCTGGACCCGCAGCCTCAACACCGCCCACCGGGCCGGCCGCGCCATCCAGGCGGGCCGGGTCTGGACGAACTGCTACCACGCCTACCCGGCCCACGCGGCCTTCGGCGGCTACAAGAACTCCGGCATCGGGCGGGAGAACCACAAGGCGCTGCTGGAGCACTACCAGCAGACCAAGAACCTGCTGGTCAGCTACTCCCCCGACGCGGTCGGCTTCTTCTAGGAAGTCGGCTTCCTCCAGGAAGCGGGGCGGCAAAGCGGAGCGGGAGGCCCACCGGGACCTCCCGCTCCTCGCCACTCCCCGTGGCGGGCTCCGGGGCGATTCGCCTGTTCCGGGGATCAAAGCACATGAATGCGCCCAATTCACCGACGCGCCGCCGACATGCCCGGACGGCCCGCGCGAAAGCCGTAGACAGGACTCCCCGTACCCCAACCCCCGATCCGGGAGTCCCGCGTGACCATCGCCCCCACGAAACTCAGCGACCCCGCCGTCCGCGCCTTCGTCACCGCGGTCAACGCGGGCGACCGCGAGGCCTTCTTCGCGCTGCTCGCCGCAGACGCGACCATGTCCGACGACGGGTCCGAGCGCGACCTGGCGGACTGGGTCGACCGGGAGATCTTCGGCCCGAACGGCCGGATGGCCGTCCAGACCGAGTCGCACGGCGGCCACGCGCTGGTCGCCGAGTTCACCAACGAGACCTGGGGCACGATGCGCACCGCGTGGCGCTTCACCGTCGACGGCGGGAAGATCCGCCGCTTCGAGACCGGCCAGGCCTGAAGCGACCGGCCTGGCCCGGGGTTACCAGCCAGGCCTGGGACTACCGGCCGGGCCCGGGGCTACAGGCTGACCCCGGGGCTACCGGTCCAGCCCCAGGCACCCCCGCACCGCGCGGATCAGGTTCCGCGAGCGGACGTCCCCGGTGACACCCGGCTGCATGCCGTTGGTGACGTAGCCGAAGCCCAGCCCCAGGTCGGGGTCGGCGAAGCCGAGCGAGCCGCCCCGGCCCGGGTGGCCGAAGCTCGCCGGGGAGGCCATCGGCGCGGTCGGACCGTGCCGCCAGAAGCCCAGGCCGAAGGTGGAGTTGACGATCAGCACCCGGTCCGGCCCGCTCACCGCCGGCCCGACCGCGCGTACCAGCACCTCGGGGCCGAGCAGCGGCGGCAGCAGCGCGCCGGAGCCGTCCGCGCGGTCGGCCGCACCGATCAGCGCCGCGTAGAACCGGGCCAGCGACCGGGCGGTGCCGATGCCGCCGGCCCCGGGGATCTCGGCGGCCTGCACCGCCGGGTCGTTGAGGTCCACGCCGGGGCGCACCGAGGCGAAGGAGCGGGCGGTCAGCGAGGCCGGGTCCTGGTAGGCGTCCCGGACGGACTGCTTGGGCCGCAGCCGCAGCCCGCTCGGACCGGTCCGCGCCGCCTCCGGGGCCGGCAGGTCGACCAGCTTGCCGACCCGGGGCGCGGCGCCGGCCGGCAGCCCGATCCACAGGTCCAGCCCGAGCGGCCGGGCGACCTCCTCGGCGAAGTACTGGCCTATGGTCCGGCCGCTCACCCGGCGCACCACCTCGCCGACCAGCCAGCCGAAGGTGTACGGGTGGTAGCCGTGCGCGGTGCCGGGTTCCCAGGCGGGCTCCTGCGCGGCGACGGCGGCGGCCGCGCGCTCCCAGGTGAGCACGTCCTCCAGCCGCAGCGGCACGTCCAGCGCGGGCACCCCGGCCTGGTGCGAGAGCAGCTGGCGCACCGGGACGCGGCCCTTGCCGGCCGCCGCGAACTCCGGCCAGTACGAGGCCGCCGGGGCGTCCAGGTCGAGCAGGCCGCGCTCGACCAGCAGCAGCGCGGCGGTCGCGGTGAGGCCCTTGGTGACCGAGCGCAGCACCTGGGCGGTGTCCGCCGTCCACGGCACCGCGGGCGCCGGCCGGCCGCCGACCTCCGGCCGGGCGTCGCCGCCCCACAGGTCGACCACCTTGCGGCCGCGCACGTACAGCGCGAAGGCCGCGCCGAGCTCGCCGTAGTCGGCGAAGTTCCGTGCGAAGGCCTCCCGTACGGGCTCGAACCCCTCGGCCGTCTCGCCCCAGATCTCCACCACCGCGTGCCGTCCTCGACCAGTTCCGCTGCTTCTCATGCCATGTGCGCTCGCTTTCGATCTCCTTCGATCCTTCTTCGATCGAATTCGTTCGAACCGAGCCCCGAAACCCTAACCTGTCCCCCATGACCAACCCTGCCGAGGAACTGCTGGACATCGTCGACGAGCACGACCGCGTGATCGGGACCGCCCTGCGCGGCGAGGTGTACCGGCGCGGGCTCACCCACCGCTGCGTCTTCATCCTGGTCCGCGACCCGGCCGGACGGATCTTCGTCCACCGCCGCACCGACACCAAGCTGTTCGCCCCCGGCGCGTACGACATGTTCGTCGGCGGCGTGGTCGGCTCCGGCGAGACCTACGCCGAGGCCGCCGTCCGCGAGGCCGAGGAGGAACTCGGCGTCCACGGCGTCACCCCGCGGCCCCTGTTCAAGTTCCTCTTCGAACAGGACCGGCTCTCCTGGTGGTGCGACATGTACGAGGCGGAGTGGGACGGCCCGGTCTCCCCCCAGGAGTCCGAGGTCGCCTGGCACGCCTGGCTCACCCCCGCCGAACTCGCCGACCGCCTCACCCGCGACACCTTCGTCCCCGACGGCCTGGAGGCCTACCGCCGCTACCTGGAGCTCCGGTCCGCCTAGCGCCGCCGAGGCCTCGGAGCCGACGGTTCGGGGTGCGGGGCGGCGTGCGGGCTTCGGAGACGGCGTGCGGGCCGACGGGCGGCGCGCCCCAGGCTCCACCGGAGGGCCCGCGACGAACTAGGGTGGCGCGCATGGCCTCCCGTACGCCGTCTCCGACGGCCGACCACGCAGCACGGACCTCCGCATCCGCCGGGGCGGCGGGCGGGCGGCCGCGTCGGCGGCTCAGTGTGGACGAGCGGCGGGAGCAGCTGATCGCCGTGGCGCTGGAGCTGTTCAGCCGCCGGCCGCCGGAGGAGGTGTCGATCGACGACATCGCCGCCGCCGCGGGCGCCTCCCGGCCGCTGGTCTACCACTACTTCCCCGGCAAGCAGGCGCTGTACGAGGAGTCGCTGCGGCGGGCCGGGCAGGAGCTGTCGGCGCGGTTCGAGGAGCCCATGGAGGGGCCGCTGTCGGAGCGGCTGCACCGGGTGATGGGCCGCTACCTGGACTTCGTGCAGAGCCACGGGCCGGGCTTCGCCGCCCTGCTGCGCGGCGGGTCGGTGGCGGCCAGCGCGGGCACCTCGGCGGTCATCGACGACGTGCGCCGGGCGGCGCAGGAGCAGATCCTGGCCCACCTGGCGATCCCCGCGCCGAGCGTCGGGCTGCGGCTGACCGTCCGGGCCTGGATCGCCAACGCCGAGATCACCTCGCTGGAGTGGCTGTCCGAGCGCTCGGTGCCGCTGGCGGAGCTCCAGCTGCACCTGGTGCAGGAGTTCGTCGCGGCGCTCACCCTCACCGCCGCCCGCGAGCCGGCGCTCGCCGCCGAACTGGCCTCCTTCTTCGCCGACGAGCGCCCCAACGGCCCGACCGGGCGCCTGGTGCGGGACCTCGCGGGGCTGTTCGCCGTGCCGGGGATCGTCGAGGCGGTCACCGCGCTCGCGGCCGGCACCCCCGACGACGGGTCCGCGCAGGCCACCGGGGCCGCCGCCGAGTGACCCGCGCGGTCGGCGGATCGACGACCGGGGCCGGCGGAGCGGTAACCGTGCCCGGCGGAGCGGTAACCGGGGTCGGCGCCGGACTCGTCACCGCGCGCCGACCGCCCAAGTGATCATCGGGTGATCCTGCGGTTCGGTCAGGACAGTGGGCTCTGATAGGAATGAGCAGGGATCTGACGGCGCGCCGCCGCGCCGGGGCCGGTCCCACCCGAACCACCGACAGCAGACGGAGCAGAGCGGGGGGCTCACCAGGTGACCCAGGACGTCCAGTTCAGCGTGGAGGCCAATCCCTTCGCGGCAGCGGAGCAGGTCTGCGCGACCCTCGGCACCCTCACCGACGCCCTCTTCGACCAACACACCTCGCGCCACCCGGCGGCCTCGCTGAGCGCCCTGCGGACGGCCGAACACCCCGCCGCCGAGGCGCTGTTCGCCCTGCCGCTGGCCCCCAACGGCCCGGTGCACACCGCCCTCGACCGGCTCGGCACGGTGACCACCGCGGGCACCGGACGGCCGGGCACCGGCGCGCGGCTCACCGACCGGGTGGTCACCGCGCTCCAGGCCCGGTACGGCGGCGGCGCGGTGCGCGGTGCCATCGCCGACCGGGGCACCACCTCGGCCGCGCTGTTCCAGCTCCCGGTCACCGGCGAGTTCGCCGACGCCAAGCTGCGTCCGCCGTTCGCCCCCGCGCTGGCCGCGCTGGCGGCCGGGCAGCAGACCCGCCAGCCGGTCGAACTGCCCACCGGCGCGGGCGCCGAGGTCCGGCTGGTCGTACCGCCCGGCTTCCACTCGCTGACCTCCCCGGGCGGCCCGCCCGGCGTCTCCGCCCGTACAGTGCCCCCGCTGCCCGACGGCGCGGACCGGACCGGCGGCAGCGCGACCGGTGGGAGTGCGAGCGGTGGGAGCGCCCCGGCCACCGTGGCGGCCGCCGATGAGCTGGCCCGGCACCTGGCCGAGGTCGCCGAGGAGCTGTTCAGCGCGACCGGTCCGGAGCCGCGGCGCGACTTCGCGGTGATCTCCGCCACCCTGGCCGACCTGATCCGCGACGCGGGCGTCGTGTACGCCGGCGTCTGCGCCCTGGAGCTGGACGACCGCGCCTCGGACGCCGCCCTGGTCGTCTCGCTCGCCCGGCACCCGCTGCCGATCACCGCGCTCGCCACCGAGCTGGCCACCGTCCGGCGGCACGCCGAGGTGTGGACCGTGCTGCTGCCGGCCGGACCGGCCGCCGTCCTGGTCGAGGGCCGGACCGTCCCGGTACCCGGACCGCTGGCCGCCGACGGACAGCGGCGCTGGGTGGTCACCTCGGCCGTCCAGGCCTTCGTGCCGCTGCCGGATGGCGGGACGGTGCTGTGCGCCCAGCTGTCCACGGCACGGCCGGAGGACTGGGAGCTGTACACGGAGGCGTTCGCGGAGCTGCTGAAGAGCATCCAGTTCGGCTGGGACGGCGTACCGGTCCCGGGCGCCGCGACCGCCGTCCCGGCCGCCGCGGTGAGCAGCGTTCCGACCCCGGCGCCCGCTCCCGCCCCGACCCCGTCGCCTGCCGCCACCATCGAGGAGGCGTCGGCGGAGGCGCCGGAGGAGAGGCCGGTGCACCTGCGCGGCACACCGGTACGGGTGCCTCCCGCGGACTTCAACCCCTTCGCGCCGGTCGCGGAGACCCCGGAGGTCCCCGCCGCCGGTGGGGACCAGGCGGCACCGGACGCCGAGGGCGGACCGAAGGGCACCCCGGTGATGGTCCCGCCGCCGGACTTCAACCCCTTCGCCATGGGGGGCGTCCCGGACGTATCGGGCGACGCGCCCGCCACCCAGCCTGCCGGGGCGGCTCCGGTCGCCGATCCGTTCGGCACCACGGTCGCGGCCGAGCAGAAGGCCGACCCGTTCGGCACGACTCTCCCCTCCCAGGGCCCGGCCGTCCCGCCGCCGCCCTCGACCCCGCCCGTCATCCCGGCCCAGGCACCGCCCGCCGCGGCCGCGGCGGAGCGGAGTCCGGGGCAGGGCGGGGACGCGGAGGAGCCGGCTCCGGGCAAGGGCACGCCGGTGATGGTCCCGCCGCCGGACTTCAACCCCTTCGCCATCGGGGGCCTCCCGGACCTGTCGGCTCCCGAACCGGAGCCGGCGGAGGAGGCGGACGCCGAGCCGCAGAACCGCCCGTTCGGCTGAGCCGGAGGCGGGGGAAGCCGCTGCGCGCCGTCACCGCGAACGGGTGACGGCCGTCAACGGACAGCTGACGGCTGACGGCTGACGGCTGACAGGTAACAACCGACAGATAACAGCTGACAGATTTCAGCGAACGAAATCTGAAATCTGTTACCTGTCATCTGTCAGCTGTCAGCTGTTCGCCGCCCCCTGCCCCCGCCGCTCGATCATCAGACCGACCCCGTCCAGCATCCGCGCCATCCCGAACTCGAACAGCGCCTCCAGGCCCAGGTCGATCTCCGGCCCCCGGTTCATCGCGTCGAACATCGGGAACCGCTCCGGATCCGCCATCAGCCGGGCGTGCTCCTCACCCTCCACCCGGTCCATCCACTCCTCCGCGGACAGCCCGCTGTCCTGCTCGGCCTGCGCCTCCCGCTCGAAGTGGACGGCCAGCCCGCACACGAACGCCGCCAGGGCGACGGCCGCCTGGGCCATCTCCTCGCCGCTCAGACCCCGCCCCGCCAGGGCGGCCATCGACCGCTCGGTGTGCACTGCGGCGTCCGGCGCCAGCACGGGCCGGGTGAAGGACATCGTGGAGGCCAGCCACGGGTGACGCCGGTAGATCCGCCACTGCAGCCGGGCGACCGTCTCCAGCCCCTCCCGCCAGTCCTCCGCCGGCGGCTCGGGCAGCGGCTGTTCCCCGAACGCCACGTCCGTCATGAGCCGCAACAGCTCGTCCTTGCCGGGCACATGACGGTAGAGCGACATCGTCGCGACGCCCAGATCGGTCGCGACCCGGCGCATCGACAGCGCCGCCAGCCCCTCCTCGTCGGCCACCCGGACGGCCGTCGCGACGATCCGCTCCCGGGTGAGCTCACCCTCGCCGCCCGCTCTCACCCGCCGCGCCGCGGTCGGCTCCGCGGTCGGCGCCGTGGCCGGCTCCGCCACCGGCCGCGCTTCCCGCGCCGGTTCCCGCCGCGGCTCCCGGGCCCGGACCTCCTCCGGAGCCGCCTTCCCGGCCACCACCGTGCCCACCCCGGGAACGGCCCGTACGAGCCCTTCCTCCCGGAGGCGGTTCAGCACCTTGGTCGCCGTGGCCATCGCGACGCCCCACTCCTGGGTGATCCGCCGGGTCGACGGCACCCGCGCCCCCGGCGCCAACTCCCCTGCCGCGATGCGACGTCGGAGCTCGGCCGCGATCCGCTCCGAGGGACTCCCGCTCTCAGCCACCCGATCCCACCATCAACCTGCCGTTCAACAGCCGTGGTGCCGACAGCAGTTGACGCACCAGGCGCCAACCACCCGCCGCCACAGCCGGGTTCACCCGCGATCCGGCCGCACCCGGCCCGATCCGCGTCCGCCCTCAGCCGGCCCTCGGCGCGCCCTCAGCCCGCCCGCCGGGCCAGGTGCACCACGTCCGGCACCCCCCGGGCGACCGGGATCTCGTGCGTCACCACGTCCGAGAACCCCACCGCCCGCAGCGCCTCCTCGAAGGCCGGCGAAGGCTGCGCGCTCCACACCGCCAGCACCCCGCCCGTCCGCAGCCGGTGCCACAGCACCGCGAGCCCGTCCGCGCCGTACAGCCCGTCGTTGGACTCGGTGACGGTCCAGTCCGGCCCGTTGTCGATGTCCAGGCACAGCGCGTCATAGCGCTCGCCGTCCGCCGCCGCGAGGTACTCCAGCAGGTCGGTGTGGAGCACCTCGACCCGCGCGTCCTCCAGCGCACCGTCGGAGAAGGCGCCGAGCGGGCCGGTCCTGTGCCAGTCGATGATCGCGGTCTCCCGCTCGACGATGGCGATCCGTCCCCAGCGCGGCTCGGCCGCCGCGTACGCCAGCGAGAAGCCGACCCCGAGGCCTCCGATCAGCACCGACGGCCGCTCGACCGGGCCGCCCGTGCGGTCCAACTCGTCCAGCGCCGCCTGGATCAGCAGCCGCTCCGAGCGCCCGTCGGCGGTGTCCATCAGGAAGCAGCCGTTGGCGATGATCTCGAAGTCCCGACCGCGTTGCCGGAGCACCACCTCGCCGTACGGGCCCTCCCGCCGGTCGAGGGTGACGACGGCCTCGTGGCCGTCGCGTTCGGGCAGTGCGGTGGTCATCCGTCCCCCTTGGTGGACTCGGGCGAACTCGGCTGCGGTGCCGCCCCCGTACGGGCGGGGCGGGCACCTGCCCGACAATAGCCGAGTCCGCACCCGGGTCCGTCAGGTCGTGACCAGCACCCCCACGTACGAGACGCCCGCGACGACCACCCAGGACCCGAGTCCGAGCAGGGCGATCCGCCCGCCGGTGCGGGCCATGGTCGGCAGGTGCACCGCACTGCCCAGGCCGAACAGCGCGGCGGCCAGCAGCAGCCCCTGGGCGTCCGCGGCCAGGTCGAGCGCCCGCTCGGGCAGCACCCCGGTGGTCCGCAGGACGATCATCGCGAGGAATCCGGCCACGAACAGCGGCACGATCGGCGGACGGCTGCCGGTCTTCACCGACTTCTCAGCCGGCTTCTCACCCGACTTCGCGCTCGACTTATCGCCCGACGCCGCGCCCTCCTCGCCCGCCCCGCCCGCCGCTGAGGCCCCCACCGGAGCGCCCACCGGCGCCCCGACCGGAACCTCCGCCAAGGCCGCCACCCGCGCCGCCCGCAGGTTCCGCCGCACCGCCACGGCCACCCCCGCGACCAGCGGCGCCAGCAGCACCACGCGCATCAGCTTGACCAGCACCGCCTCCCGCAGCGCCCCGGCCCCGCCGGTCTGCGCGGTGGCGACGACCTGCCCGACGTCGTGCACGCTCGCCCCGACCCAGCGCCCGAACTCCAGCTCGCCGAGCCCGAGCGGGTGCTGGAGCAGCGGCAGCACGGCGATCGCCAGCGTCCCGCAGAGGGTCACCAGCGCCACCGAGGCCGCGACGTCCTCCTCCTCGCTGCCCGCCGCCTGGCTGACCGCGCCGATCGCCGAGGCCCCGCAGATCGAGTACCCGGTGGCGACCAGCAGCGGCTGGTCCCCGGGCAGGCCGAGCCGCCGGCCCAGCCAGAGCGTGCCCGCGAAGGTGGCCGCGACCACCGCGAGCACCATGGCGACGGTGGCCCAGCCGAGGCCGAGCACGTCGTCCAGGCTGAGCTTGAGCCCGAGCAGGACGATCCCGAGCCGCATCAGCCGCTTCCCGGCCGTGGACAGCCCCGGCCGGGCGATCCCGCGGACCACCGGGCGCAGCCCGGGCAGGTGGGCCACCAGCATGCCGAGCAGGACGGCGGCGGTGAGTTCGGGCACGGCCGGCACCAGCGCGTGGATGCCCAGCGCGGCGGCCACTCCGAGGGCCGCGAGCAGCAGCCCGGGAGCGTCCCCGCGCATCGGGGGCAGTGAGCGGGTGCCGGCGGTGCGGTGCCTGAGGGTCAGTGCCACGCCGCCCTCACTGCTGCCGGTCGGCGGGCAGCCGGTAGACCCGCCGGATGCTGGTGCCGAGCCGCGAGACGTCCGCGCCGTAGACGTGGATGGAGATCGCCGTGCTGCTACAGGAGTTGCGCACCAAGTGGATGTCGCCGGGCGGGGCGAAGGCGGCCACGGTGCCGGCCGGGCCGGCCACGTGCTCGGTCTCGACCAGCCGGGAGGTGGGGCCGTCGGAGACCAGCCGGTAGCGGGTCTCGCTCTCCTGGCCCTGGTGGACGCCGGCCACGCACCAGGAGACGTGGTCGTGGATCGGGGTCTGCTGCCCGGGCAGCCAGACCAGGGCGACGACGGAGAAGCTGCCGTCCCCCTCGGCGTGCAGGACGTGCTGGCGGTAGCGCTGCGGGTCGCCCTCGCGCTGGGCGGGGGTGAGCAGCGCGTCGGGCCCGTCCGGGTCGGCGTGCAGATGCGGGGCGAGGCGCTCGCCGACCAGGTAGGCGGTGAGCTCCGGCGGGAGCCCGCGGTCCACGACGGCGCGGATCTCACTGATCAGCGCGGTCATCCGCTCGGTGAGCCGGTCGCTGCCGACCGTGGCTGAGGGTGTCATCCCAGCAGGTTCGAACCTATGGACCCATCACGTCCAAGGAGGGTTTGTAAGCAATCTCCCCATCAACGCTTATAGGTCGCCGGGTGGCAGTCCATGCTCGTCGGTCATGTGGCCCGCCGACGGGTCAGCACCCGACCCGGCTCGCCGCCGCCTGCCGCAGGTGGTCCAGCACCAGCCCGGTGGCCGGGATCCGCCGGTGCTCGCGCAGCACGTACGCGCTCACCTGCCGCCGCAGGTGCGGCTCGACGGCCCGTCCGGTGACCTTGCGGTGGCACATGAAGGAGAGCACCAGCGCCGGCATCAGCGCGATCCCGACCCCGGCGGCGACGAGCGACTGCACCGCGAGGTTGTCGTCGGTGGAGAAGACGATGTCCGGTGCGAAGCCCTCCTCCGCACAGACGTGCAGCAGGTTGGCCCGGCAGCGCGGACATCCGGCGATCCAGCGTTCGCCGCCGAGGTCGGCCAGCCGTACGGCGTGCCGGCGGCCGAGCGGGTGCCCGACCGGCAGCAGCACCGTGAGCAGGTCCTCCATCAGCGGGATCTCGTCCACGCCCTCCGGCACCTCGGCGGCCGCGCCGGGGTACCGGAACGCCAGCGCGATGTCGCACTCCCCGCGCAGCAGCCGCTGGACGGAGTCCGGCGGCTCGGCCTCCAGCAGCTCGACCCGCACACCGGGGTGCTCGGCCAGCAGCCGGGCCATCGCCTGGGGTATCAGGGTGGCGTTGGCGCTGGGGAAGGCGCAGACCCGCACCCGACCGGCGCGCAGCCGGGCCAGCGCGGCGAGCTGCTGCTGGGCGGCGGACATGCTGCCGAGGATCAGCTCGGCGTGCCGGGAGAGCGCCTCGCCGGCCTCGGTGAGCCGCAGTCCGCGCCCGGCCCGGGTGAAGAGCGGGACGCCGACGGTGCGTTCGAGCGCCTTCATCTGCTGGGTGATGGCGGGCTGGGTGTAGCCCAGTTCGCGGGCGGCGGCCGAGTAGGAGCCGGCCCGGACGACCTCGTGGAACGTCCTGATGTGCCGCGAATCGAACACCGGCTCCATGGTCCCTCCCGCCCTCTCGTCCACCGTCGGCAGCCCCGTTCCGGCCGCGCTCCGGTCGTCCACGGGCCGCGCCCGGGCGCCCGAGAATCATAAGAGGAATTTGGAGGTACCGACCCCAACCCCACCCGTACCTATGGTTCAGCCCCGAACCGGCCTTCTCACAGCTGCGCCGACGGAGGCAGCCCCACCGGCACCCCTGCCTTGGCCACCGGTGCCCCGCCCCGCGCGCTCGGACTGCGCCGGCTGCGCCGCTCCACGAAGCGGGCGAGCCAGGAGAGCAGCAGACACATGCCGATGTAGATCGGCGCGATCACCATCACCACCGGGATGAACGGCAGGTCGTAGTCCAGGTTGGTGGCGATCAGCTTGCCCGCGTGCAGGAACTCCTCGAAGGTGATCAGGAAGCCCAGCGAGGTGTCCTTGAGCGCGACCACCAGCTGACTGATGATGGCCGGCAGCATCGCCCGGTTGGCCTGCGGCACCAGGACGTACGTCATCACCTGGGTCTTGCGCATCCCCAGCGCGAACGCCGCCTCCCGCTGCCCCTTGGGCACCGCGAGCACGCCGGCCCGGAACACCTCGGCCAGCACCGAGCCGTTGTAGAGCACCAGCCCGGCCACCAGCGCCCAGAGCGGCTGCACCTTGAGCGCGACGAAGACGAAGAAGATCATCACCAGCACCGGCATGGCCCGGAAGAACTCCACCACCAGCGTGGCGAGCCAGCGCACCACCCGGTGGTCGGAGAGCCGCCCGGCCGCGAACAGCGCGCCGAACGGCAGCGCGAACAGCACCGTCCAGCCGAAGGCCTGCAAGGTGTTGCCGAGCCCGCGCAGCAGCAGGTCCTGCACGCCCCGGTACTCGAAGGGCTGCCACTTGGCGTACGTGAACTGGTGGGTGTGGAAGAGCATGTAGACCACCCAGCCGATCAGCGCCGCGATCAGCAGCAGCGCGATCCCGCCGTACAGCCGGTGCCGGGAGAGCGCCTTCGGGCCGGGGATGTCGTACAGCGCCGAGGATTCGACCGTCATCGGGACACCGCCACTCGTCGTTCCAGCAGGTTGAAGACGGCGCTGATGGCCAGGGTGATGATCAGGTAGCCGACGGCGATCCAGACGAAGGTCCAGATGATGCTGTAGCCCAGCTCGTTGATGGTCCGGTAGGTGCCCAGCAGCTCGGTGACGCTGAACGAGCCGGCGATCGCCGTGTTCTTCGCCAGCGCGATCATCACACTGCCGAGCGGCGCCACCACCGAGCGGTACGCCTGCGGCAGCACCACCAGGCTCATCGTCTGCCCGAAGTTCATGCCGAGGCTGCGGGCCGCCTCGCCCTGCCCGGTCGGCACCGTGTTGATGCCCGACCGCATCGACTCGCAGACGAAGGCCGAGGTGTAGCAGCCCAGCGCGAGCACCGCGAAGGTGTAGAAGGGCAGGGTGATGTCGAACCGGGGCAGGCCCAGCACCACGATGAAGAACAGCAGGGTCAGCGGCGTGTTGCGCAGCACCGTCACCCACAGCGTCCCGAACACCCGCAGCGGTTTCACCGGCGAGACCCGGAAGCCCGCGATCAGCACGCCCAGCACCAGCGACAGCACGGCGCTCACCGCGAACAGCGAGAGCGTGCCGAGGAACCCGTCCCAGTAGGTCGACCAGTTGTCGGTCAGCGTTTTCACGGCGCGGCCCTCTCAGTACCGGTCGATCTGCGGCGGGTTCGGCGCCGGCTCCCCGGAGAGGCCGAGGGTCGCCTCGAACGCCCTCCTCCAGTCGCCGTTCTGCATGTGGTGCTCCAGAGCGTCGTTGATCGCGCCGCGCAGCACGGTGTCGTTCTTCGGCACCCCGATGCCGTACGGCTCGGTCGAGAACAGCGGGCCGACCACCTTGAGCTCGTCCGGCACCTTGGCCGCGTAGCCGAGCAGGATCGCGTTGTCCGTGGTCACCGCGTCGACCTGGTTGGTGATCAGGTTGTCCACGCAGGCCGAGTAGGTGTCGTAGCCGATCAGCTTGGCCTTCGGGTACTGCGACTGGATGCGCTGGTACGGCGTCGAGCCGGCCGCCGAGCAGACCTTCTTGCCGTCCAGGTCCTGCGGGCCGTGGATGGTGGTGTTGTTCTTGCGCACCAGCAGCGACTGCCCGGCGATGAAGTACGGGCCGGCGAAGCCGACCAGCTTCTTCCGGTTGTCGTTGATGGTGTAGGTGCCGACGTAGTAGTCCACCTGGCCGTTCTGCAGGGCGGTCTCGCGGTTGGCCGAGGCGATCGTCTTGAACTGGATCCGGTCCGGCGGGAAGCCCAACGAGGCGCCGACCATCTTGGCGATCTCGATGTCGAAGCCGGAGTACACGCCGGTGGCCGGGTTCTTCTGGCCCAGGTACGGCTGGTCCTCCTTGGCGCCGACCATCAGGTGGCCCCGGCCGCGGGCGGCGTCCAGGGTCGGCGAGCCGGTGATCGCGGAGGCGTCCTGCACCTGGTAGCTGGGCAGGGCGCTGGGCTGGGGGCCCTTGGGCGGCGGGGTGCCGGGCTTGCCGCAGCCCGCCACCAGCGCGGTGAACAGCAGGGCGGCGGCGAGCACGCGCCGCCCCGCCCGCGCCACGGGCCTTCCCACAGATCTTCCCGCGGGCCTCGCCGCCGGCGTCGTCTCACGGTTCACGGCGCCGCCTCAGTGCTTCAGGATCTTGGACAGGAAGTCCCGGGCACGATCGCTCTCAGGAGCGCTGAAGAAGTCCTCCGGGGCGCGGTCCTCGACGATCCGGCCGTCGGCCATGAACACGACCCGGTTCGCGGAGGCCCGGGCGAAGCCCATCTCGTGGGTGACCACGATCATCGTCATGCCCTCGCTCGCGAGCTGGCGCATGACGTCCAGCACCTCGTTGATCATCTCGGGGTCGAGCGCCGAGGTGGGCTCGTCGAACAGCAGCGCCTTGGGGTCCATCGCCAGCGCGCGGGCGATCGCGACCCGCTGCTGCTGCCCGCCGGAGAGCTGCGCCGGGTACTTGGCCGCCTGATCGGCGAGGCCCACCCGCTCCAGCAGCGCGCGGGACTTGTCGTCCGCCTCCGCCCTGGGCCGGCCGCGGACCTTGATCTGCGCGAGCGAGACGTTCTGCAGCACGGTCTTGTGCGCGAACAGGTTGAAGGACTGGAACACCATGCCGACCTCGGCGCGCAGCCTGGCCAGCCCCTTGCCCTCCTCGGGCAGCGGCTGGCCGTCGATCAGGATGGTGCCGTTCTCGATCGGCTCCAGCCGGTTGATGGCCCGGCAGAGGGTGGACTTGCCGGAGCCGGACGGGCCGATGACGACGACGACCTCGCCGCGTCCCACCGTCAGCTCGATGTCCTGCAGCACGTGCAGGTCCCCGAAGTGCTTGTTGACCCCGCGCATCTCGATCAGCGGGGTGAAGGCCGATGCGCCGGCCGGAGCCGGCCCGGGGGCTGTGGTCACCTGCTGCGCCGTCCCTTCAGCAGCCAGCCCAGCGCGACGCCCGCGATCAGCGTGGCCAGCAGCGCGATCCAGAGCGGCGCGGTGACGGTGAAGACCCAGAACTGGATCTTGACCTTGTCGAGGTTGGCGAACAGGAACCACACGGCGAGGACGACGATGGCGCCGATCCCGATGTAGCGCGTGGGAATCCCGCCGATCTCACCGCGCGGGGAGCGGGACGAGCCGTCTGAAATCTTGGTCACCGGAGCAGTCTGCGGGCCGGGCGGCCGATTTGCCCGGTTACGCGCCCCTCCGGGCCAGGGAGTAACCCGTACGGGGCAATCCGGCCCCGTACGGGTTTGAAGCCCCCTCCTACCGGGACGGCCCGCTCCCCGCTCGTCCCGCCCCGGGCCGCCGCACTACCGCTCGTCCCGCCAGGACCGCCAGAGCGCCGCGTACGGACCGCCCGCCGCGACCAGGTCCGGGTGGCTGCCGTACTCGCTGATCCGCCCGCCCTCGACCACCGCGATCACGTCCGCGTCGTGCGCGGTGTGCAGCCGGTGGGCGATGGCGATGACCGTCCGGCCCTCCAGCACCCTGGAGAGCGAGCGTTCCAGGTGCCGGGCGGCCCGCGGGTCCAGCAGGGAGGTGGCCTCGTCCAGCACCAGGGTGTGCGGATCGGCCAGCACCAGCCGGGCCAGCGCCAGCTGCTGGGCCTGCGGCGGGGTCAGCGAGGTGCCGCCGGAGCCGACCTCGGTGTCCAGGCCCTCCGACAGGGCGTCCACCCAGGCCCCGGCCTCCACCGCGTCCAGCGCGGCCCGCAGCTCGGTGTCGTCCGCGTCGGGAGCGGCCAGCCGCAGGTTGTCCCGCAGGGTGCCGACGAAGACGTGGTGCTCCTGGTTCACCAGGGCGACCTGCGCGCGCACCCGCTCGGCCGGCATCCGCGCCAGCGCCGCACCGCCGAGGGTCACGCTGCCGCGGCCGGGGGCGTAGATCCCCGCCAGCAGCCGGCCGAGCGTGGACTTGCCCGCGCCCGACGGCCCGACCAGCGCGACCCGGCTGCCCGGGGCGACGTCCAGGCTGATGCCGTGCAGGACGTCGGCGCCCTCCCGGTAGCCGAACCGGACGTCCTTCGCCTCGACCCGACGGCCGTCCGGCCGGGCGGACTCGTCCCCCTCGTGCTCCGGCACCTCGCGCACGCCGACCAGCCGGGCCAACGAGGCCTGGCCGATCTGGAGCTCGTCGTACCAGCGCAGGATCAGGTCCACCGGGCCGGTCAGCATCTGCGCGTAGAGCACGCCGGTGGTCAGCTGGCCCACGGTGATCCAGCCCCGGAGGGTGAACAGCCCGCCGAGCACCAGGGTGGCGAGCACCGCCGAGGTGTAGACCGCGTCGATGGTCGGGAACCAGACCGAGCGCAGCCACAGGGTGTACCGCTCCCAGGCCAGCCACTCGCGCAGCTTGCGGTCGGTCAGCCGGACCCGTTGGTCGCCCAGCCGCAGGGCCTCGACCGTCCGCCCGGCGTCGACCGTCTCGGCCAGCACGTTGCTCACCGCCGCGTACCCGGCCGACTCGCTGCGGTAGGACTGCGGCGCGCGCCGGAAGTACCAGCGGGAGCTGACCAGCAGCAGCGGCAGGCCGACCAGCGAGGTCAGTGCGAGCAGCGGCGACGTGATCAGCAGCGCACCGAGCACCAGGAGCAACGACACCACGGCGACGGCGAGTTCGGGCACCGCCTCGCGCACCGATTTGTCCAGCCGGTCGATGTCGGTGGTGCCCCGGGAGACCAGGTCCCCGGTGCCGGCCCGCTCCAGCACCCCGGTCGGCAGGGCCACCGAGCGGACCAGGAAGTCCTCGCGCAGGTCGGCCAGCACCTTCTCGCCGAGCACCGCGCCGCGCATCCGCGACCAGCCGGTGAACGCCGCCTGCGCCACCAGGGCCAGCAGGTACCAGGCGACCGCCACCGTGATGGTGGACCCGGCCGTCCCGGTGGCCAGCGACTCGACCAGGCGGCCGAGCACCCAGGGCCCGACCAGCCCGGCCAGCGTGGCCGTCGAGTGCAGTGTCACCACCGCGGAGAACCCGCGGCGGTGCCGCCGCGCGAGCAGCAGCAAGTACCCGCGCACAGCGGCCGGGGAGCCGACCGGCAGGGTGGTGGCCGGCCCCTGCTCCTCCTGGACGGGGGGCTTCATGACGTACTCCTCGCGTGCGTGGCAGGGAAGTTGACGATGGTCCTCATACGGCCCCACCCACCGGGCGGGCCGCTTCCTCGTCGCGGGTGACCACGGCCCGGTAGGCCGGCTCGGTCCGCATCAGCTCACGGTGCCGCCCGGCCGCGACGACCCGGCCCTCCTGCAGCAGCACCACCCGGTCCGCCTGGTCGAGCAGCAGCGGGCTGGTCGCGAACACCACGGTGGTGCGGCCGGCTCGGGTGTCCCGCAGCCCGGAGGCGATCCGCGACTCGGTGTGCGCGTCCACCGCGCTGGTGGGCTCGTCCAGCACCAGCACCGGAGGGTCCGCCAGCAGGGCGCGGGCCAGCGCGAGCCGCTGGCGCTGCCCGCCGGAGAGCGAGCGTCCGCGCTCGGTGATCCGGGCGCGCATCGGGTCTCCCCCGCACTCCGGCGAGCCCTCCACCAGGGCCTCCAGCACGTCGTCGGACCGGGCCGCCGCGAGGGCCTCGGCCGCCGGGACCCGCCCCGAGGACGGGATGTCGAACAGCTCGGCCAGCGTGCCGGAGAGCAGCACCGGCTCCTTGTCGTGGACCAGCACCGCCGCCCTGGCCTCGGCCAACGGCACCGCGTCCAGCTCCGTGCCGCCGAGCCGCGCCGAGGCCTCTGCCCGTTCGCCCTCGGCCAACGGGACGTGGCCGCCGAGCCGCTCGGCCAGCGCCCCGGCGTAGTCCGGGTCCCCGCAGACCACCGCGGTCAGCTCGCCGGCCCGCGCCGTCAGCCCGCTCGCCGGGTCGTGCAGGTCGGCCTTGTCCGGCCTGGCCAGCGCGGCCTCGGCCGTACCGGTGGTCCGGTCCAGCGAGAGCACCCGGACGGCCCTGCCGGCGGAGACCCGGGCCACGCTCCAGGCGTGCGCCGCCTCACCGAGGATGCGCAGCGGAGCGGCCAGGAAGGCCGTCGCGCCGTACACCGCGATCAGGGTGCCGACGGCGAGCTCGCCGGAGGCCACCAGCCGGGCGCCGTACCAGGTGACGCCGACCACGAACAGGCCGGGCAGCAGCACCTGTTGGGCCTGCATCAGCGACCAGATCCGGGACGACCGGACGGCCGCCGCCCGGACCTTCTGGGAGGCGGCCCGGTACCGCTCCAGGAACAGCTCCTCGCCGCCGATGCCACGCAGCACCCGCAGCCCCGCGACGGTGTCGGCCGCCAGCTCGGTGGCCTTGCCGCCGAGGGCGCGCTGCTGTTCGTAGCGCCGCTCGAACGGCCCGATCAGCGGCCAGACGGAGGCCGCCAGCACCGGGACGCCGAGCAGCACCCCGGCCCCGAGCACCGGATCGACCGTCAGGACCACCACGCTGACGGCCAGCCAGACGATCACCGCGGACCGGACCCGGGCGACCAGCTCGACGTACCAGCCGATCCGCTCGACGTCCCCGCTGCCGACCGCGACGACCTCGCCGGTGGCGATCCGGCGGGACAGCCCGGCCCCGAGGTGCGAGGCCTGCCGGGCCACCAACTGCCGTACATGGGTGGCCGCGTGGATCCAGTTCCAGACCGCCTGGCGGTGCAACAGCACGGTGCCGACCGAGGCGCCCGCGCCCAGCAGCAGCAGGAGCCCGGCGGCCCGCCAGATCCCGCCGGCATCGCCGTCCACGGCGGCCTGCACGCCGAGCCCGAGCGGTATCGGCAGGGCGGCCTGGCCCCCCATCTCGACCAGCGCCCAGAGGGTGGCGAGCAGCTGCCCGCGCCGCTGGCCGCGCTGCAGCCAGCGCAGGAAGGCCAGGGGTGAGGAGAGGTCGGGACGGCCGGGATCGGCCAACGGCAGGGGGGTGAGCAGCATGACACTCCGATACGAGCGGTGCGCGGGTGCGGGGCACGGGCGCACAGGGGTGCGGGGGAGCCAGGAAGCAAGGGGAGCCGGGAAGCAGGGGGAACAGGGCGCACGGAACGCCTCAGCACCGTGCGCACAGCACGCACGGCGGCCGAACGGCAGGCGGCCCGGGCCGGCGGGCGGAGGATGCGCGGCGCTGCGGCACGGCGCCCGGCGCGACATCGACGCTGCGTCCGGAGCGGACACCGGACGGACATGGAATGGGCACGAAGGGCCCGGAAGTCAGGAGGTCATGGCCGCGAGCCTGCCAACCTCGATGTGATCCGCGCAACAGGTTTTTCCTCCGCCGACCGCGCGCGCCACGCCCCGCCCGCCACGTGCCGGGCCCGCACTCCCCCTGTGCGCCCCCGCGGGTTCCCGGCAGGCTTCCCGCGAGCCCCCCGCACGTCCCCCACCAGGGCGGTTCCGCCCCGTCACCGGCCGGCCGCCGCCCAGGCCAAACCCCCGCAAAGCTTCACCCAAGATTCGCCCGTTCGGCGGGAACAATCACACCGGGACACCAGTTGCCCCCACTGGAACAGCAGGACAATCAGGAGGGCACCTCTTCCCGTGAGCAGCATCCCC
This sequence comes from Kitasatospora sp. NPDC058184, assembly GCF_042883725.1. Classification (NCBI taxonomy): domain Bacteria; kingdom Bacillati; phylum Actinomycetota; class Actinomycetes; order Kitasatosporales; family Streptomycetaceae; genus Kitasatospora; species Kitasatospora sp. NPDC058184. Next base: position 52,099 of record NZ_JBHVVE010000002.1, read on the forward strand.
ACCGTCACCCTCAACGACGGCGCGCAGATCCCGCAGCTCGGCTTCGGCGTGTGGCAGGTCCCGGACGCCGAGGCCACCCCCGCCGTCCGCGCCGCGATCGAGGCGGGCTACCGCTCCATCGACACCGCGGCCATCTACGAGAACGAGGCCGGCACCGGCGCGGCGATCACCGAGGCGCTGGCGGGCGGCGTGGCCCGCGAGGACCTCTACGTCACCACCAAGCTGTGGAACTCGGGCACCCGCGACTGGTCCGGCGAGCAGGGCCGCGACGCGGTGCTGCGCGAGTTCGACGCCTCGCTGGCCAAGCTCGGCCTCGACCAGCTCGACCTGTACCTGATCCACTGGCCGCGCCCGATGCACGGCGACAGCTACCTGAACATCTGGAAGGCCTTCGAGCAGCTGAAGGCGGACGGCAAGGTCAAGTCGATCGGCGTCTCCAACTTCGGCACCGAGCAGCTGACGCGCCTGCTGGACGAGGCCTCCGTCGCCCCGGCCCTGAACCAGGTCGAGCTGCACCCGTACTTCCCGCAGACGGAGCTGCGCGCGTTCCACACCGAGCACGGCATCGCCACCGAGGCGTGGAGCCCGCTGGGCCAGGGCAAGGAGCTGCTCGCCGAGCCCGCACTGGTGAAGATCGCCGAGAAGCACGGCCGCACGGTCGCCCAGGTGGTGCTGCGCTGGCACCTCCAGAGCGGTGTGATCGCCATCCCGAAGTCGGTCACCCCGTCCCGGATCCGGGAGAACCTGGACGTCGCCGGCTTCGAGCTGGACGCCGAGGACCTCGCGGCGATCGCCGCCGTGGCCACCGGCAAGCGGATCGGCCCGGACCCGCAGGAGTTCGACTGGAACTGACGCGCCCGGGGTCCCGGCTCCCGGGCCCCCGAACCGTCTGAGCACCCGACCGGCTGACCACCGGTCGCACGAAGACCGCCCGCACCTCTACAGGAGCGGGCGGCCTTCGGTGTGCCCCGATGCGCCAAAGCCCATGGCCATGGACCCTCAGCGTTTTGGCGAATCGTTTTGGCTACGGTGGCGAACTTTTGACCTACAGCCTGCCCGCCTTGGCGATGAGCGCGAGCGCGGCCTCGTGCTCACCCTCCTCCAGCGGTGCCAGCAGCAACCGCTGGACCTCGGCCACCCCAGCGGCCGAGCGGTGCAGCAGGTCCTGTCCCGCCGGTGAGAGCGAGAGCAGGTTGCGCCGTCCGTCCGAGGGGTCGCGCCGACGCTGCACCAGACCGCGGCGCACCAGCCGGCTGACCATCTCGGCCATCGTGGCCTTGTCCAGCGAGGCCAGCTCGCCGACCGTGCGCTGGTCGGCGCCCGGTTCCAGCTCCAACGCGTCCAGCACCGCGTACTGCGGAGCCGTCAGCTCGGCGCCCACGTGCTCCGACCAGAGCTTGGTGTGCACCTGCTGGCTCACCCTGATCAGGTAGCCGATCGCCCGCTGGGCGTCCAGTATCGGCCGCGCGTCGGTGATGACGGCGACCGCCGCGGGCTCCAGCCTGGCTATCTTGGCCATCACCCGGACGATCTCGACCTGTTCCTCCGCCGTGAGCGGTTCGAACAGGACGCGCTGAACGCGGACCACACCACCGGTGGCCTCGCGCACCGCCTGGGCGCCGCCCTGCGAGAGGGCCAGCAGCTTGCGCCGGCCGTCGGCCGGGTCGCGCCTGCGCAGCACCAGGCCACGACGGACCAGCCGCGCGACCATCTCGGCCATCGTGGCCTTGTCGAGCGAGGCCCGCTCGCCGACCGTCCGCTGGTCCGCACCCGGTTCCAGGGCCAGGACCAGCAGCACGGCGAACTGCGGAGCCGTGAGATCGGCTCCGACGTGTTCGGACCACAAGCGGGTGTGGACCTGCTGTGCCACGCGAATCAGGTGTCCTGGCGACTGCTGCAGTCGCGTAGACACGCGGGTTGTCGGGATCTCCCCCAGCACCATGTATCCGTCCCGATGTCACACCCGGTGTGTGTGGGACACCCGGGTGGGGCAGTAACGGCGAGTGGGCGTCCAGCTATGAGGGAGGGCGCTCCAGCCGTGCAGCCGGTGGCTGCTGGCGGACACTATACAAACGGCGGGCCCTTGCTGGCAGGCAGGGGCGGATAGTAGACGCAGGTTCGGCAACATTGGCATATTTACTCGCTGCGAACAGCTTGCAGTAACCCGTTCTCAGCAGAAAGCCGACCGGTCGGTCCTTACCCACCGTCACCTGCGTCTCTCCACCCTGGCCACTCCCCCTACCCGCCGGTAGGGTGTGGCCACCCTCTCCGGGGGCTCTCCCCGGGAGGCACTCCCGAGAGAGACGAGAGCGAGCATGACCGAGCAGAGCACCGCCCCCCGGGTCGCCGTCGTGACCGGCGCCGCCCGCGGCCTGGGCGCCGCCACCGCCGTCCGGCTGGCCGCCGACGGCTTCGCGGTCGCCGTCCTGGACCTGGACGAAGCGGCCGGCCAGGAGACCGTCGACCGGATCACCGCCGCCGGCGGCAGGGCGCTCGCCGTCGGCGCCGACGTCTCGGACGCCGAGCAGGTCCAGGCCGCCGTCGACCGGGTGGCCGCCGAGCTCGGCGCCCCCGTCGTCCTGGTGAACAACGCGGGTGTGCTCCGCGACAACCTGCTCTTCAAGATGTCCGAGTCCGACTGGGACACGGTCATCAACGTTCACCTCCGCGGCGCCTTCCTGATGACCCGCGCGGTGCAGAAGCACATGGTCGACGCCGGTTTCGGCCGCATCGTCAACCTGTCCTCGTCCTCGGCCCAGGGCAACCGCGGCCAGGCCAACTACTCGGCCGCCAAGGCCGGTCTCCAGGGCTTCACCAAGACTTTGGCCATCGAGCTGGGCAAGTTCGGCATCACGGCCAACGCGGTCGCCCCGGGCTTCATCGCCACGGACATGACAGCAGCCACCGCGGCCCGGGTCGGCATGGACTTCGAAGACTTCAAGCGGGCCGCAGCCTCTCAGATCCCGGTCCAGCGGGTCGGTCAGCCCGAGGACGTCGCCCACACCATCGCGTTCCTCGCGAGCGAGGGCGCCGGCTTCGTCTCCGGCCAGGTGATCTACGTCGCGGGCGGCCCCCTCGACTGAGCACGGAACCTACACAGGGTTACCACGGAGTGGGAAGCCGGGCGCACCGGCCTCCCACTCCGTTTGCTTTACCGGGGCTTTTGCAGAACCATTCGACGACCACACTGGCTTTCGATCCTGAAATAGCGGAAATCACCCCTCGGACCACCCCTGGTCGGCCCAATTGTCGATTTCCCGGGAAAATGACAATTACCACCGGAATAGCCCTGTCCGGATGGGTAAGGTCACCCCGTGCAATCCAGAAGTACCCCCGTTCCCCTTCCGCGCCAGGGGCCGGAGCGCCGCACCGCCGAGACCGGCCGCCTGGACCGTCCCACCACCCCCGCGCGCCACCTCGCCCCGCTCGGCCCCGACCCCGGCGAGCCCGGCTGGCCGCCGATGAGCCGACGGCAGGCCGCCCTCCTCGCCGTCACCCTGGCCGGCTACCTGCTGGTACTGGCCGGTGTCCTGCTCAACACCGCGCTGGTCGACCTCGACTGGTCGGTCCGGCTGCTGCGCCCCTACGAGCGGTGGCCCCGACTGGAGCCGCTGCTCGACACCTGGGTGGTCGCCGGGCAGCGCGGGCCGTCGGCGATCGCCGCCTTCGTCTGGCTCGGCTGGCGGGCCCACCGCCTCGGCCGACTGCGCCCGCTGCTGGTCATGGGCATCGCGCTGTTGTTGCTCAACGTCACCGTCGGCGCGGTCAAGATCGTCACCGGCCGGCTCGGCCCGCACTACGCGCAGTACGTCGGCTCGCCCGAGCTCTTCTCCGGCGGCACCATCTTCCCCTCCGGCCACACCGCCAACGCGGTGGTCACCTGGGGCGTGCTCGCCTACCTCGCCGTCCGCTGGCGGCGGACCGGTGCGGTGATCGCCGCCGCCACCGCCTGCTCGATCGGTCTGACCACGGTCTACCTGGGCACCCACTGGGTCACCGACGTCCTGGCCGGCTGGGCCGCCGGACTGCTCGTCCTGCTCTCGCTGCCGCTGCTGGAACCCCTGGTCGCCGCCGCCGAACAGCGGCTCCACCGGCGCTTCGGCCGCCGGCACCTGCTCTGCTGAACCCGGGCCCGCCCGAACCAGGTCCGACGGGTCACCCGCGGTCCTACCCCTCCCAACTGCGCTCGACCACACCGTTGCGCACCGCGAGGTTGAGCCGCCCCTGCCGGTACTCCATGGTCATCAGGTCCCCCGGCTCCAGCACCCGGACCGACGCCCAGCCGTGCCGCCGGGCCAACTCCCGGGCCCGCTCGATCCGCAGCCCCGCGTACCCCTCGCCGTCCTGGCCCGCCGCCCCCGAACCGGAGCCCGAACCCGAACCCGAACCCGCCGCACCGGACCCCGCCCCCACCGCGTCCGAACCCGACATCGCGCCTCCCCCGGCTCGCTCCTCGGACGTACGCTGGAATCGTAGCCCGACCCACGCGGTCCGGAGGTGAACGGCATGCGCACCACCACCCCGCGCCGGTGGCGCAGCGGCACCGAGCCGGCCACCGCCCGCAGCGACCTCAAGCTCCGCTACCTGCTCTCGCTCACCTTCACCCCCTTGTTCGCGCTGGCCACGGCGGGGTTCGCCGTCTGGGCGGCCGTCTCGCCCGCCTACGGTGCGCCCAGCCGGGGCACCCTCACCGGCTTCGCCGTGGCCTGCGGCCTGCTCACCCTGTTCGCCGTCGTCGATCTCGTGGTTGTCATCCGGCGCCGCCGGACCGAGCTCTGACGCGGTGTCTCCCACGGAGTGGGAAGTCGACCCGGCCGACTTCCCACTCCGTGCCGTCGACTTCCCACACCGTGCCACCCACGATCCCGACCCCGGCGGCCCCGGCAGCCTCAGCGCCCGCCGACCGCCTGCTTCACCAGCGTCCGCCCGAAGTCCCACATCAGCCCGCTCCCCCGGTGGGCCTCGTCCATGATCTCGGTGAAGGCGTCCACGAACCGGTCCACGTCACGCTCGGTGATGATCAGCGGGGGGATCAGCTTGATCACTTCCAGGTGGTCCCCCGACACCTGGGTCAGGATGCGGTGCCGCTGCAGCAGCGGCACGACCACCATCTGCGCGAACAGCCCCTTGCGCGCCGCCTGGAGCGCGGTCCAACCGGTGCGCAGCTTCAGCGACTTGGGCCGGCCGAACTCGATCCCGATCATCAGCCCGCGCCCGCGCACCTCGGCGAGCAGCTCGTACTGGTCGACCAGCGCGGTCAGCCGTCCACGGAAGTAGTCGCCCGCCTTGCGGGCGTTCTCCACCACCTGCTCGTCGCCCATCACCTCCAGGGTCGCCAGCCCGGCCGCCATGGCCTGGGCGTTGGACCCGAAGCTGGCCGAGTGCACCAGCACCCGGTCCATCGAGGAGTACACCTTCTCGAAGATCCAGCCCTTGCCGAGCGTCGCCCCGACCGGCACGTACCCGCCGGACAGCGCCTTGGCGGCGCAGACCAGGTCCGGCAGCACGCCGTCCTCGTGCTGGTAGGCGAAGAACTCGCCGGTGCGGCCGATGCCGGTCTGCACCTCGTCGCAGATCAGCAGCGCCCGGTGCTCGTGGAGCAGCGCCTGGGCGGCCCGCAGCCAGCCGGGCGGCGGCGCCTGGACGCCCTTGCCCTGGATCGGCTCGACGATCAGCCCCGCGACGTCGCCGCGCTTCAACTCCTTGGCCAGCGCGCCGAGATCGCCGAGCGGGACGGCGGTGTCCGGCAGCAGCGGGTCGAAGCCCTTGCGGAAGCCGCTCTCCCCGTTGACGGAGAGCGAGCCGGTGGTCAGCCCGTGGAAGGCGTGGTCGGCGTACAGGATCCGCTTCCGTCCGGTGGCGTACCGGGCGAACTTGAGCGCCGTCTCCACCGCTTCGGTGCCGCTGTTGCCGAAGAACACCCGGTCCAGTCCGGGCGCGTACGACAGCAGCCGCTCGGCCAGCAGCCCGGGCAGCGGTGAGCAGTCGAAGCGGACCAGGTCCGGCAGGTCGAGGTCCATCACCTGCTGGACCGCCGAGCGCACCACCGGGTGGTGGCGGCCGAGTGCGAAGATGCCGAAGCCGGCCAGCATGTCGAGGTACTCGTTGCCCTCGGCGTCGTAGAAGTACTGGCCCCGGGCGCGCTCGTAGTACCTGTCGAAGCCGATGGTGCGCAGCATCCGCGGCAGCTGCGGGTTGAGGTAGCGGCCGTGCAACTCGTAGCGCTCGCCGCCGCGTTCGGCGATCAGCGCGGCGAGGTCGAAGGCGGGGCGGTCTGGTTCAGCCGGCATGGCGCGGGTTCGCTCCTCGGGTCGGTAGCAGGTTCTTGGCGAAGACGGCGGTCTGGGCGGCGACCCCGGTCCCGGTCAGCCCCGCCTCCTCCAGGATCTCCCCGCGCGAGGCGTGGCCGAGGAACTCCTGGGGCAGGCCGAGCACCCGCACCGGCACGTCCACGTCGGCGTCGCGCAGCGCCTGGGCGACGGCCGAACCGACGCCTCCGGTACGGCCGTTGTCCTCGACGGTGACCACCAGCCGGTGGGCGGCGGCGAGTTCGGGCAGCACCGGGTCGACCGGCTTGACCCAGCGCGGGTCGACCACGGTCGCGGTGAAGCCCTCGGCGAGCAGCAGCCGGGCCGCGTCCAGGCAGGCGGAGGCGGTGGTGCCGACGGCGACCAGCAGGATCTCGGGCGCCCGCCCGGTGCGCAGCAGCACGTCCACCCCGCCGGTCCGCTCGACGGCCGGCACCGCGGGCCCGACGTTCCCCTTCGGGAAGCGGACGACGGTCGGGGCGTCGCCGACCTCGACGGCCTCGCGCAGCTGGGCGCGCAGCTGTTCCGCGTCGCGCGGCGCGGCGAGCCGCAGGCCGGGGACGACCTGGAGGATCGACATGTCCCACATGCCGTTGTGCGAGGCGCCGTCCGGCCCGGTCACCCCGGAGCGGTCGAGCACGAAGGTGACGCCCAGCCGGTGCAGGGCGACGTCCATCAGCACCTGGTCGAAGGCCCGGTTGAGGAAGGTCGCGTAGACCGCGACCACCGGGTGCAGTCCGCCGGTGGCCAGCCCCGCCGCGCTGGTGACGGCGTGCTGCTCGGCGATCCCGACGTCGAAGGTCCGCTCCGGGTAGGCCTTGGCGAACGGGGCCAGGCCCACCGGCTGGAGCATGGCCGCGGTGATCGCCACGAGGTCCGGCCGCTCGGCTCCGAGGGTGAGCAGCTCGTCCCCGAACACCGAGGTCCAGGAGACGCCTCCGCTGGGCGAGATCGGCAGGCAGGTGTACGGGTCGATCGGGTTGACGGCGTGGAAGCGGTCGGCCTCGTCCTGCTCGGCCGGCCGGTAGCCGCGGCCCTTGACGGTCAGGCAGTGCACGATGACCGGTCCGCCGAAGTTGCGGGCCTGGCGCAGCGCCTGTTCGACCGCGCCCAGGTCGTGGCCGTCGATCGGCCCGAGGTACTTGAGGCCGAGGTCCTCGAACATGCCCTGCGGGGCGAAGGCGTCCTTGAACCCCTTCTTGGCGCCGTGCAGCGCGTCGAAGATCGGCTGGCCGACCAGCGGGGTGCGCTGCAGGGCCTCCTTGCCCAGGGCGAGGAAGCGCTCGTAGCCTTGGGTCGTGCGCAGGGTGGCCAGGTGGTTGGCGAGGCCGCCGATGGTCCTGGCGTAGGAGCGCTCGTTGTCGTTGACGACGATGACCAGCGGCCGGTCGCGCGCCTCGGCGATGTTGTTGAGCGCCTCCCAGGCGAGGCCGCCGGTGAGGGCGCCGTCGCCGATCACCGCGACGGTGTGCCGGTCGTGCTGGCCGAGCAGTCGGGCCGCCTTGGCCAGGCCGTCGGCGTAGGAGAGCGCGGTGGAGGCGTGCGAGTTCTCGACCAGGTCGTGCTCGGACTCGCCCCGCGCGGGGTACCCGGAGAGTCCGCCGCGCATCCGCAGCCGGCTGAAGTCCTGGCGGCCGGTGAGCAGTTTGTGGACGTAGCTCTGGTGGCCGGTGTCGAAGACGATCCGGTCGTACGGCGAGTCGAAGACCCGGTGCAGCGCGATGGTCAGCTCCACCACGCCGAGGTTGGGCCCGAGGTGGCCGCCGGTGCGGGTGACGGCCTCGATCAGGAAGTCGCGGATCTCGTCGGCGAGCATGGGCAGTTCGACGGCCGGGAGCTTGCGCAGCTCGGCCGGGGACGTGACGCGGGAGAGCAGTGACATGGGTTCACCTCACGACTCGGAGCGGTGCGGTGGTGCCTCCACCCGGCCCGGGCGCGGGCCGGCCTGGCTGCGAGGGCGGAGCCGGCCCCGGGCGCGGGGCCCGGAGCCGGGGCGCCGACCCGGAGGCCGGCTCCCCGCTCAGCGGCCCTTGTTGCCGTTGACGGTCTCGGTGATGGCGCGCAGCGACTGCTGCAGCGAGCCCATCGTCGCGAGGACGGCGGTCGGCTCGTAGCCGCAGTGGGCCATGCAGTTCTCGCAGCGCGGGTCCTTGCCGCGGCCGTACTTGCTCCAGTCGGTCTTCTCGACCAGCTCGCGGTAGGTCGGCACGTAGCCGTCGGCCATCAGGTAGCAGGGCCGCTGCCAGCCGAACAGCGAGTAGTTGGGGATGCCCCAGGGGGTGCACTCGAAGTCGGCCTTGCCCTCCAGGAAGTCCAGGAAGAGCGGGCTGTGGTTGAGGCGCCAGCGCTTGCGGTTGCCGTCGGCGAAGGCCGCGCGGAAGAGCGCCCTGGTCTGCTCGACGCCGAGGAAGTGCTCCTGGTCGGGGGCCTTCTCGTAGGCGTAGGCGGGCGAGATCATCATCTCGTCCACCTTGAGCTCGTCGTTGAGGTAGTCCAGCACCTCGATGACGGTCTGCGGGGTGTCGGTGTTGAAGAAGGTGCTGTTGGTGGTGACCCGGAAGCCGCGCCGCTTGGCCTCCTTGATCGCGGCCACGGCCTCGTCGAAGGTGCCCTCCTTGGCCACCGACTCGTCGTGCCGCTCGCGCATGCCGTCGATGTGCACCGCGAAGGTGAAGTACGGCGAGGGCGTGAACTTGTCCATCTTCTTGCGCATCAGCAGCGCGTTGGTGCAGAGGAACACGTACTTGCGGCGCTCGACCAGCTGCCGGACGATCTCGTCGATCTGCGGGTGCATCAGCGGCTCGCCGCCGGCGATCGAGACCATCGGGGCACCCGACTCCAGGACCGCGCCGACCGCCTGGGCGACGGGCATCCGCTGCTTCAGGACGCCCGCCGGGTGCTGGATCTTGCCGCAGCCCTCACAGGCGAGGTTGCAGGCGAAGAGCGGTTCCAGCTCCACGATCAGCGGGAACTTGTCCCGGCGCTTGAGCAGCTTCTGCTGCATGAGGTAGGTGCCGACCCGCACGGTCTGGCGCAACGGCATGGCCATGGCTAGCTCGCCTCCTGGGGGAGCGTCGAGGATGTGGGGTGGTTCAGGTCTACGGAGCCGGGCGCGCGCTCCTGCCGGTACCAGTCGACGAGGGCGGGTACCGTCGCCCGCAGGGTCCGCCAGGCGCGCACCCCGGCCGGGAGGGTGCCGGGCCGCAGCAGCTCGTGCTCGGGCGTGTCCACCACCACCCGCAGGACGGCCGCCGGCAGCACGGGCCGGACCTCGCGCAACGCGGCCAGGACGGCGGCGGCCTCCATGTCGACAGCGAGCGCGCCCTGGAGGTGCAGCGCCCGCCGTTCGATGCCGCGCACCACGTGGTCGGCGGTGTGGTGCACGCCGGTGTGCACGGTCAGGCCGCGCTCCTTCAGCGCCCGGGTCAGCTCCGCGCCGGAGTCGAGCGGGTACAGGTGGCCCTCGGCGTCGCGCACGCCGTCGGCGGCGACCACGTCGCCGGGCAGGACGCCCGGGCCGAGCGCGGCGCCGAAGCCGGCCACCACCACGGCGCCGTAGCCGCTGGGCGCGGAGCCGAGCAGGCGCCGGACGGCCAGCCCGGCGCGGCGCCGGCCGACCCCGGTGCGCACCAGCACCGGGGACCCCCCGGTCGCACCGCGCCAGTCGCCGCCGCGCAGGGCCCAGACCTCGGGGCCCAGGGCGCAGAGCACCAGCAGGGGCGCGGTGGTCACCGCGCCGTCCCGATCGCCGGGGTTCCGTCGGCCCGGATCGTGCCCGGGGCGCCGTTGAGGTAGCGGCCGAGCGCGGTGACCGGGAAGACCAGCCGGTACAGGTGGTAGTTGATGGAGAAGTCCCACGGGAAGCCGGTGCCGGTGAACTGCGGCTCGTCCCAGGTGCCCTCGGGCAGCTGGGTGCGCACCAGCCACTCCGCGCCGCGCTCCACCGCCGGGTTGGCCCGGTCCTTGGGCCCCTCGCCGGCCGCGAGCAGCGCCATCAGCGCCCACGCGGTCTGCGAGGCGGTGGAGTCGCCGCGCCCGGCCCAGCGCGCCGGGTCGTCGTAGGAGCGCATGTCCTCGCCCCAGCCGCCGTCGGCGTTCTGCCGGTCCTCCAGCCAGCGCACCGCCCGGCGGATCGCCGGGTGCTCGTCGGGGACGCCGGCCGCCACCAGGGCGGGAAGCACCGAGCCGGTGCCGTAGATGTAGTTGGTGCCCCAGCGGCCGAACCAGGAGCCGTCCGCCTCCTGGTTGCGCAGCAGCCACTCGATGCCGCGCCTGGTCCGGGGGTCGCGGGAGCGGCCGGTCTCGGCGAGCATCTCCACCACGTGCGCGGTGACGTCGGCGGACGGCGGGTCGACCACCTCGCCGAAGTCGCAGAACGGCAGCTTGTTGGGCAGCGTGCTGGTGTTGTCCACGTCGAAGGCGCCCCAGGCGCCGTTCTTGGACTGCATGCCGAGGTTCCAGAGCACGCCCCGGTCCACCGCGCCGTCGACCTTGGCCGGGTCGGGGTGGGCGACCCGGCGCAGCGCGAGCACCACCTCGGCGGTGTCGTCGATGTCGGGGTAGGTGTCGTTCTCGAACTCGAAGGCCCAGCCGCCGGGGGCGAGCCCGGGCCGCTTCACGGTCCAGTCGCCGGGCTTGCGGATCTCCTCGCCGAGCATCCAGTCGACGGCGGAGACCAGCGCCGGGTGGTCGGCCGGCACCCCGGCGTCGACCAGGGCGATGGTGGCCAGGCAGGTGTCCCAGACCGGGGACTGGCAGGCCTCCAGCCAGCGCTTGCCGTCCTCGGTGTGCACGGTGAAGCGGTCGAAGGAGGAGAGTCCGGCCTTCATCACCGGGTGCTCCAGCTCGTAGCCCTCCAGGTGCAGGGCGATCAGCGAGTAGACGGCGGGGGGCTGGATGCCGCCCCAGCAGCCGTCGGCCTCCTGGCGTTCGACGATCCAGCGGCAGGCCTGCGAGAGGGCCAGTCGGCGCAGCGGGCGGAAGGCCCGGCGGTGGTAGGCGTGCAGCGCCTTGTCGAGGCGTTCGAACAGGCCGTCCCAGGTGGTGGCGGGGGCGAGCGGCCGGTGGGGGTACGGGTCGTTCGGGTCGGTGTGCAGCTCGGTGAGCGGGAAGGGCGCCGGACGGACCGGGCGGTGGGAGGAGACGACCGTCAGCGGGACGATGGTCTGGCGGGCCCAGCAGCCGAAGGCGTAGATGTTCAGCGGCAGCCACCTGGGCAGGAAGATGATCTCGGGCGGCATCTCGGGCAGCCGTTCCCAGGGCCACCAGCCGAACAGGGCGAGCCAGATCCGGGTGAACACCCGGGCGGCCGCGATGCCCCCGGCGGAGCGGACGTAGCGCGCGGCGGCCAGCATGTGCGGGGCTTCCGGGTCGTCCCCGGCAAGTTTGAGGGCGACGTACGCCTCGACGGTGGTGGACAGCTCGGGCGGCCCGCCGTGGAAGGTGGACCAGGTGCCGTCCTCGCGCTGCTGGGACCGGATCCATTCGGCGGTGGCGCGGGTCTGCTCCTCGGTGCGGATTCCCAGGAACTGGCGGAGCAGTAAGTCCTCGGCGTCCATGGTGACGTTGGTCTCCAGGTCGCCCTTCCACCAGCCCTCGGACGACTGCAGGGAGAGCAGGTGGGTGGTGGCGCGGGCCAGGGCCTCCCGCGCGTCGGCCGGTCCGTGGTCCGTCTCACCGGCCGGCCGCGGCTGGTCGGTGTCCTCGGGCTGCCACCGCCCCGTGCCCAGCAGGGCCGGGGGGCGGTCGCCCACCGCGACCGGCTCGGAATCGTACTCAGGGTCGAGCCGGCCGTCCGCGGTTGCTGTCAACGTAACGTCACCTCTCTCGTACCACCACGAATTCGGCGAGTGCGACGAAGTGCTCCCGCACCTCGTCGGTCATGGGCACCTCGTCCAGGGCGGCGAGGGCAGTCGTGTGCTGGCGGCGGGCCTCCTCCCGGGTCCAGGCGCGGCCGCCGGCGTCCTCGATCAGCGCGGCGCGGGCGGCGAGCTCGGGCTCGCTCTCCTCCCCGCGTCCCTTCGGGTCGGCCAGCTCTTCGGCGAGCCGGCGCGAGGCCGCTCCGCCCTCGGCCAGGGCGGCGGCGACCGGAAGGGACTTCTTGCGCTGGCGCAGGTCCCCCCAGTGCGGCTTGCCGGTGACCTCGGTGGCGCCCCAGATGCCGAGCAGGTCGTCCACCGCCTGGAAGGCGAGGCCCAGGTGGTGGCCGTAGCGCTGGAGCGAGTCGGAGACCTTGTCGTCGGCGCCGGCCAGGACCGCGCCGATCGCCGAGGCGGCGGCCAGCAGTGCCGCCGTCTTGCCGCCCTCCATCTCCAGGCACTCGGCGACCGTGACGCTGTCGCGCTGTTCGAAGGCGACGTCCATGGCCTGGCCGTCGATCAGCCGGCGGGTCGCCGTGGTGAGCAGCCGGACGGCGCGCGCGGCGTCGGTGGCGCTCGCCCCGCCGGTCACGGCGGCGTCGAGCAGCACCTCGGTGCCGAGCGTCGCCAGGGCGTCGCCGACCAGGATCGCCTGGGCCGGCCCGAAGACCGTCCAGGCGGTGGCCCGGTGCCGTCGGGTCTCGTCACCGTCCATCAGATCATCATGGAGGAGGGAGAAGTTGTGCACCAGTTCAACCGCGACCCCACCGGGCACGCCGACCTCGGCCGCCGCGCCGGTGGCCCGGGCGGACAGCAGCGCCAGCGCCGGGCGCACGGCCTTGCCGCCGTCCCCCGTCACCGGGGTGCCGTCCCGGTCGATCCAGCCGAAGTGGTAGGCGGCGACGGTGTCCATGGGTGCGGCCAGTCGGGCGACGGCGGCCCGTAGCGGCGGGGTGCAGAGCGTACGGCTGCGGGCGAGCAGCTCCGGCACCGAGACCGGTTCGGCGTGCGCCGTGCCTCCGACGGCGTAGCCGGTGCGTGACTCCACGTGCGTTCCCTCTTCCTCGTGGTGCCGGGCCGCACGGGGCGGCCGGGCGCTGTCGGTGCGGCTGGTGTCGAATCGAGTGCCGGTGCCGGTGGTTCCAGCGGTGCCGGTGATGCCGGTACGGCCGGCCGGGCCGCTCCCGGTGGATGCGCCGGTGCGCTCGACGGTACGCCCGTCGGCTCTGGCGGGCTCTCCGGCGGCGGGGCCCGCCGTCACCTGGGCCACCTCCCGTCGCCGCGGTCCACCGGCGTCCGGGCGCCGGCCGCGGCGAGCGCGGCGTCGGCCGCGGCGTGGCCGCTGCGCACGGCACCCTCCATGGTCGCGGGCCAGCCGGTGGCCGTCCACGAGCCGGCCAGCAGCAGGCCGGGGACCTCGGTGCGGGCCGAGGGGCGCAGTGCCCCGTTGCCCGGCGCCGGGTCGAAGGTCGCGGTGCGCTCCCGGGTGACGAAGAAGTCCAGCACCTCGGCCTGGGCCGCGGCCGGCAGCAGCCGGCCCAGCTCGGGCAGGTAGCGGCCGCGCAGCTCGGCCACCGGCAGGTCGATCTCGTCCTGCGCGGCGGACTGCGACAGCGCCAGGTACTGGGCGCCCGGGTGGGCCCGGCCCGTCGGGGTGGCGGCCAGGCCGGAGTGCGCGGTGCGGTCGAAGACCCACTGCACCGGGGAGCCGAGCGCGGCGAAGAACGGCCGGCGCAGCACCTTGCGGTCGTAGACCACGTGCACGTTGAGGATCGGCGCGGTGCCGAAGCCGGCCAGCCGCTCCTGCCCGGGGACCGCGTTCGGCGGCAGCAGCGCGGCCGCGCTGTCCTGAGCGCCGGCCAGCACCACGGTGTCGGCGGTGAGCAGCTCCCCGCCGTCCAACCGGACGGCGTGCTGCGGCGCGGCCGGCTTCAGCTCGGCCACCCGGGACCGCAGCAGCACCCGGACACCGGCCCGCTCCAGCTCGGTGAGCGCCCGGTCGTGGTGGATCACGCCGAGCGGGACGGCGGCGGTGCCGATGTCCGAGGCGCCCGGGTCGGAGAGCAGGCCGGTCTTGAACACCATCCCGGCGAGCGCCAGCGAGACCTGGTCGGCCCGGGCGTTCAGGGTGGCGACGCCGACCAGGTCCCACAGGGCGGCCTGGGTGGCGGCGTTCTGCCCGTTGCGGCGCAGCCAGTCGCCGAAGGAGACCTCGTCCAGGGCCGGGTCCGCGAGGTCCAGGCCCCGCAGGGCGAGCGCGCCGCGGACCACCCGGGCGCGGTCGGCCGGGGACAGGTGCGGGTAGCGGGCCAGGCTGCCGGCCAGGTGCAGCGGGACGGGCAGGCCGGCCCGGCGCAGTCGGCCCAGGGTGCGCACCGGGGCTGCCGGCGGCCCGGTAACGGAGAGCACCGGGATGTCGAGGCGGTCCTGGAGGTGGACCAGCCGGGAGGCACCGAGGCGCTCCAGCAGGCCGCGGTAGGCGGTGCAGCAGCGCAGGTAGACGTGCTGGCCGTTGTCGACGGTGAGCTCGCCGCGCTGGAAGGAGAAGGCCAGGCCGCCGAGCCGGGGCCGCCCCTCCGCGAGGGTGACCCGGTGACCCGCCTCGGCGAGGCGCAGCGCGGCGGTGATCCCGGCGAGGCCGCCGCCGACCACGACGGAGGCCGGGCGCGCGGCATCGGCTCGCCCGGTCATCGGCCCTCCCCCTCGCAGTCGGTGGACCGCCCGGGGGCGGTCCCTGAAGAAGATCCTCGTTTGTTCAACACGGAACTACCCGCACGTGATTCCCAGCTGACACAGCGTGACAGAACTGTTGCGAGAATCAAGAACGCCCCCCGGCGAGCCCGGAAAGCGCCACGTACGCCTTCTCCCAGCCCGGCAGCGAGACCCGGCCGCGCAGGACCGACTCCGGTTCGGCGGCGATCCGGCCGAGCAGCCGGTGGTAGATCCCGGCCATCGCGGCGGTGCAGGCGCGGCTGCGGCGGTCGAGCATCGGCAGCAGCCGCAGGCCCTCCTCGAAGGCGGCCTGGGCGCGGGCGGCCTCGAAGGCCACCAGGCCGGTGAAGTCCGCGCCGACCGGCGGCTCGGGCAGGGCGAAGCCCTGCTCGCAGCCGAACCGGACCAGGTCCTCGGCGGGCAGGTAGGTGCGGCCGGTCAGGGCGTCCTCGCGCAGGTCGCGCAGGATGTTGGTGAGCTGCAGCGCCAGGCCCAGGGTGTCCGCGTAGCGCGCCCCGAGCTCCGGGTCGTCGCAGCCGTAGACGCCCAGCGAGAGCCGGCCGATCGCGCCGGCCACGCAGCGGCAGTAGACCTTCAGCTCGTCGTACGTCTGGTACTCGGCGCCCTTGAGGTCCATCTCGACGCCGTCGATCAGCTCGTCGAAACCGCCGAGCGGGATCGGGAAGCGCCGGGCCGCGTCGGCCAGGGCGACCTTGATCGGGTCGGTGTCGTCCTCGGCGACCGCCCCGGAGCGGACCTCGTCCACCAGCTCCCGGGTGCGCACCAGCGCCTCGGCCTTGCGGTCGTCCGGGAGGTCGCCGTCGCCGATGTCGTCCACCCGGCGGGCCAGGGCGTACAGGGCCGACATGGCCAACCGCTTGGGTTCTGGCAGCAACCGGATGCCGTAGCTGAAGTTGCGCGCCTGCAGTCCGGTGACTGCCTCGCAGTACCGGTACGCCGCCATGACCTGGGCCGACGCCAGTGGTGATGCCGCCACGCGGGCGTTCACCTTCCCTTCGCGAAGATGGCCGCCGCCTTCGCTGCGAGGCGGCGCTTGTCCGGCTTCGCCTGCTGGGCGAGCACGTCGTACCCGGCGTCCTCGACGGCCGCCAGGGCCGCATAGCCGCCTGCGGTGAATCCCGCCAGGAGCAGTCGAAGCCTCCCCCGAACCGTACCTACCAATGGTGCGCCGCGGTCGAGCAGGGTGCGGGCCCGCTCGACCTCGAAGGCGATCAGCTCGCGCACCGCGCCGTCGGCGGAGGGCGCGGCCAGGTCGGCCTCGGTGACGCCGAAGCGGGCCAGGTCCTCCGCGGGCAGGTAGATCCGGCCGTGGGCCAGGTCCTCGGCCACGTCCTGGATGTGCTCGACCACCTGGAGGCCGCTGCAGACGGCGTCGGAGAGTTCGGTCCGCTCGGGGGTGGAGACGCCCGCGATGGCCAGCACGAGGCGGCCGACCGGGTCGGCGGAGAGGGTGCAGTAGCCGATCAGGTCGTCGAAGGTGGCGTAGCGGGAGGTGGTCTGGTCCACCCGGTTGGCCTCGATCAGACGGCGGAACGGTTCGGGGGTGAGGCCGTGCCGGTCGACCAGCGGGACGAGCGCGCTCATCAGCGGGTGGCGGGGGCGGTCCACGCCGGCCGCTCCGGAGCCGCCGGCGGTGCGCAGGGCCGTCTCGAAGACCCGGTCGAGGTCCTGCTCCAGTCCGTCGAGCAGGGCGAGCCGGAAGGCGGTCTCCTGCGGAGCCGGCGGGCCGGACTGGTCCGAAGGGGTGGCGGGGGGCGTCCGCTCGACCCCGAGCAGCCGGGCGGTGGCGGCCGGGTCGGCCAGGTCGCCGTCGCCGGCGTCGTCGACCAGGCGGGCGAAGCCGTACACCGCCATCAGGTCGTCGCGCCAGGCCGCGGGCAGGAAGAACGGGGCGACGGGGAAGTTCTCCGCGCCCGCCTTGTCCAGGGTCTGTCCTGCGGAACCGTTCACCGGCGTATCTCTGGGCTGGGCCGAAGCCGACACTGCTGTCACTCCCCCGTTCTACACCGCTTGGCACGACCGGTCCGACTCGGACACGCGTCCGAGCGCGGGCGTCACGCACGGCACACCGCCCCCGCGACCACCAGGCTGACACGCCCGGGCGCGCCGGAGAAGAGCGCCCCGCCGGGGCACCGGGCGCTCGCCTCCGCGCCGGGCGGCGGGAAAGGCGCGGGGCCGGCTCCGGAAGCTCCGGAACCGGCCCCGCGGGAGTGTGACGGGGACTACGGTCGCTCGCCGCGCTCGTAGCGGCTCACGACCTCCTCGGTGGGTCCGTCCATGACCAGCTCGCCGGCCTCGATCCATATGGTCCGCTCGCAGACCTCGCGGATCGAGTTGTTGTCGTGGCTGACCAGGAAGACCGTACCGGCGGACTTGCGCAGCTCGTCGATCCGCCGCTTGCTGCGCTGCTGGAAGGCCTGGTCGCCGGTGGCGAGGGCCTCGTCGATCAGCAGCACGTCGTGGGTCTTCGCGGCGGCGATCGAGAAGCGCAGCCGGGCGCCCATGCCGGAGGAGTAGGTGCGCATCGGCAGGGAGATGAAGTCGCCCTTGTCGTTGATGCCGGAGAACTCGACGATGTCCTGGTAGCGGGCCCTCACCTGGGCCGGGGTCATGCCCATGGCCAGGCAGCCGAGGACGACGTTGCGCTCACCGGTGAGCTCGTTCATCAGCGCGGCGTTGACGCCCAGCAGCGAGGGCTGGCCGTTGGTGTAGATGCCGCCCTTCTCGGTCGGCAGCAGGCCGGCGATGGCGGCCAGCATGGTCGACTTGCCGGAGCCGTTGGAGCCGATCAGGCCGATCGCCTCGCCCTTGTACGCGGTGAAGCTGATGCCCTTGACCGCGTGCACCTCGCGCACGCCGGAGGCGCGCTTGCGGCTGATGATGCGGCTCAGCGCCGAGGTGGCGCTGCCCTTGCCGGAGCCGGCGCCGTGCACCTTGTAGACGATGTGCACGTCGTCGACGACGACGGTGGGCTCGCGGGCGACGTCCGCGTCCGTGACGGTGTCGTTGTTGCTCAGGTCGATGTCAGCCACGGCCGTACTCCTCCTCGGCCTTCCAGAAGAAGACGTATCCGACGACGAACATGCCCACGCCCCAGGCCAGGCCGTACGCCCACTGGTGCGGCGGGAGGGTCTGGTGCACCGGCTGGTGCGGGTTGTAGATGACCGGCGCGAAGGCGTGCCGCAGCAGGTCCATGTAGATCGACGCCGGGTTGAGCGACATCAGCGTCTGGATGTAGTGCGGCCAGTGCGTGATCTTGTCCTGGATGCTGAACATCACACCGGAGAGGAACATCCAGGCGCGCATCACGAACGGGATCAGCTGGGAGATGTCGCTGGTCCGGGAGCCGAGCCGGGCCATCACCAGGGAGATGCCGGTGTTGAAGAGCGTCTGCAGGAGCAGCGCCGGGATGATCAGCAGCCAGGTCCGGCCCGGGGTGATGCCGGCGGCGAGCACGGTGACGACCAGGACGACCATCGAGATCAGCAGCTGCTGGAGCTGGATCACGGTGAAGGCGATCGGGAGGCTGGCCCGGGGGAAGTGCAGCGCCCGGATCAGCCCGAGGTTGTCGGAGATCGCCCGGGTGCCGGCCTGCACCGCGTTCTGGGTGAACTGGAAGACGAAGACGCCGATGCACAGCCAGGCGATGTAGGTGTTGTCCGGGAAGCCCTGCTTGCTCGCCAGGATCACGCCGAAGACCAGGTAGAACACCGCGCAGTTGAGCAGCGGGGTCACCACCTGCCACAGCTGGCCGAGCTTGGCGTTGGTGTACTGGGCCACCAGGCGGGCGGTGGCGAAGGCCCAGATGAAGTGGCGCCGGGCCCAGAGCTGCTTGGAGTAGGCGAACAGGCCGGGACGGGCGCCGCTCACCGCCAGACCGTACTTGTCCGCAAGCTGCTTGGGGGTCAGGCCCGCGTCCGCCCCCCTGGGGGCCGAGAGGCTGACGGGTTCACTCACTGTCGACACATTCGTCCTTCACGCGGGATCGGTCGGGGCGGCCGGTCGGCGGGGTCCGCCGGTCGTGCGCCGATGGGGATCCACTGGGATCTCGGGGGAGCCGGCCGGTGTGTGGGCACCGGCCGCAGCGATCGATCATCCGATGCGGATGCCATCAGATGTGATCAGATGATCGGAGGTCGGCCCAGCCTGGTCAGTCGCCAGACGGTACGCCACCGCATGGGCCGCCGCGCACCGCAGGGTTCGCGCCAGCCCGCCCGGAACCCGCCCCACCAGGCCTTCAGCGCCTCCGGGGAGGGGCGGCGGGCCAGGGTCAGCAGGAACCAGGTTCCCAGGTAGAGAGGCACCAACAGGGCCGGAAGGTTCCGCCTCGCGAGCCAGACCCGGTTGCGGGCCACGTTGTGGAAGTAGCTCGCGTGGCGGGCGGGCGAGGTCGTGGGGTGGTGCAGCACCACGTCCGCCCGGTAGTCGATGGCCCAGCCGGCGTCCAGCGCGCGCCACGCGAGGTCGGTCTCCTCGTGGGCGTAGAAGAACTCGGCGGGCAGCTGCCCGGCCTGCTCGAACACCTTGCAGCGCACCGCGCTCGCGCCGCCCAGGAAGGTCGTCACCCGGGACGAGCGCAGCGGGTCGCTGGCGCGCAGCCGGGGGACGTGCCGGCGCTGGGTGACACCGGTGTCCGGGTCGGCGATCCGGAAGGAGACGATGCCCAGCTCCGGGTCGGCGGTGAAGGCCTCGCGCAGCAGGCGGGCCGAGTCGGTGCGCGGCAGGTTGCCGTCGTCGTCCAGGAAGAGGACGGCGTCGACCTCCGCGCCGTCCCGGCCGAACAGCTCGATGCCGACGTTGCGCCCGCCCGGGATGCCCAGGTTCTCCGGCAGCTCGACGGTGCGCACGCCCTCCGGCAGCGGGGGCAGCTCCACGCCCTGGCCGACCACGGCCAGCTCGACCGCCGGGCCCTCCTGGGCGCGGACGGCCTCGATCAGGGCGTTGAGCTCGGCGGGCCGGTTGCCCATGGTGATGATCACGGCACCGAGGCGGAAGTCCTCCGCCGTGCCCGGCGCGCTCATCGCAGCCTGCTGGAGAGGACGATGCTCAGCAGGTGCAGCACGGTCTGGAGCATCGCGATCGCGGCCAGGACGACCACCGCGAGCCGGGTGAAGAGCAGTCCGCCGTGCACGGCGTCGGCGACGCCGGCGGCCAGGATGAGCAGCGAGGCCTCGACCGCGCCGACCAGGCGGTGGAACTTCAGGAAGGAGGCCGCCCGGCGGGCCTTGGCGACGGAGGCCGAACGCGGCACCGAGGCGCTGTCCTCGACGGCCGTCAGGCCGCTGCGGGCGCGGGCCACGTCCACCAGGTCGGTCTCGGACTTGATCAGGATCGCGCCGAGCGCGGCCAGGGTGCCGAGGAAGGCCCACTCCCAGTGCGACCCGGTGCCCTCGCGGTGCAGCAGGTCGGTGGCGCGCAGGCCGAGGCCGGTCAGCAGCGCCGCCTCGGACATGTAGTGGCCGACCCGGTCCAGGTAGACGCCGGTGAGCGAGGTCTGCCGGCGCCAGCGGGCCACCTCGCCGTCCACGCAGTCCAGCAGCAGGTAGACCTGGATCAGCAGGGCGCCCAGGACGGCGCCCGCGATGCCCGGCAGGACCAGCGCGGCACCGGCCAGGATGCCGGTGACCATCATCAGGTACGTCAGACCGTTGGGCGTGATCGCCGTCACGGTGGAGAGCACCCGGGTGATCCGCAGCGAGATCTTCCGCATGTACAGGCGACCGGCCCAGTGCTCGGCACTGCGGCGCTGGAGCATGCCCTCCGGGTGGATCACCGCGCGCAGTTCCTCGATCGAGGGCCGGCGGGTCAGGTCCACCGGGGGCCGTTCGGCGCCCGCGGTGGAGGGGTCAGCTGTTGACGGCTTGGACATAGTCGGCGTACGCGTCCCTGATTGCGGAAGGGGAGAGGTCGAGGTGTTCGAGGATGGTGAAGCGCCCCGGTCGGGTGTTCGGAGCGTAGTGCACCGCTTCGGTGAACTCCGCCTCGGTGAAGCCGATCTGAGCCGCGGTCACCGGCAGTCCGTGGCTCGCCAGGCGCTCCACGATCAGACCGGTCAGCTCGCGCTCGCCCCGCAGGAAGCTGGCGAAGGCGGCGCCGAGGCCGACCTGCTCGCCGTGCTGGGCGGACCGCTTGGGATACAGCACGTCCAGGGCATGCGAGATCTCGTGGCAGGCACCCGACGAGGGCCGGGTGCTACCCGCGATGTTCATCGCGATGCCGGACAGTACCAGGGCCTCGGCGAGCGCCGTCAGGAGGTCCTGGTCCTGGGTGCTCCCCGGGTGCCGCAGCAGGTTCTCGCCCGCCGAGCGGGCCATCGCCACGGCCAGACCGTCCACCGGCTCGCCGGTCACCGCGTGCGACAGCTCCCAGTCCGCGCACGCGGAGATGTTGGAGACGACGTCGCCCACACCGGCCGCCACGAAGCGCTGCGGGGCCTGTCGGATGACGTCCAGGTCGACCACGATGCCGATCGGGCTGGGCACCCCGTAGGAGCCGCGGCCGGCGTCGTTGTCCAGGGTGGAGACCGGCGAGCAGATGCCGTCGTGGGCCAGGTTGGTGGCGACCGCGACCAGCGGCAGGCCGACCCGGGCCGCGGCGTACTTGGCGGCGTCGATGATCTTGCCGCCGCCGAGGCCGACCATCGCGTCGTAGTGGCCGCCGCGCATCGCCTCGGCCAGCCGCACCGCGCTGTCCAGGCTGCCGTCGTCCACGTTGTACCAGTCGGCGCCGGGCAGGGCCGGCTCCAGGCGGCGGCGCATGGCCGAGCCGGAGCCGTTGCTGATCGCGACCGCGATCCGGCCCGAGGCCGACAGCCGCTGGTCCGCGAGGATGCCGCCGAGCGCGTCCAGCGCGCCCGGGCGGATCTCGACGAACAGCGGCGACGGGACCAGTCGGGTCAGTACCGGCACGCGATCTCCCGCGCCTTCGCCAGGTCGTCGTGGTTGTCGACCTCGACCCAGGAGACCTCGCCGATCGGCTGGACGTCGATCCGCAGGCCGCGGTTCACCATCTCCTGGTAGCCGTCCTCGTAGTACAGCTGCGGGTCGCGCTCGTAGGTGGCGCGCAGCGCGTCGGTCAGGTCGGCGGCGGCGGACGGGTTGATCACCGTGAGGCCGATGTACTCGCCGCTCGCCTCGGCCGGCTCCATCAGCTTGGTGATCCGGCGCATGCCGGTGGCCGGGTCGACGACGACCTTCATCTCCTCGTCGGCGAGCTTCTTCACCGTGTCGAGGGCGAGCAGGATGCCGGGGGCGGCGCCGGCGTCGGTCAGGCGCCGGTTGCCCTCCAGCATGGTGCGCTGGACGGAGGCCGGGTGGACGGTGTCGCCGTTGGCGAGCAGCAGGCCCTCGGCGAACAGGTCGCGGGCGCACCAGAGCGAGTAGGCGTTGTTCCACTCCTCGGCCTTGTCGTTCTCGACGAGGTGGAGCTTGACGCCGTACTTGCTCTCCAGGGCGTCCTTGCGGTCGTACACCGCCTCCTTGCGGTAGCCGACGACGATCGCGGCATCGCGCAGACCGACCTCGGCGAAGTTGCCGAGCGTGAGGTCCAGGACGGTCCGTTCCCCGTCGACCGGCACCAGCGCCTTGGGCAGGGTGTCGGTGTACGGGCGCAGCCGGCGGCCGGCGCCGGCTGCCAGAACGAGGCCGATCATGCGGGTCTCCTGATCCGTCGTGCTGTGCGCGGGGCCGTGCCGGGGGCGGCGGCGCCACCGGGACCCCCGGTCCGGTGTTCGACCGGGCCGGGCGGCGGCGCGCCGGTGCCGGCACAGATCCGGGCACCGTGTCGTATGTGATGGTAGGCGACCGGGGCCACCGGCCAGAACGCGCCCGCCCGGCCCGGGGGCGGCGGCCGGGCGGCGGACGGGCGGCCGCCGAGGGCCCGTCGAACGGCCGTCGGGCCCCCTGGGGGCCGCACCGGATCCGCCCGAACGCCGCCGGGGGAACGCCATGAGGAGGCGCCGGACCGGTCGAACGGGCTCCGAACGCGCGCCGAACGGTTCTGCGAATTCTGTGACTCTTACGAGGGCATCCCGGACCCTTCTCTGGACGGTTTCCGACTCCTCCGGGTCATGATCCGCCCGGTTGTGCGTGGGACCCCTGCCGACCGCCACCCATACGGCAGACTGGATGCCGACGCCGGCGCCGGTGCCCCCGCTGTGTCCGCCGCACTCCGCCCGGTGTGTCGGAGACACCCGATGCTCCCGTTGCTCCCGCTCCCGAAAGAGGCCCCATGCCCCAGAGTCTTCCGACCGATCCCACGCACTTCGCGGCCGAGATCGACACCGGTCTCGACGTGGAGACCGATGTGACGGTCGACCCCCGGGCCACCGGGTCCGCCCCCGTCGGAACCGAGATCCTGCTGGAACTGGTCGACGACGCGGGCGTCACGATCGGCACCGGCGAGAAGCTCTGGGCCCACCAGCAGCCGGGCCGGCTGCACCGGGCCTTCTCGGTCTTCCTGTTCGACCGCCAGGGCCGGCTGCTGCTCCAGCGCCGGGCCCTCGGCAAGTACCACTCCCCCGGCGTCTGGTCGAACACCTGCTGCGGCCACCCGTACCCGGACGAGCCGCCGTTCGTCGCCGCCGCCCGGCGCACCGCCGAGGAGCTGGGTGTCGCACCGGCGCTGCTGTGCGAGGCGGGCACCGTCCGCTACGACCTGCCGGACGAGGCGTCCGGGCTGATCGAGCGGGAGTGGAACCACCTGTTCGTGGGACTGGTCACCGCGCCGGTCGAGCCCGCCCCGGAGGAGGTGGACGACTTCGCCTTCGTGACCGCGCAGGAGCTGCGCGAGCTGCGGGCGGAGCGGCCGTTCTCGGTCTGGTTCGAGACGGTCTTCGAGGCCGCGCTGCCGGGCATCCGGGAGATCGCCGGGCGGGACTGGTAGTCCGCCCGCCCCGGCCGGCGGTCCGGCCGTCCCGACCGGCGGTCCGGAGGTGTCGGCCGTCGGTCTGGCGTCCGGCCCGGCCGGTCAGTGGTCGGGCCCCGGGGGAACGGGCAGCGAGGCCCAGATGACCTTGCCGCCCTCCCCCGTGTCTTCGACGTCGCACACCCCGCCGGCCTGCAGGGTGACGCTCTTCACCAGCAGCAGGCCGCGCCCGCCGGTGCGTCCGGTGTCGTTCTCCAGCGCCTTCGGCCGGTACGGGTCCCCGTCCTCGACCGACACCCGCACCCAGGCCCGGCGCAGCGACAGCTCGGTGACCACCTCGGGCGACAGCTCGGCGGCGTGCGTCACCGCGTTGCTCACCAGCTCCGAGACGATCAGCAGCAGGTCGTCCACCAGCTCCTGGTAGCGCACCCCGGTCATGCCCTGGGCCAGCAGGCGGTCGCGCACCGCGTGCCGGGTGAGCGGCACCGAGGCCTCGGTGGCGGGCACCGGGAAGCGCCACACGCCCTCGGTGGGGCCCGCGGAGGCCGTGGCCCCGACCGGGCCCTCCCCCCGCCTGCCGCGTCTCGGTTCGGCCTTCGCCGCTCCGCTGATCTGCTCCACGTCCAGCCGCCCTTCGTCCGCGACCCGGGAATCAGGCGATCCGCTTCATGGCGCCCTCGGTCCACAGAGGCTAGGAGAGCCGTCGCGGCGGGTGCGGCACCGTCGACAAGTTGCCCGTGTCGGACCGCTTCCGGCCGCAACCGACCGCGGGCGGTGCGGGAGTCGACCGGTTCCTTCGCGGACCCCACCGGTTCGGGCCGGATTCGAGCGCGTTCACAGGCCGTACCAACCTGTGCGGGCGGTGCGCCGCGGCCCTGTGACCCCGGAGCGGCCCGACCAGGATGTCGGTCGGCGCGGCCCCGAGGAAGCGCAGGTGAGAAGCACTCCAGAACCCTGGTAATGTTCTCTCTGTCGCCGAGGGGGCGAGGAAAAAGCCCCCGAAGCACACACCCAGTCCGGGTGGCGGAATGGCAGACGCGCTAGCTTGAGGTGCTAGTGCCCTTTATCGGGCGTGGGGGTTCAAGTCCCCCCTCGGACACAGCCGAAATTCCCCGTGGAGGCCGAAAGGCTTCCACGGGGAATTTCGTTTTTCGGGCCGCCCCTTTCCCCCGGGCCGGCCCCGGTCGCCGTCCCTGGCCACCGCCCTCCCTGGCGCTGTGGCGTCCGTCTCCTCGCCGGTCCGCATCGGCCCGGACGCCGGACACGAGATGGCAACAATCGGATGGTTTGAGCTTCCTCTGAGGTTTTCGCCCCTTTTTGGACCTTAGGCTGCTCTCCGTTTGTCCGAAATACCGACGCAAAATCGCAAAAACACCGACACCACCCGATGAACCACGAGCGAGAGGACCGATACGTTGAGTGAGCCCGAATCGTCGACGGCATCACACCAGAACTACCGCCGATCGCTCGGAACGATCAGCCTGACCGCGGTCGGGCTGGGGTCGATCATCGGCTCCGGGTGGCTGTTCGGTGCCGAGCGGGCCGCCAAGCTCGCCGGACCCGCCTCGATCCTCGCCTGGGTGATCGGTGCCGCGGTGGCGCTGACCATCGCGCTCACCTACAGCGAGCTGGGCTCGATGTTCCCCAAGGCCGGCGGCATGGTCCGGTACGGCCAGTACTCGCACGGCTCGCTGGCCGGCTACCTGGCGGCCTGGGCCAACTGGATCGCCATCGTCTCGGTCATCCCGGGTGAGGCCACCGCCTCCGTGCAGTACATGAGCTCCTGGCACTTCGGCTGGGCGCAGGGGTTGTACGACGGCAAGGAGCTGACCCTCAGCGGCGTGGCGCTGGCCAGCGTGCTGCTGCTCGTCTACTTCGCCCTCAACTGGTTCGCGATCACGCTGTTCGCCAAGACCAACACCGCGATCACCGTCTTCAAGGTCGTCGTCCCGACGGTGACCGCCGGTGCGCTGCTCTTCGCGCACTTCGACTCGGCGCACTTCACCGACCACGGCGGCTTCGCGCCGAACGGCTGGAGCTCGGTGTTCACCGCCGTCGCGGTCTCCGGCATCGTCTGGGCCTTCAACGGCTTCCAGTCCCCGCTGAACCTGGCCGGCGAGGCCAAGAACCCCGGCAAGTCGCTGCCGAAGGCCGTCATCGGCTCGATCCTGATCGCCCTGGTGATCTACGTCGCGCTCCAGATCGCCTTCCTCGGCGCCATCCCGGGCGGCGACCTGGCGAACGGCTGGAGCAACCTCTCCTACACCTCGCCGCTGGCCGACCTGGCCATCGCCTGGGGCCTCAACTGGCTCGCGATCACGCTCTACGCGGACGCCTTCATCTCCCCCTCCGGCACCGGCATGATCTACGCCGCCACCACCTCGCGCATGATCCACGGCGTGCAGGAGAACGGCCACCTGCCGAAGATCTTCGGCAGGGTCGACGTCAAGACCGGCATCCCGCGCCCGGCGCTGGTGCTCAACCTGGTGGTCGCGTTCATGTTCCTCGCGGTCTTCCGCGGCTGGGGCTCGCTGGCCGAGATCGTCTCGGTGGCCACCGTGATCTCGTACATCACCGGCCCGGTCGCCGTGATGGCGCTGCGCCGCCTGGCCCCCGAACTGCCGCGGCCGGTCCGGCTGCGCGCCATGCCGGTGATCGCCCCGATCGCGATGATCTTCGGCTCGCTGGTGCTCTACTGGGCCCGCTGGCCGCTCACCGGCAAGGTCATCCTGCTGATGGCCGCCGGTCTGCCGATCTGGGCCTGGTACGAGCTGCGCAAGCCGTTCGCCGTGCTGAAGCCGCACCTGAAGGCGGGCGCCTGGATGGTCGCGTACCTGTTCGTGATGGCCGGCGTCTCCTGGGCGGGCAGCGCCGACTTCGGCGGGCACGGCTACCTGCCGGAGGGCTGGGACCTGCTGATCGTCGCCGCGATCGGGCTGGCGTTCTACTACTGGGGCGTCGCCAGCGCCTGGGCCAACCCCTCGCTGGCCGCGGTCCGCGAGGAGATGCTGGCGGCCGAGGGCGCCGAGGCGGCGGAGCCGTCCCGGGTTTGATCCTCGTCACACGGTGAAGGGCCGGTCGGATTCCTCCGACCGGCCCTTCGGCGTCTCTCGCGGGAGTGTGCGTTCCGTCGCCGCGTGCGCGGTGCGTTCCGTTGGCGCGTGCGCGGTGCGCCTCGTTCCCGTGTGCGCGGTGCGCTTCGTTCCCGGTGTGCGTGGAGCGCTTCGTTCCCGGTGTGCATCCATTCTGCCGTGGGCGGCGCCCCCGGGTCACCGTCTTCGGGGATGATCTTCGTCGCGTTCTCCGCGCCTAGCGTGGTGGCGGGCGGTCCTCGGCAGGAGGGCCCGGCTACAGGGAGCGTCGTCGACGTGACGGAAGCACAGCGGTACGGTCAGGATCCGGTCCTCGCGCGGGAGCTGGTCGCGATGATGGCCGAGGACGGCGCGGCCGCCCGGCTGGCGAACAGCCCCGACCTGGCCGAGCAGGCGGCCTGGCGGCGGCTGACCGCCCGGCACGGGGACCGGCTCGCGGAGATCATGGCGGCGCACGGCTGGCCGACCGAGCGCGCCGTCGGCCCCGAGGCCGCCCGGGCGGCGTGGCTGGTGGCGCAGCACGCGGACCGGCAGCTCGACGTCCAGCGGCGGGCGGCGGCACTGATGGGCGAGGCCGTCGCCCGGGGTGAGGCGGGCGCCCGCGACCTGGCCTTCCTCCAGGACCGGCTGGCGGTCAACGAGGGCCGGGAGCAGCGCTACGGGACGCAGATCGGCGCGGTGGCCGACGGCCGCCCGGTGCCGTGGCCGTGCGAGGAGCCGGAGCGGCTGGACGAGCGGCGCGCGGAGGTGGGCATCGAGCCGTTCGACGAGTACACCGCGCGGTTCGCTCCGAAGTAACCGTCAGGTCCGCCGGTCGGGATTGACTCTTGCGCGCGGCCGCCCGGGCCGCATTGACTGACCTTCGACTAGCGCTGCTAGTTGAAGGGCGGACGAGAGGACGATCGGTGCGGCAGTACGCGGAGTACAGCGACCAGTACATCGACGGCGAGTGGCGGCCCTCCGGGGACGCCGGGTCGATCACCGTACTGAATCCGGCGACCGAACAGGTGCTGGCCACCGTGCCGGCCGGCGGCACGACCGACGTCGACACGGCGGTGACGGCGGCCCGCCGGGCGGCCCGCGCCTGGGGCACGACCACCCCCGAGGAGCGGCTGGCGCTGCTGACCCGGCTGCGGGACGGGATCGCCGCCGCGCAGAACGAGATCACCGAGACGGTCGTCGCCGAGCTGGGCTCTCCGGTCGGCTTCGCCGGCGCCGTGCACGCCGGGCTGCCGCTCGCCGTGGCGACCTCCTACCTGACCCTCCTTGCCGAGCACCCCTTCGAGGAGCGGATCGGCAACTCGGTGGTGCACGCCGAGCCGGCCGGGGTGGTCGCGGCGATCACGCCGTGGAACTACCCGCTGCACCAGATCGTCGCCAAGACCGTCCCGGCCCTGGCGGCCGGCTGCCCGGTGGTCCTCAAGCCGGCCGAGGACACCCCGCTGGTGGCCCGGCTGTTCGCCCGGCTGGTGCACGCGGCCGGGTTCCCGGCGGGCGTCTTCAACCTGGTGACCGGCACCGGGGCGGTGGCGGGCGCGGCGCTCGTCGGGCACCGGGACGTGGACCTGGTCTCGTTCACCGGTTCCACCGCCGTCGGCCGGCAGGTCGCCGAGACGGCCGGCCGGGGGCTGAAGCGGGTCTCCCTGGAGCTGGGCGGCAAGTCGGCCAACGTGGTGCTGCCCGGCGCCGACCTGGCCCGGGCGGTCAAGGCGAACGTCGCCAACGTCTTCGCCAACTCGGGCCAGACCTGCAACGCGCTGACCCGCCTGCTGGTGCACGAGGACCAGTACGAGGAGGCGGTCGCCCGGGCCGAGGAGGTCGCCGCCCAGTACCGGCCGGGCGACCCGACCGACCCGCAGACCCGGATCGGCCCGCTGGTCAACGCCAGGCAGCTGGCCCAGGTGCGCGGCTACATCGACGGCGCGCTGGCCGAGGGCGCCCGGCTGGTCGTCGGCGGCTCCGAGCCGGTCACCGAACCCGCCACCGGCTACTACGTCCGCCCGACCGTGCTCGCCGACGTGACCCCGGAGATGACGGTGGCCCAGGAGGAGGTCTTCGGCCCGGTCCTGGCGATCCTCCGCTACCGCGACGAGGACCACGCCGCCGAACTCGCCAACGGCACCCCGTACGGTCTGGCCGGCGGCGTCTGGGCCCGCGACACCGACACCGCCGCCGCCTTCGCCCGCCGCCTCGACACCGGCCAGGTGGACCTCAACGGCGGCCGTTTCAACCCGCTCGCGCCCTTCGGCGGCTACAAGAGCTCCGGCCTCGGCCGGGAGCTGGGCCGGCACGGGCTGGAGGAGTTCCTGCAGTACAAGTCCCTGCAGTACTAGCGGACCCGGTGCACGGGGCGGGGCCGACGAACGGCTGACGGCTGACGGCTGACAACTTTCGGCGAACAGATGACAGATGACAGATTTCGAAATCTGTCATCTGTTCGCCGTTCGCCGTCAGGCCAGGTCGACGCCCGGGTAGAGCGGGTACGGGGCGAGCAGGTCGGCGGCGCGCTTGGCGGTGGCGTCGCGGAGGGCGGCGTCCAGGGTGTACGCGGCCTTGGACGGGGAGCCCTTGGCCGTGGTGGCGGGGGCGGTGGCGCGCAGGACGGTGTGGATCAGGTCGGCGATCTCGTCCATCTCGGCGGTGCCGAGGCCGCGGGTGGTGAGGGCCGGGGTGCCGAGGCGGACGCCCGAGGTGTACCAGGCGCCGTTCGGGTCCTGCGGGACGGAGTTGCGGTTGGTGACGATGCCCGAGTCGAGCAGCGCCGCCTCCGCCTGGCGGCCGGTCAGGCCGTAGCCGGAGACGTCGGCGAGGACCAGGTGGTTGTCGGTGCCGCCGGTGACCAGCTTCCCGCCGCGGCGCAGCAGGCCCTCGGCCAGTGCCTGGGCATTGGCGACGACGGCGCGGGCGTAGGCCTGGAACTCGGGGCGGCGGGCCTCGGCGAGGGCGACCGCCTTGGCGGCCATCACGTGGGAGAGCGGGCCGCCGAGCACCAGCGGGCAGCCGCGGTCGACGTGCTCGGCCAGTTCGGACTGGCACAGCACCATGCCGCCGCGCGGGCCGCGCAGGGACTTGTGGGTGGTGGTGGTGACGATGTGGGCGTGCGGGACCGGGTCGTGGTCGCCGGTCAGCACCTTGCCCGCGACCAGGCCGGCGAAGTGCGCCATGTCGACCATGAGGGTCGCGCCGACCTCGTCCGCGATCTCGCGCATCCGGCGGAAGTCCACCAGCCGCGGGTAGGCGGAGTAGCCGGCCACGATGATCAGCGGGCGGAACTCGCGGGCGGTCTCACGCAGCGCGTCGTAGTCGATCAGGCCGGTGGCCGGGTCGGTGCCGTAGCTGCGCTGCTCGAACATCTTGCCCGAGATGTTGGGCCGGAAGCCGTGGGTGAGGTGGCCGCCGGTGTCCAGGGACATGCCGAGCATCCGCTGGTTGCCGAGCTCCTGGCGCAGCCGCGCCCAGTCCTCCTCGGTGAGGTCGTTGACGTTGCGCACCGCGGCGCGCTCCAGCGCCGGGCTCTCGACCCGCTGGGAGAGGACGGCCCAGAACGCGGTGAGGTTGGCGTCGATGCCGGAGTGCGGCTGGACGTAGGCGTGGTCGGCGCCGAACAGCTCGCGGGCGTGCTCGGCGGCGATGCCCTCGACGGTGTCGACGTTGCGGCAGCCCGCGTAGAAGCGGCGGCCGACGGTGCCCTCGGCGTACTTGTCGCTGAGCCAGTTGCCCATGGTGAGCAGGACGGCCGGGGAGGCGTAGTTCTCGCTGGCGATGAGCTTGAGCGAGCCGCGCTGGTCCGCCAGCTCCTGTCCGATCGCGGCGGCGATCCGCGGTTCGACGCCGGCGACCACGTCGAGGGCGCTGCGGAAGGCGGTGTCGGCCGCGGCGGAGGCGGCGGTGTGGGGCTGCTGGGCCATGGCGGTCTCCTGGTGGGGATGCGGGGGCCCAGGCGCTCGGCAAGTTCACGTGAGGATTCACGGGGCCGCTTCCCGATGGTTGATTCCATCCCTACGCGCCAGTTGCGGCCCACCGGGATCGTACCAACACCGGAGGGACTGTGGCGGAGGTCTCAGAATGCGGAACGGGCAGTCCGTTTCGGCATGGTATGTCCGTTCTTTTGCAACGCGAGTGTTTCAGCGAAATGAAGCCGCCACATTTCCCGAAACAGTTCGAAAGGAATGACCCGAACGTCCGCCAAAGGTGATTTGCGGAACCTCGGACGCATCCGATCAAATGGCGCTCGAACAGCCGCCGGGAAACCCCCGGAGGCCGTACCGGAAATACACACCAGCGCACCCTCACCCATGGGGCGGCGGAGAATTCGGGGGTTACGCCTCATGGCAGTGGTCGACACCGTCCCAGGCACCGCGGCCGGGCCCGTGCCCGCCGCCGACCCCGGCCCGCTCCGCCGGATCCTGCGGGACCGGGTCGGCGCCTCCGCCCTGGCGGTGGTGGTGCTGTTCCTGCTGCTCGCCCTCGGCGCTCCGCTGGTCGCCGCGCTGTACGGGAAGAACCCGGTCGACCACTACGGCCAGAACGCTCCGGGCCTGCTCAGCGACAGCGGCCTGCCGATGCTGCCGAACGGCGGCATCTCCGGGGACTTCTGGTTCGGCCTGGAGCCCGGCCTCGGCCGGGACGTGTTCACGCAGCTGCTGTACGGCATCCGCACCTCGCTGCTGATCGCCTTCGCGGCCGCCGTGGTGACCACCACGCTGGGCGTGCTGGTTGGCGTCGCGGTCGGCTACCTCGGCGGGATCACCGACCGGTTGTTCGGATTCCTCGCCAATGTGCTGCTGGCCTTTCCCACCCTGCTCCTGCTGCTCGCGCTCAGCCCGGTGATCCAGTCCCGGCTGGTCGACCCGGGCACCGCGGAACCGGAGTGGATGCAGTTCCTGGTGCTGATCCTGGTTTTCTCGGCGTTCGGCTGGATTCCGCTCGCGCTTTCCCTGCGGGCCACCGTCCGCTCGCTCCGGGAAAGGGATTTCGTGCAGTCCGCACGGGCCCAGGGCGCGAGCCGATTCCATGTCGTCGTCCACGAACTCCTGCCGAATGTGCGCTCGCAACTGCTGGTGCACGCCACCATGGCGGTGCCGACCTTCGTCGCCTCCGAGGCCGCGCTGTCCTTCCTCGGCGTCGGCGTCACCGAGCCGGTCCCGGACTGGGGGCGGATGATCGCGCGCGGCTCCGAGGTCTTCCAGGCCGACCCCACCTACATGGTGTTCCCCGGCGTGGCGCTGCTGCTGTTCGTCATCGCCTTCAACTTGCTCGGCGACGCCGTCCGGGACGCGCTGGACCCGCGCGCCGGCACCGCCCGCTGAAGCCCCTCGGCCCTCCCGAGGCCCCTTCTTCCCGCCGCTCCCAAGACCCTTCACCCCTCCCCACCATCACCCGAGCCCGTCCCGGCACGACCGCCGGGGCAAGGAGAGATTCGCCATGCGCTGGACCAGACCGTCCCTCGCCGTCATCGCCACCGCCCTGCTGGCGACCTCCTGCTCGGCCGGCGCGGGCAGCACCACCGGCTCCGGCGGCGCCGGGGCCTCCGCCAAGGAGACCTCCCCGCTGACCGCCGTGCTCGGCAGCGAGCAGGAGAGCGCCGGCCCCGCCCCGGCCGCCCCGGGCGCCCGTGCGGGCGGCACCGTGAACGTGTACAACAGCGTCGAGTTCCGCCACCTCGACCCGCAGAAGGTCTACGCGGGCGCCGCCTACAACGCCTCGCTGCTCTGGGGCCGCCAGCTGACCCAGTACCAGGTCGTGGACGGCAAGGCCAAGCTGGTCGGCGACCTGGCCACCGACACCGGCACCCCGGCCGACGGCGGGCGCACCTGGACGTACAAGCTCAAGCAGGGCGTCGCCTGGGAGGACGGGCAGCCGATCACCGCCCAGGACGTCAAGTACGGCATCGAGCGCACCTTCGGCAAGGGCTACGAGGTCGGCCCGCCGTACTGGCCGCAGTGGCTCACGGGCGAGGCCAGCTACGAGGCGGCGCGCACCAAGTACGCGGGCCCGCAGGCCGGCGACCTCGACGCGATCGAGACGCCGGACGAGCGCACCATCGTCTTCCACTTCCCGCAGCCGCAGGCCGACGTCCCGTACATGGCCGCGCAGTCCTCCTCCTCCCCGGTGCGCCGGGACAAGGACACCGGGACGGACTACGACCGCCTGCCGTTCGCGACCGGCCCGTACAAGATCGTCGAGCACGTCCAGAACACCCGCATGGTGCTGGAGCGCAACCCGGCCTGGAAGCCCGAGACGGACCCGATCCGCAGCCAGTACCCGGAGAAGTTCGTCTTCACGTACGGCAAGGAGGCGCTCAACCTCAACCAGGAGATCCTCTCCGGGCGGGACGGCGGCGCCAACGCCACCACCGCGGCCGACACCCTCTCCGCCGAGCTGTACCAGACCACCGACACCGACCCGAAGGCCAAGGAGCTGGTGGTCTCCGGCCGGCAGGGCGCCTTCGTCACCCAGCTGATGATCAACAACCAGCGGGTGTCGGACGTCGAGGTCCGCAAGGCGCTGCACCTGGCCTACCCGCGCCAGCAGGCCCGCCAGGTCCAGGGCGGCGCCCGGACCGGCGAACTGGCCACCACGCTCAGCTCGCCCGCGCTGATCGACTGGCAGAAGTACGACCTCTACCCGGTCAAGCCCGAGGGCGACCCGGAGGCCGCCAAGGCCCAGCTCGCCAAGGCCAAGCAGGCGCCCGGCAGCCTGACCTACGCGTACCGGAACACCCCGACCGGGCAGCGCGTCGCCCAGGTGCTGGTCGAGGGCTTCGGCAAGGCGGGCATCACCGTCGTGCCCAAGCCGATCGACCCCAAGGCCTTCCTGGACGAGGTGCACCGCGACGGCGCCCCGTACGACCTGTTCGAGGAGACCAGCTCGGTCGACTGGCCGACCCCGTCCACCCTGATCCCGTTCTCCTTCGACGGCCGGGCCGGCAGCGACATCAACTCCGCGCTCTACCGCAACCCGGAGGTCGACAAGGAGATCGACCGGATCAACCAGATCGGCGAGCCGCGCGCCAAGGCCAAGGAGCTGTACGCGCTGGAGCAGACCGTGATGAAGGACGTGCCGGTGCTGCCGTTCGCCTACCCGACGGTCAACCAGCTGCGCGGCAGCAACGTCGGCGGGGCGTTCATCCACCCGATCTACGGGACCGTCTCGCTGGCCTGGCTGTACCTGAAGTCCTGAGCCGACCGGGGCCCGCTCCCGCCGCCCGTGCGCGGTGGCGGGGGCGGGCCCCGGTTCCGCCTCCGGTTCCGGCCCCCGGTCCTGTCTCTTTGGCTCCGGCCCCCGGTTCCGCCTCAGCCCCACACGTGTCCGTTTCGCACGCCTCCCCCCGTCACGTCGACCCCGGATCGGCCATGCTCTCCTTCGTCCTGCGGCGGACCGCCCAGGCCCTCGCGGTCCTGGTCGCGGTCTCCGCCGCCGCCTTCGCCCTCTTCTACGCCGCGCCCGCCGACCCGGCCCGCGCCGCCTGCGGCCCGCGCTGCGACAGCGGGCAGGTCGCGGCGGTGCGCCAGAGCATGGGCCTGGACCAGCCGCTGCTCACCCAGTACACCGACTACCTGGCCGGGGTCGTCGCCGGGCGGGACATCGGCGACGTGGACGGCTCGACCATCCACTGCGACGCCCCCTGCCTCGGCTACTCCTACCGGCTGCACCAGCCGGTCAGCGAGGCCCTCGCCGACCACCTGCCGGTCACCCTCTCGCTGACCGCCGGGGCGCTCGCCGTCCTGCTGGTGTTCGGCCTCGGCACCGGCTTCGTCTCCGCGCTGCGGCACGGTCGGCGGACCGACCGGCTGCTGTCCGGCTTCACCCTGGTCGGCGCCAGCCTGCAGATCTACTTCCTCGGGTACGTCGCGCAGTGGCTGCTGGTCTACTCCACCGGGCTGCTGCCGCTGCCCTCCTACACCCCGCCGGCCGACGACCTGGCCGCCTGGGCGGGCGGGATGCTGCTCCCCTGGTTCGTCCTCGGCTTCGTCAACTCCGCGGTGTTCGCCCGGCTTTCGCGCTCGCAGCTGCTGGAGACGATGAACGAGGAGTACGTCCGCACGGCCCGCGGCAAGGGCCTGGGACGACTGCGCGCCCACCTCAAGTACACCTCGCGCGGCGCCGCCGGACCGCTGGTGCAGCTGATCGGGCTGGAGGCCGGGGTGCTGCTCGGCGGAGCCGTGATCACCGAGACGGTGTTCGGGCTGAACGGGGTCGGGCGATTCGCCGCCGAGGCCGTCGCCGGGCAGGACCTGCCCGCCGTGGTCGGCGCGGTGCTGCTGGCCGCCTGCTTCATGGTGCTGTTCGTCGCGCTGGCCGACCTCGCGGTCGCCTGGCTCGACCCGCGTGTCCGGCTGAACTGATGGGGAGCCCTTCGATGAATTCCACTGTTCCGGGGGCCGGCGTGCGGACGGCAGAGGTGGAGAGCACGGCGGCGGAGACCGTCGAGCCGGTGCTGAGCGTCCGCGATCTGACCGTCTCCTTCGCCGACCCGCGCGGCGGTGCGCCGGTGACCGCCGTCCAGGGCCTCTCCTTCGACCTCGCCCCGGGTGAAGTCCTGGGCCTGGTCGGCGAGTCGGGCTCCGGCAAGTCGACCGTCGGGCTCGCCGTCCTCGGCCTGCACGACCCGCGCACCACGACCGTCACCGGCTCGATCCGGCTCGACGGGCAGGAGGTCGTCGGCACCGGGGAGTCCGCGCTGCGCGGGGTGCGGGGCGGAAGGGCGGCGCTGGTCTTCCAGGACGCGCTCACCTCGCTCAGCCCCTTCCACGGCGTGGGCGCCCAGCTCGCCGAGATGTACCGGCTGCACCACCCGGGCACGGGCCGGGCCGAGGCGGGCCGGCGGGCGGCCGAGATGCTCGACCGGGTCGGCATCCCGACGGCCCGGACGCGCGACTACCCGCACCAGTTCTCCGGCGGCATGCGCCAGCGCGTGATGATCGCGATGGCGCTGATGAACGACCCCCGGCTGCTCATCGCGGACGAGCCGACCACCGCCCTGGACGCCCGCGTCCAGCGGCAGGTCCTCGACCTGCTCGGCGAGTTGCAGCGCGAGCACGGGACGGCGGTGCTGCTGGTCAGCCACGACCTGGGCGTGGTCGCCGGGACGACGGACCGCACGCTGGTGCTGCGCGGCGGGGTCGAGGTCGAGTCCGCGCCGACCGCCGAACTGCTGGCCGCACCGCGCGAGCCGTACACCCGGGCGCTGGTGGGCGCGGCGCTCCGGCTGGACTCGGTGCCGGGCACCGCCCTGCCGACGGTCGACGAGCCGGCCCCGTCGCGGACGTTCCGGCCGCGGACCGTCGAGCGCCCCGAGCGGTGGCTGGTCGAGGTGGACGACCTGTCCGTGCGCTTCCCCGGACGCCGGCGCTTCCCCGGCCAGCGGGCCGAACCGGTCCGGGCGGTCGACGGCGTCGGCCTGCGGATCGCGCCCGGCGAGACGCTCGGGCTGGTCGGCGAGTCCGGCTCCGGCAAGTCCACCACCTCACGGGTCCTGGCCGGGCTGCAACGCCCCACCGGCGGCAGGGTGCTGTACGACGGCCAGGACGTCACCCGGCCGGACCGGGAGCTGCGGAAACGGCTCAGCCGGGAGATCCAGCTGGTCTTCCAGGACCCGTACGCCTCGCTCAACCCGCGCCGGACCGTCGCCCAGACCCTGGACACCCCGCTGCGCCTGCACACCCCGCTGGACCGGGCCGAACGGCGGGAGCGCTCCGCCGAGTTGCTGGAGCAGGTCGGCCTGGAGGCCCGGCACCTGGACCGCTACCCGCACGAGTTCTCCGGCGGGCAGCGCCAGCGGATCGGCATCGCCCGCGCGCTGGCCCCGCAGCCGCGCCTGATCATCGCCGACGAGCCGGTCTCCGCGCTCGACGTGTCCGTGCAGGCCCAGGTGCTCAACCTGCTGATGGAGCTGCGCGAACGGCTCGGTGTCGCCTTCCTGTTCGTCTCCCACGACCTCGCGGTGGTCCGGCACTTCTGCGACCGGGTGGCGGTGATGCACCGGGGACGGCTGGTCGAGTCCACCGACCGGGACCAGCTGTTCGCGGCGCCGCACACCGAGTACACGAGGGAACTGCTGGCGGCGGTGCACTGAGGTGACCGATGATCACCGAGGCCCGGCGGGTGAAGCAGCAGGTCGTTCGGCTGCGCCGGTCCGGTTCGAGGCGCTAGCGTGCAGGCGATGTGACGTAGGAGACCCGGGCAAGGAATCACCAATCGAGGGGGCACTTTTGTCGGACGACCTGCTCATCGCAAAGATCAATCACGGCTTCGATCACCTCGACGCCGACGGCGACGGGCTGCTCACCGAGCGGGACCACGTCCTGATGGGCCTCTCGGTGGCCCGCTCGCTCGGCCACCAGGAGGGCTCCGAGGCGGAGGCCGTGATAGTCCGGGCCTACCTGACGACCTGGCACGACCTGCACCTCGCCCGGCTGCCCGCCGGCACCGAGGCGATCACCCGGCAGCAGTTCGTCGCCTCGACCGGCTCGCTCGCCGACGACCCGGAGGCCGCCCAGGAGATCCTCGGCGCGCTCGCCGGGGCCTTCCTCTCCGTCGCCGACGCCGACCGCAGCGGGACGGTGGACGCCGGCGAGTTCTTCGTCTTCCAGCGCGGCCACTTCGCCGGCCTGTCCCGCGACGACGCCGACGAGGCCTTCCGCCACCTCGACACCGACGGCGACGGCGTGCTCTCCGCGGCCGAGTTCACCAACGCGATCGTCGAGTTCTGGACCAGCCGAGACCCGGACGCGCCCGGCAACTGGTGGACGGGCAAGCCGCCGTACGCCTTCTGAGCCGTACGTCCTCGGTGGTCCGCCCCCGCGAGCCGGAAGCGCGGGGGCGGACCACCGAGGACGTCTTCGAACGTGCGGACGTCGTGCTCAGCTACGGGCGGACGGCCCCTTCACCGACCTGGACGGATCGACCGGATCGGCCGTTTCCGCCGGACGGGCTCGGCTCCCGGCGCTCGATGAGCGGCCCGGACGCCGGCTGACGCTCACCACCAGGCAGACGCCCGCCACCACGATCGCGCCGCCCGCGAGGGTCGGGCCGGTCAGCGGCTCGGCCAGGATCAGCCAGCCCAGCAGCACCGCGACCACCGGGTTCACGTACGCGTACGTGGCCACCAGGGTCAGCGGGGCGGAGCGCAGCAGCCAGGCGTACGCGGTGAAGGCGAGCAGCGAGCCGAACACCACCAGGTAGGCGAGGGCCAGCCAGGACCGGCCGGAGACCGCCCCGAGGTCCACTCCGTGCTGCTCGCCGCGGCCCACTCCGACCAGCAGGTCGCCGAGGCCGCCGGCCAGCATCTGGTAGGCGCTCGCGGCGAGCACGTTGCCGGGCATCGGGATCTTCTTGCTCACGAAGGAGCCGGTCGCCCAGAGCAGGGTGGCGCCGATGATCAGGATCACGCCGCCCGGCTCGATCGACCCGCCGATCGCGGGGGCCGACAGGACGCCGAGGCCGACCAGTCCGAGCAGCACCCCGGCCAGCTCGGCCGGTTTCGGGCGATCGCCGCCGAACGCCGTCAGCACCACCATCCACAGCGGGACCGCGGCCACCAGCAGGGCCGCCAGGCCGGAGGGGACGGAGGTCTCGCCCAGGACCACCAGCCCGTTGCCGCCGGTCAGCAGCAGCAGCCCGACCAGGACGGAGGAGGCCAGCTGGCGCCGGGTCACCTTCAGACCGGCCGGGCCCTGGCGCACCAGGAGGTAGCCGGCCAGCAGCAGGCCTGCGGTGAGGAAGCGGGCGCTGGCGGAGAGGAAGGAGGGCATCGTCTCGACCGCGACCCGGATCGCCAGGTAGGTCGATCCCCAGACGATGTAGACCACGAGGAGGGCCAGCCAGACCGCGCCTCCGAGGCGGGGGACGGGGCTCGCCCCGGCCTTGGCTCCGGTCTCGGTCCTGGCTTCGGTCTTGGCTTCGGTCTTGGCTTCGGCTCCGGCCTTGGTGGTGGCGGGGGTGTCGGGGGCTGAGCCGGGGGTCGCGGCCGGTTGGGAGGGTGAAGCGGGCGGTGTCATGTGTGTCCCCCTTGGACGGTACTGGCCGAACATCCGACATGACAGCGCATGGACGGCCCGGTGCGCCAGTCGGTATCAGGAATCGGACCGCGGGACGTACCGTGAACGCTCCCCAGCGAGGAGGTCGAACCCGTGTCCGCATCCGAGGAGGCCCTGCCGTTCTTCGTGTACGGCACCCTGCGCAGCGGCGGCCGCAATCATGCCGTCCACCTGGCCGGGCGCTGCGCCGACGTCCGCCCGGCCGTGCTGGAGGGCGCCGCACTGCACGAGGGCCCCGGCTTCCCGTACGCGGTGCCGGACCCGGCGCCCGGGCGTCGGATCGTGGGTGAGCTCGTCACCGTACGCCCTGGCGCGTACGCCGGAGCCCTGGAGGCCCTGGACCGGCTGGAGGAGTGCCGGGCCGACGGGACCGGGC
Organism: Kitasatospora sp. NPDC058184; assembly: GCF_042883725.1. Taxonomy (NCBI): domain Bacteria; kingdom Bacillati; phylum Actinomycetota; class Actinomycetes; order Kitasatosporales; family Streptomycetaceae; genus Kitasatospora; species Kitasatospora sp. NPDC058184. The sequence goes on from NZ_JBHVVE010000002.1 coordinate 91,372, forward strand.
TGTACGTCCGGCGGCGGATGACGGTGCGGACCGCGACGGGCGAGCCGCGGGCGGCCTGGGTCTACCTCGCCGGGCCGAGGGCCGAGGCGCGCTTGCGGGAGCGGCCGGCGCTGATCGAGTCGGGGGACTGGGGAGCGGGTGGGGGACAGACCGCCAGGTAGGCTGCCCCGGCCAGTCAGATTTCCCACTCATTGGCCCATTCGAACGACGAGGAGCCACCCGGTGCCCGAGCTGCCACCCCCGATCACCGTCGTCGGGATCGGGGCCGACGGCTGGCCCGGCCTCGCCGTCGGCTCACGGGCCGTGCTGCGGGAGGCCGAGGTCGTCGTCGGCGGCCCCCGCCAGCTGGACCTGCTCCCCCGCGACGAGGTCGCCGCCGAGCGCGTCCCCTGGCCGTCCCCGCTGCGCCCCGCCGTCCCCGGGCTGCTCGCCGCCCACGCCGGCCGCCGCACCGCCGTCCTGGCCAGCGGCGACCCGATGTTCTACGGCATCGGCCGCACCCTCGCCGAGACCGTCGGCGCCGAGCGCCTGCGCGTCCTGCCGCACCCCTCCTCCGTCTCCTACGCCTGCGCCCGGCTCGGCTGGCCGCTGGAGGCCACCGAGGTCGTCAGCCTGGTCGGCCGACCGCTGGACACCCTCTCGCTCGCCCTCCACCCCGGCCGCCGCCTGCTGGTGCTCAGCGCCGACTCCGCCGCCCCGGCCGCCGTCGCCGGACTGCTCACCGCCCGCGGCTACGGCACCGCCCGCCTGCGGGTCCTCGAACAGCTCGGCGCCCCGGCCGAACGCCACCTGGACGGCCCCGCCGACGGCTGGCCGCACCCGCCCGGCGACCCGCTGAACGTCATCGCCGTCGACCTCGGCGACGGCCCCCGCACCTCCCTCGTCCCCGGCCTGCCCGACGCCGCGTACGAGAGCGACGGCCAGCTCACCAAGCGCCACGTCCGCGCCGCGACCCTCGCCACGCTCGCCCCCTCCCCCGGCGAACTGCTCTGGGACGTCGGCGGCGGCTCCGGCTCGATCGCCATCGAGTGGCTGCGCGCCCACCGCGACTGCCGGGCCGTCAGCGTCGAACGCGACCCGGTGCGGGCCGAGCGGATCACCCGCAACGCCGCCGCACTCGGCGTGCCCCGGCTCCGGGTGGCGACCGGACCCGCCCCCGCCGCGCTCGCCGGACTCCCCTCCCCCGACGCCGTGTTCATCGGCGGCGGCCTCACCGCGCCCGGCCTGCTGGAGAGTTGCTGGGCCGCGCTGCGCCCCGGCGGCCGGATCGTCGCCAACACCGTGACGCTGGAGTCCGAGGCGCTGCTCACCGAGTGGTACCGGCGCCACGGCGGGGAGCTCGTCAAGCTCGCCGTCGCCCACGCCGTCCCCGTGGGCGGCTTCACCGGCTGGCGGCAGGCCATGCCGGTCACCCAGTGGTCCGCCGTCAAGCCCGACGCCCGTGCCGCCGAGGCCCGCGCCGCCGAAGCCCGCACGTCCGACAACCCCCTTCAGGAGAACGCCTCGTGACCGTCCACTTCATCGGAGCCGGCCCGGGCGCCGCCGACCTGATCACCCTGCGCGGCCAGCGCATCCTGGCCCGCGCCGAGGTCTGCCTGTACGCGGGCAGCCTCGTCCCGCGCGAACTGCTGGACGAGTGCCCGCCCGGCGCCCGGCTGATCGACACCGCGCAGCTCAACCTGGACCAGATCACCGCCGAGCTGGTCGCCGCGCACGAGGCCGGCCAGGACGTGGCCCGGCTGCACTCCGGCGACCCGTCCGTCTTCTCCGCCGTCGCCGAGCAGATGCGCCGCCTGGACGCGGCCGGCGTGCCCTACGAGGTGGTCCCCGGCGTGCCCGCCTTCGCCGCCGCCGCGGCCGCGCTGAAGCGGGAGCTGACCGTCCCGACCGTCGGCCAGACCGTCATCCTCACCCGGATCGCCAAGCGCGCCACCCCGATGCCCGAGGGCGAGGACCTCGCCACCCTCGGCCGCAGCGGCGCCCTGCTGGTGCTGCACCTGGCCGCCGGGTACGTGGACGACGTGGTCGAGCAGCTGCTCCCGCACTACGGCGCCGACTGCCCGGTCGCCGTCGTCGCGATGGCCAGCCGCCCCGACGAGCTGGTGCTGCGCGGCACCGTCGGCGACATCGCCGAGCAGGTCAAGACCGCGGGCGTGGTCCGCACCGCCGTCATCATCGTCGGCCGCACCCTGGCCGCCGAGCAGTTCCGCGACAGCCACCTCTACTCGGCGGACCGCGAGCGCCCGCACGAGCCCTGCGGGGCGTGATGCGACACGTCCTGGTCCTCGGCGGGACCACCGAGGGGCGGACGCTGGCCGCCGAACTCGCCCCCACCGCCCTCCGGGTCACCAGCTCGCTGGCCGGCCGGGTCGCCCGACCCCGGCTGCCCGCCGGGGAGGTGCGGATCGGCGGCTTCGGCGGACCGGAGGGCCTGGCCGACTGGCTGCGCACGGAACGCGTGGACGCGGTGGTGGACGCCACCCACCCGTTCGCCGCCGGCATCTCGCACAACGCCGCCCTCGCGGCCGCCGCCACCGGCGTCCCCCTGCTGGTGCTGCGCCGCCCCGGCTTCACCCGCGTCGACGGGGACCACTGGCTCCCCGCCCCCTCGCTCGCCGCGGCCGCCGAACTGCTGCCCCGACGCGGGGAACGGGTCTTCCTCACCATCGGCCGGCAGGGCGTCGCCGCCTTCGCCCACCTCGACGGCGTCCACTTCCTCGCCCGCTCGGTGGACCCGCCCGAGCCCCCGCTGCCGCCTTCGTTCGAAGTCCTGCTGGACCGCGGCCCGTTCACGATCGAGGGCGAGGAGGCGCTGCTACGCAGGCACGACATCGACGTCCTGGTCACCAAGGACAGCGGCGGCGCCGCGACCGCCCCCAAACTGACCGCCGCCCGCGGACTGGGCCTGCCCGTCATCATCGTGGAGCGCCCGCCCGTACCGGAAGGCGTCCCCGTCGCACCCGACGTCCCGGGCGCACTGCGCTGGCTGGAGCACCTGGGCTAGGAGCGGGGAAATTGGGCGGCGGGCCCGTCGGATGGCGGGCAGGATGGCCCGATGACCGATGATCAGCGCACGCAGACCCCCCGCACCGCCGACGAACGCGCCACACTGGCAGGCTTCCTGGACTACCAGCGCGACACCCTCGCGATGAAGTGCGAGGGCCTCACCACGGAGCAGCTCCGCGCCCGCGTGCTGGAGCCGTCCGGGCTCTCCCTGCTCGGGCTGGTCCGCCACCTCGCCGAGGTGGAGCGCAGCTGGTTCCGCAACGTCCTCAACAAGGAGGACGCGCGCGGCTTCTGGGCGCACCCCGACGGCTCCTTCGCCGAGTTCGACGCCGAGACCGCCGACCCCGACGAGGCCTTCGCGATCTGGCGCCGCGAGTGCGACCACGCCAGGGAACTCGTGGCCGCCGCGGAGTCGTTGGACGTCCTGGGCCACTACGGCGAGGAGGTCTTCTCGCTGCGCTGGATCCTCACCCACATGATCGAGGAGTACGCCCGCCACAACGGCCACGCCGACCTCCTCCGCGAACACCTCGACGGCACCACCGGCGAGTAGCACGAGCGGATTCACCAGCCGGACCGGCCGAGAGGGAGCAGGCAGTGCGGACCCGCCAGAAGGAACGTGGGACGCCCGGGCCGTCCGAGCCCTGGAACGAGATCGTTCCCGGGCTCTGGATGGGCGGGCACTACTTCACCCCGCCCGGCGGCGAGCTGGAACCCGCCATCGTACGGACCGAGTTCGACCTGGTGGTCAGCCTGTTCACGCGCCCCGGGCACGGCCCGGCACCGGGGGTGGAGCACGTCGTCCGGGAGATGCCCGACGCCCCGCTCGCCCCCGGTCAGCTGCTCGCCGTCGAGGAGGCGGCCGAGCTCACCGCGGCCGCCGTCCGCCGGGGCCGTCGGACGCTGGTGCGCTGCCACTCCGGGTACAACCGCTCGGGCCTGGTGGTGGCACAGGCCCTGATCGGCCTCGGCCACGAGTGCGGCGAGGCGGTCCGACTGATCCGGGAACGGCGCTCGCCCTGGGCACTGGACAACCCGGTGTTCGTGGAGTACCTGAACACCGGGTTGGAGGTTTCCGTGCTGCTGGCCGGGCTCAACGGGTGAGGCCGGCCAGCGGTGTGACGGTCGGTCAGATGTCGCGGAAGGTCTCGATCCGGGCGCCGATGGAGTTGAGGCGCTCGGCGAGGTCCTCGTAGCCGCGGTTGATGACGTAGACGTTGCGCAGGACGGAGGTGCCCTGGGCGGCGAGCATGGCGAGCAGGATGACCACGGCGGGGCGCAGGGCCGGCGGGCACATCATCTCGGCGGCGCGCCAGCGGGTGGGGCCCTGGACCAGTACGCGGTGCGGGTCGAGGAGCTTGACGTCGGCGCCGAGGCGGGTCAGCTCGGTCAGGTAGATCGCGCGGTTGTCGTACACCCAGTCGTGGATCATCGTGGTGCCGTGCGCGGCCGCGGCGATGGCGGCGAAGAACGGCACGTTGTCGATGTTGATGCCGGGGAACGGCATCGGGTGGATGGTGTCGATCGGCGCGGTGAGCTTGGAGGGGCGCACGGTGAGGTCGACCAGTCGGGTCTGACCGTTGTGGGCCCGGTACTCGGGGGTGCGGTCGTAGTCGAGGCCCATGCCCTCCAGCACCGCGAGCTCGATCTCCAGGAACTCGATCGGCACCCGGCGGATGGTCAGCTCGGAGGAGGTGACGACGGCGGCGGCCAGCAGGCTCATCGCCTCCACCGGGTCCTCGGCCGGGGTGTAGTCGACGTCGCAGGTGATCTCCGGGACGCCGTGCACGGTGAGGGTGGTGGTGCCGATGCCCTCGATCCGCACGCCCAGCTTCTCCAGGAAGAAGCAGAGGTCCTGGACCATGTAGTTGGGCGAGGCGTTGCGGATGACACTGACGCCGTCGTGCCGGGCGGCGGCCAGCAGGGCGTTCTCGGTGACGGTGTCCCCGCGCTCGGTCAGGACGATCGGGCGGTCCTGCGGGGTGCCCGGCTCGACCGAGGCGTGGTAGGCGCCGCCGGTGGTGGCGACCTCCAGGCCGAAGCGGCGCAGCGCGGTCAGGTGCGGCTGCACGGTGCGGGTGCCGAGGTCGCAGCCGCCGGCGTACGGGATGGCGAAGCGCTGGGCGCGGTGCATCAGCGGGCCGAGGAACATCAGCACGCTGCGGGTGCGGCGGGCCGCCTCGACGTCCATCGCCGCGAGGTCGAGCTCGGCGGGCGGGGTGAGTTCGAGGTCGCGGCCCTCGTTGATCCAGCGGCTCTTGACGCCGATGCTGGTGAGCACCTCGAGGATGCGGTAGACCTCTTCGATCCGGGCGACGCTGCGGATCGTGGTGCGGCCGGTGGTCAGCAGCGAGGCGCAGAGGATCGCCACGCAGGCGTTCTTGCTGCTGCGGACGTCGATCGCGCCGGAGAGCCGGGTGCCGCCGGCGACGCGCAGGTGCATCGGGCCGGAGTAGCCGAGGGAGACGATCTCGCTGTCGAGGGCTTCGCCGATGCGGGCGATCATCTCAAGGCTGACGTTCTGCTTGCCCTGTTCGATGCGGTTGACCGCGCTCTGGCTGGTTCCGAGGGCTTCGCCGAGCTGCGCCTGGGACCAGCCGCGGTGCTGGCGCGCGGTACGGATGAGGGTGCCGATGCGGGTGAGGTAGTCGCCTGTCACTCGCCAGACGATATCTCATGGTTGAGATGGCGACAGAACCGGGGGGCCGCCCTACTGCTCCGTTTGTCCGATTCTTGCCCTGTTTGGGCGTCAGTTCTTCACGTCACCGGGCGATGTTGTCGCGCCGTCGTGACACCCGTGACATTGTCACGGCCCGAGCGGCTCCGCCCGGCCGACGACGGTGCCCGCGCGGTCGATGCAGATGACGTCCACCGCGACCGGCGAGCCCACCAGCACGCCGAGCGCCGTCGCCCGGGCCGCCTCGGCGACCAGGTCCCCGAGCGGCACCCCGGCCGCACGGCACAACTGCACGGCCTCCAGCGCGGTGTTGGCGCCCGCGACCGCCTCGGCCAGCGCCTCGTCCGCGCCGCCCCGGCGGGCCAGTCCGGCCAGGTAGCCCTTGTCCACCTGGGAGCGCGCCGAGTGCAGGTCGAGGTGGCCGACCGCGAGCTTGGACAGCTTGGCGAAGCCGCCCGCGATGGTCAGCCGGGGCACCGGGTGGCGCTTGAGGTACTTGAGCACCGCACCGGCGAAGTCGCCCATGTCCAGCAGCGCGTCCTCGGGCAGCCCGTGCTCCGCGACCGCGACCTTCTCCGAGGTCGAGCCGGTGCAGCCGGCCACGTGGGTGCGCCCCGCCGCGCGGGCCACGTCCACGCCGCGGCGGATCGAGTCGATCCAGGCCGAGCAGGAGTAGGGGACGACCACCCCGGTCGTACCGAGGATGGACAGGCCGCCGAGGATGCCGAGCCGGGGGTTCCAGGTGGAGCGGGCGATCTCCTCGCCGTGGTCGACCGCGATCTCGACCACCACGTCCCCGCTGCCGCCGTGCGCGGCGGCCACCTCGGCGACGGCGTCCCGGATCATCTGCCGGGGCACCGGGTTGATCGCGGGTTCGCCGACGGGCAGCGGCAGGCCGGCCTTGGTGACCGTCCCCACCCCGGGGCCGGCCCGGAACACCACCCCGGTACCGGGCTCGCCGGACCGTACGGTCGAGCGGATCAGCGCGCCGTGGGTGACGTCGGGGTCGTCGCCCGCGTCCTTGACCACCCCGGCCATGGCGGCGGTGCGCCCGCCGGGGCCGGTCGGCTGCTCGGCTGCGGTCGGCTCCTCAGTACCGGTCGGCTGCTCGGCGACGGTCAGCTGCTCGGCCGCGAGGGCGAAGGCGGGCTGCTGCCCCTTGGGGAGGGTGATGACCACCGGGTCCGGGAACTCGCCGGTGAGCAGCGCGGTGTACGCGGCCCTGGTGGCGGCGGTGGCGCAGGCGCCCGTCGTCCAGCCGGGCCGCAGGCCGCTGCTCTTCAGCTGGCCGGCCCGGCCGCCCGCTCCGGCGCCGACCCCGGCTCCCGCCTCGGATCCCGCTGCGGCCACCTGCGCCCCGTTTCCGACGGCGCCCGCGCCGTCCTGCTCCGCTCCGGCGGCCGCACCGGACGCCGTCGCCGATTTTCCCCCACCGGCCCTGGTGGGGCCCGACCGGGGTGGCGGCGGCCGCGCCTCGCCCCGCTCGATGGAACCCCTCGTGCACGAGTTGCGGAGGGTCGCGCCGTCCCGCGTTCCCGAAGAGTTCTCCGCACGGGCCTCGCCCGCCGCGGCTACCAGTGAGTAATCTGGCGGTCCGCCAGAAGCGGGTTCATGACAGACGTGGGCCCGGCCGGGGTCGACTGCCCCGCCGGGCCACCAGCATGTGGGGGTTTTTGTGGCAGGGATGAGTCGGCGTACGTTCCTCACCGGTACGTCGGTGGCCGCCGCCTGGTCGGCCTTGTCGTTGGGCGGCGCGCAGTTCGCCTCGGCCGCGGCGCGCGACCAGGCCCTGGCGACGACGGCCGCACGGGCGGTCAGGGTCACCGGGACCACGCTGGAGCAGGTGGCCACGCCGGTCGGCACCGGCGGCTACAAGCGGCTGACGGCCGGGCCGGGCTGGCCGCTGGTGGTGCGCGGCGACCTGGCGTCGGCGACCACCGGACGGGACGACCGCCGGACCGGGCTGGCCAGCTTCGTCCAGTTCAGCGACCTGCACCTGGTGGACACCGAGTCCCCGGTGCGCTTCGAGTACCTGGCCAAGCTCAACGGCAGCGCGTACCGGCCGCAGGAGGCCCTGAACGCCCGCGGTGTCTCGGCCCTCGTCGAGCGGGTCAACTCGCTCGCCGGCGGCCCCTACACCGGGATGCCGTTCAGCATGGTGATGGCCACCGGTGACAACACCGACAACCACGAGCTCGCCGAACTCGACTGGTACCTCAAGGTCATGGGCGGTGGACGGCTGGCCCAGAACACCGGTGACCTCAGCCGCTACGAGGGTGTGCAGAACTCCGGCAACGCCGCCTACTGGAACCCCGAACTCTCCTACAACGACGGCTACAAGGCGAAGGGCTTCCCGCAGATAGCCGGCTTCCTGTCCGCCGCCGGCCGCCCCTTCGACGCGCCGGGCCTGCGCACGCCCTGGTACACCACGGTCGGCAACCACGACGACAGCATCGAGGGCTCACTGCCGGACCTCGGACTGCTGAACGACCTGTACACCGGCCAGTACAAGCTGGAGGGCTGCGACGACGCCACGGCCGCCCAGCTGACGGACTCGCTGCGCCGCGACCCGGCGGGCGCCGTGCTGCTGCTGGCGAAGCTGATCGCCAGTGGCGACCTGGTCCGCAAGGTCACCCCGGACGAGCGCCGCCGGCCGTTCACGCTCAAGGAGTTCGCCAAGGCCCACCTGAACCCGGCGGTCACCGGCGCCGGCCCGTACGGGCACGGCTTCACCTCGGACATGGCGAACAGCGGCAAGCTCTACTACACCTTCCGCATCTCGGAGAAGGTGGTCGGCATCAGCCTGGACACCACCAACCAGGCCGGGTTCGCCGACGGTTCGCTGGGCACCGCGCAACTGCGCTGGCTGGAGCAGCAGTTGCAGGCGCACAGCGGGCACTGGTACGACGCCGACGGGCGCAAGGTGACCGGCGGGAGCACGGACGAGCTGATCCTGCTCTTCAGCCACCACACCAGCGGCACGATGGGCAACCTGCTGCCGGACCCGCGCAACATCTTCGAGGGACGGCACGACGGCAACGAGCTGGTGGCGCTGCTCCAGCGCTACCCGAACGTGGTCGCGTGGGTGAACGGGCACACCCACATGAACAAGATCACGCCGCACGGCCACGCGGTGCCGGAGCGGGCGTTCTGGGAGATCAACACCGCCTCGCACATCGACTACCCGCAGCACGGGCGGATCATCGAGATCGCGGACAACGGGGACGGCACGCTCTCGCTGTTCACCACGCTGATCGAGTCCTCCGCGCCGTACGAGACGGACTTCGGCGGCACCTCGGACGCCAACCTCGCGGCGCTCTACCGCGAGCTGTCGTACAACGACCCGAACGGCCGCCCGGCGGCGCTGCTGGGCGCGGGCGGGGACCACAACACGGAGCTGCTGATCACCAAGCCGACCCGGTAGCGATCCGGCAGCCGGAGAACAGGGAACGGATACCAGCGAACAGAGAACAGATGACAGCGAACAGATGATGAAATCTGTTCGCTGTCATCTGTCACCCGTCACTCCTCCGGGTACCGCCGCGGCGTCCAGACGACCTCCACGCCGCCGCCCCGCTCGACCGCCCGGGTCTGCGAGGAGCCGATCAGCAGGATGGTCCGCATGTCGACCAGCGCCGGGTCCAGCTCGCCCAGTCGGACGATCCGCACCCGCTCGGTCGGGCCGCCGACGTCGCGGGCCATCACCACCGGGGTCTCCGGCGCCCGGTACTCCAGCAGCAGGTCCCGGGCGAGCCCGACCTGGGTGGTCCGGGACTTCGAGCCCGGGTTGTACAGCGCGAGCACCAGGTCCGCCTCGGCCGCGGCCCGCAGCCGCTTCGCCACCACGTCCCACGGCTTGAGCCGGTCCGAGAGCGACACCGTCGCGTAGTCGTGCCCGAGCGGGGCGCCGGCCCGGGAGGCGGCCGCGTGGGCGGCGGTCATCCCGGGAAGCACCCGCACCGGGACGTCCCGGTAGGCCTCCTCGCAGGCGACCTCCAGCACGGCGGTGGCCATCGCGAACACCCCCGGGTCACCCGAGGACACCACCGCGACGCGGTGCCCGCGCCGGGCGAGCTCCAGGGCGAACTCGGCGCGCTCCGACTCCACCTTGTTGTCCGAGCCGTGCCGCCGCTGCCCCGGCCGCTCCGGCACCCGGTCCAGGTAGGTGGTGTAGCCGACCAGGTCGGTGGCCTCGGAGAGCGCGCCGCGCGCCTCGGCGGTCAGCCAGAGCGGCCCGGCCGGCCCGGTGCCGACCACGGTCACGCTGCCGACGCCGTCCGACAGCCGGACCTCCGGCTCCAGCGGCGCGACCTTGCTCGGCAGCACCGCGACCGAGAAGTACGGCACCGTGTCGCCGTCGACCTCGGCGAGCGGCGCGATCCGCTCCCCCGCCATGAAGGCCCGCTCCACGTACTGCGCGTCCGCCAGCCGCCCGGCCCGCTCCAGGGCCCGGCGGACGGTCGGGAAGGTGCGCCCCAGCTTCATGATCACGGCCGAGTCGGCGGCCGCGATCCGCGCCGTCAGCTCCTCCTCGGGCAGCGTGCCGGGGATGACGGTGAGCGTCTCCTCGGCCTCGGTCAGCGGCTGCCCGAGCCGGGCCGCGGCCGCGCTGAGCGAGGTCACGCCCGGCACCACCTCGGTCGGGTAGCGGTGCGCGAGCCGCTTGTGCATGTGCTGGTAGGAGCCGTAGAAGAGCGGGTCGCCCTCGGCGAGGACGACCACGTCGCGCCCGGCGTCCAGGTGGGCGGCCAGCCGGGCGGCGGCCTCCTCGTAGAAGTCGTCCAACGCGCCGCGGTAGCCGCCCGGGTGGTCGGTGGTCTCGACGGTGAGCGGGTAGACCAGCTTCTCCTCGATCTGACTGTCCGTCAGATACCGTTCGGCGATCGACCGTGCGATGGACCGGCCGTGCCGGGCGCTGTGGTAGGCCACCACGTCGGCCTTGCCGATGAGTTCGGCGGCGCGGACGGTCACCAGCGACGGGTCGCCCGGGCCGAGCCCGACGCCGTACAGCCGACCCGTGGTGCTCTGACGGTCCGTCACTCTTCTTCGCTCGCAATCGCGTTGATGGCGGCGGCGGCCATCGCACTGCCGCCGCGCCGACCGCGCACCACCAGGTGCTCCAGGCCGGACGGGTGCTCGGCCAGCGCCTGCTTGGACTCGGCGGCGCCGATGAAGCCGACCGGGACGCCGATCACCGCGGCCGGTCGCGGTGCGCCCGCCTCGATCATCTCCAGCAGCCGGAACAGCGAGGTCGGGGCGTTGCCGACGGCGACCACCGCGCCCTCCAGCCGGGGCAGCCACAGCTCCATGGCCGCGGCGCTGCGGGTGTTGCCCATCGTGCGGGCGAGTTCGGGCACCGAGGGGTCGGTGAGGGTGCAGATCACCTCGTTGTCGGCCGGCAGCCGCCGACGGGTGACGCCGCTCGCGACCATGTTGACGTCGCAGAGGATGGGCGCACCCGCGTGCAGCGCGGCGCGCGCGGAGGCGACCACACCGGGCGAGTACACCAGGTCCTCGACCAGGTCGACCATCCCGCAGGCGTGGATCATCCGCACCGCGACCTGGGAGACGTCCGCCGGGAGGGCGGCCAGATCGGCCTCCGCGCGGATGGTGGCAAAGGACTGGCGGTAGATGGACGCGCCGTCCTTCTCGTACTCGATCACTTCGTGGTCCTCCTGGCCTCGGCGACCGCCTCGGCCATCTCCTCGTTCGTCACAACGGCGTTCGTCACAACGGCGTTCATCTCATGGGCCTTCGCCGCATCGGGCTCCGGCACGTCGGCGTTCGCCCCGTTCACCGTCACCCGGTAGCCGCGCCCCGTGGCGAGCACGTCCACCCACCGCCCGGCCGGATGGCCGCAGCGCCGTTCACAGCCCGACCAGTGGACGGGCAGCAGACCATCGGGGCCGGCACCGGTCCTCACGACGGCACCGGCCCTCACCGTGGCACCAGTCCTCACGGCGGCACCGGAGTCCAGCGCCCGGGCCGCGTCCGTACGAACGTCGGCCAGCGACTTGGCGCAGCCCGGCAGCCCGGTGCAGGCGGTGGCCCGCTCCCAGGCCGAGCCGGGCTCGGTGCGGAAGCCGGCCGCGGCGAGCCCGGGCAGCCGGTCGGCCGGGGCACCGGGCAGCACCGCCCCGCGCCAGGGGGTCAGCCGCAGCTCACCGGCCGAGGCGGCGACCAGCGTCCGCCACTGCCCGGCGCTCGCCCGGCCGAACCGCAGCCCCACCGAGAGCCCGCCGGGCAGCGCGCCGACGGCCGGCGCGGTGCCGGCGAAGGCGGGCAGCGGCACCGTGCCGGCCGGCAGCAGTTCGGGGACCTCGCGCAGGTGCCAGGCCTTGCGCCCGTGCGTCCGCAGCGCCGCCAGGAAGGAGCGGGCCGCGTCCAGCACGGCCGTGACCTCCCGCCCGGCCTCGACCGGGTGTCCGCGTCCGTCGCGTCCGAGGCGCAGCAGCCGGGTGCCGTCCGGGCCTGCGACCAATGTCACATCGGCGTCGAGCGCGGCGACGTCGCCCCGCCCGTCGTCCAGTGCGAACAGGAACTTGCCGGACAGCCCGGCCGCCCAGTCGGCGGCGCACAGCCGCGCGTCCAACTCCCGTACCCAGGACTGCACATCGGCGTTGCCGACGGCTCCCTCGGCGGCGGTGTCCAGTCCGGCCGTCGGCGAGGCGACGATGTTGCGGACCCGCTCGTGGGTGTCCGAGGGCAGCAGCCCGACGGCGCGCAGCCGGTCGGCGAGCTCGGCCGCGCAGTGCGGGGCCAGGCCGCGCAGCTGGACGTTGCCGCGCGAGGTGGTCTCCAACTCGCCGTCGCCGAGGGCCTCGGCGGCCTCGGCCAGCGCGATGGCCTGACGGTCCGTCAGCAGGCCGCCGGGCAGGCGGATCCGGGCGAGGGCGCCGTCGTCGGCCGTATGCAGACGAAGTGCTCCGGGACAGGCGTCCGCACGCCCCCGGTCGGGCACCTCCCGGTCGGGTCCTGCGGCGCCCGGCGCGGTGGCGTCGGGTGTCGGTGGCATGGCGGCGAGCATACAGATGATCCGATCGCTTGCCTCCGTCCGCTGCATCACACCCCGGCCCCGCCCCCGCCGCACCTGCCGGACATCCGAGCCCCCGTCCGCCGGACATCCGAGCCCCGTCGGCCGGACGTCCGAAAGCTCACCCTCCCCCAGGTCAGCAGCACCCCGTACGATGCTGGCGGGCGGTCCCTCACGGACCGTCCGCACGCCAGCGACGGCGCAGGGGAGGAAACCGGTGCGAACCCGGTGCGGTCCCGCCACTGTGACCGCGGTTCACCGGTAGACCGGTCGGCCGCGGAAGCCAGGAACTCCTGCCGTCCTCCACCGGCCCGGGGCGCGGACCCCGAGGAAGGCAGAAATGTTCCAGCGCTGTCGCATGCCCGCGCCCGCGTCCCCGGCCGCCACCGCGGCTGTCCCGACCGCCGTCATGCCCATTCCGGCCGCCGCCACGACCACCCCGGTCGACCGTGCGACCGCCCCGGCCCGCGCCGCGACCACCCCGGTCGACCGCGCGGCCGTCCCTGCCACCCCAGCGGCCGCCCCGGCCCAGATCCCGGCCACCCCGGCCACCGACGAGGCCGGGAGGGCCTTCACATGATCCTGCTGCTGTCGACGTCCGACACCGACCTGCTCAGCGCCCGCGCCTCCGAGGGGCCGGTGCGCTACCGCCTCGGCAACCCGGCCCGGCTCACCCCCGAGGACCTGCCCGCGCTGCTGGAGGGCACCGAGCTCGTCGTGGTCCGCCTGCTCGGCGGGCGCCGCGCCTGGCAGGAGGGCCTGGACGCGCTGCTGGCCGGCCCCCGCCCGGTGGTGGTGCTGACGGGCGAGCAGGCCCCCGACGCCCAGCTGATGGAGCTGTCCACCGTCCCGGCCGGCATCGCCGCCGAGGCGCACGCCTACCTGGCCCACGGCGGCGCCGCCAACCTGGCCGAGCTGGGCGCCTTCCTCTCCGACACCGTGCTGCTGACCGGCCACGGCTTCGCCCCGCCCGCCTCCGCCCCGGCCTGGGGCCCGCTGGAGCGCGAGGCCCGTACGTCCGAGGGTCCGACGGTGGCGGTGCTCTACTACCGCGCCCACCACATGAGCGGCAACACCGCCTTCGTGGAGACGCTCTGCCGGGCCGTCGAGGACCAGGGCGCCCGGGCCAGGGCCTACTACTGCGCCTCGCTGCGCGGCGCCGAGCCCGAGCTGCTGGCCGCGCTCGGCGAGGCGGACGCGATCGTCACCACCGTGCTCGCCGCCGGCGGCACCCGCCCGGCCGACGCCCAGGCCGGCGGGGACGAGGAGGCCTGGGACGCGGGCGCGCTGGCCGCGCTCGACCGCCCGATCCTCCAGGCGCTCTGCCTCACCTGGTCGCGCGCCCAGTGGGAGGCCAGCGACGACGGCCTGTCCCCGCTGGACACCGCCACCCAGATCGCCGTCCCGGAGTTCGACGGCCGCCTGATCACCGTCCCGTTCTCCTTCAAGGAGCTGGACGAGGACGGCCTGACCGTCTACGCCGCCGACCCGGAGCGCGCCGCCCGCGTCGCCGGCACCGCCGTCAAGCACGCCCGGCTGCGGCACGTCCCGGCCGCCGAGCGCCGCCTCGCCCTGGTGCTGTCCGCGTACCCGACCAAGCACGCCCGGGTCGGCAACGCCGTCGGCCTGGACACCCCGGCCAGCGCGGTGCGGCTGCTGGAGCGGCTGCGCGCGGAGGGCATGGACCTCGGGGACGACCTCCCCGCGTTCGACGACGGCGAGGGCGGCCACGAGGGCGACCCGCTGATCCACGCCCTGATCGCGGCCGGCGGCTACGACCAGGACTGGCTCACCGAGGAGCAGCTGGCCCGCAACCCGGTCCGCATCCCCGCCGCCGACTACCGCCGCTGGTACGCCACCCTCCCGCAGGGCCTGCGCGAGCAGGTCGAGGAGCACTGGGGCCCGGCCCCCGGCGAGCTGTACGTCGACCGCTCGCAGAACCCGGACGGCGACATCGTGCTGGCCGCGATCCGCTCCGGGAACCTGCTCGTGCTGATCCAGCCGCCGCGCGGCTTCGGCGAGAACCCGGTCGCCATCTACCACGACCCCGACCTGCCGCCGAGCCACCACTACCTGGCCGCCTACCGCTGGATCCAGGCCGCCCAGGAGGACGGCGGCTTCGGCGCCCACGCGGTGATCCACCTCGGCAAGCACGGCAACCTGGAGTGGCTGCCGGGCAAGACCGCCGCGCTGTCCGCGGAGTGCGGCCCGGACGCCGTCATCGGCGACCTGCCGCTGGTCTACCCCTTCCTGGTCAACGACCCGGGCGAGGGCACCCAGGCCAAGCGCCGCGCCCACGCCACGCTCGTCGACCACCTCGTCCCGCCGATGGCCCGCGCCGACTCCTACGGCGACATCGCGCGCCTGGAGCAGCTGCTGGACGAGCACTCCAACATCGCCGCGATGGACCCGGCCAAGCTGCCGGCGATCCGCGCCCAGATCTGGACCCTGATCCAGGCCGCCCGGCTCGACCACGACCTCGGCCTGGACGAGCGCCCCGAGGACGACGGCTTCGACGACTTCCTGCTGCACGTCGACGGCTGGCTCTGCGAGGTCAAGGACGCCCAGATCCGCGACGGTCTGCACGTCCTCGGCCAGGCGCCGACCGGCACCGACCGGGTCAACATCGTGCTCGCCATCCTGCGCGCCCGGCAGATCTGGGGCGGCGTCAGCGCCCTGCCCGGCCTGCGCGAGGCGCTCGGCCTGGACGAGGCGGCGCTGACCCTGGGCGCCACCGACGCGGCCGAGGCCCGGGCCCGCGCCCTGGTCGAGGCGATGGAGGCGGAGGACTGGGCGCCCGAGGCGGTCGAGAAGGTGACCGCCGAACTGCCGGAGGCCGTCCAGGAGGCCGTCCGCGCCGTGCTGGACTTCGCCGCCGCCCAGGTGGTGCCGCGGCTCGCGGCCACCACCGACGAGCTGGACGCCGTGCTGCACGCGCTCCAGGGCGGCTTCGTCCCGGCCGGCCCGTCCGGCTCGCCGCTGCGCGGCCTGGTCAACGTGCTGCCCACCGGCCGCAACTTCTACTCCGTCGACCCGAAGGCCGTCCCCAGCAAGCTCGCCTGGGAGACCGGCCAGGCACTCGCCTCCTCCCTGGTCGAGCGCTACCGCTCGGACAACGACGGCGCCTACCCGCCCTCGGTCGGGCTCTCGCTCTGGGGCACCAGCGCGATGCGCACCGCCGGCGACGACATCGCCGAGGCCTTCGCCCTGCTCGGCGTCCGCCCGGTCTGGGACGACGCCTCGCGCCGGGTCACCGGCCTGGAGCCGATCCCGCTGGACGAGCTGGGCCGCCCGCGCATCGACGTCACGCTGCGCATCTCCGGCTTCTTCCGGGACGCCTTCCCGCACGTGGTCGCCCTGCTGGACGACGCGGTGCGCCTGGCCGCCGCCCAGGAGGAGGCCCCGGAGTCGAACTACGTGCGCGCCCACGTCCAGGCCGACCTCGCCGTGCACGGCGACGAGCGCAAGGCCACCGTCCGCGTCTTCGGCTCCCGCCCGGGCACCTACGGCGCGGGCCTGCTCCAGCTGATCGACAGCCGGGACTGGCGCACCGACGCCGACCTGGCCGAGGTGTACACGGTCTGGGGCGGCTACGCGTACGGCCGCGGGCTGGACGGCCGCCCGGCCCGCGAGGAGATGGAGACCGCGTACAAGCGGATCACCGTCGCCGCGAAGAACACCGACACCCGCGAGCACGACATCGCCGACTCGGACGACTACTTCCAGTACCACGGCGGCATGGTGGCCACCGTACGGGCCCTCACCGGCAAGGCGCCGACCGCCTACATCGGCGACTCGACCCGACCGGAGACGGTCCGCACCCGCACCCTGACCGAGGAGGCCGCCCGGGTCTTCCGCGCCCGGGTGGTCAACCCGCGCTGGATCGAGGCGATGCGCCGCCACGGCTACAAGGGCGCCTTCGAGATGGCCGCGACGGTGGACTACCTGTTCGGCTACGACGCCACCACGGGCGTGGTCGCGGACTGGATGTACGAGAAGCTGACCCAGGAGTACGTCCTCGACCCGGTCAACCGGGAGTTCCTCGCGGGCGCCAACCCGTGGGCGCTGCACGGGATCAGCGAGCGGCTGCTGGAGGCGGCGAGCCGCGGGCTGTGGGAGCAGCCGGACCCGGAGCTGATCGAGCAGCTGCAGGCCGCGTTCCTGGAGACCGAGGGGGACCTGGAGGGCGGCGAGGAGTAGGCCGCGCACGGTGATCGGAGGGGCGGGCCCCCTCGGGGCCGCACTTCCTTGGGGCAGCCCTCCTCGGGGCCGCGCTTCCTTGGGGCCACCCCTCCGATCGCCCGTTCTGGCAAGGCCACTGGTACGGCCGGGACCACTGGTTCCGAACATGGGGCTCTTGTCACCCGTTCGGCTGAACGGCGTACTGGTGGTGTACGCCCGTCAAGCGGACAATACGGGTCATGTCGCGTCGCTCCGCTCCCGCCAGCCCGACCCTGAGCACGACCGCCGCCGAGGAACGGGAGCCGCACGCGCCGCACCGGTACCGCGCGCGGACCGGTGCGCTGGCGGCCGGCGCGGTTCCGGTGCTCGCCTTCCCCGCGCCCGGGCAGGCCTGGCTGGCCTGGGTCGCGCTCGTCCCCGGACTGCTGCTGATGCAGCGGGCGCCGTCGGGCCGGGAGGCGGCGGTGCGCGGCTGGTGGTTCGGCGCGGGGTTCATCCTGACCGCGATGTACTGGCTGGTCCCGTCCGTCGGGCCGGGGCTGCCGGTGATCGCGGTGCTGTTCGGGGCGCTCCAGAGCGCCGTCGGGTACACCGTGCACCGGCTGCTGCACCCCCGGCTGACCGCCCGTCGGGCCCTGCTCGCGCTGCTGGTCGTACCCGCCGTCTGGGTGACGACCGAGTACGCGCGGTCCTGGCCCGCGCTCGGCGGGCCGTGGGCGCTGCTCGGCGCCACCCAGTGGCAGCACCCGGCGGTCCTCGGGCTGGCCTCGGCCGGCGGGATCTGGCTGGTCAGCGCGGCGGTGGCGGCGGTGAACACCGGGGCGCTGATCGCGCTGACCGCGGTGCACCGGCGGCCGCGGGCCGTCGCGGCCGGGACCGTCGTGCTGGTCCTGGCCTCCGGTCCGCTGCTGTTCGCGCTGCGCGAGGCACCCGCCGCGGACGGGGCCGTGACCGTGGCACTGGTCCAGCCCGGCATCGTGGAAGACCCCCAGGCCCGCTTCGAGGCGAGCGCGCGGATCACGGCCGGACTGGTCGGACAGCCGGTGGACCTGGTCGTGTGGGGCGAGAGCAGCACCACCGCCGACCTGGACCGCGACCCGGCCGCACTGGACACCCTGCGCCGGCTCGCCGCGACCACCGGCGCCGAGGTCGTCGCCGGGGAGGACGCGCGCAAGGCGGACGGGCGGATCTCCAAGGACGCGGTGCTGGTCTCCCCCGCCGGCGTGGTGGACCGCTACCGCAAGATCCGGCTGGTGCCGTTCGGCGAGTACATCCCGCTGCGGCCGGTGCTCGGCTGGATCGCCGGGGTCAGCCGGGCCGCGGGCGAGAACCGGGCCCCCGGAACGGCCTTCCACGTCCTGCCCGCCACCGACCGGGCGGGCGCGCCGCTGCCGGTCGGGGCGCTGATCTGCTTCGAGTCGGCCTTCCCCGACATGGCCCGCACCGCCGCCCGGGACGGCGCCCGGGTGCTGGTCTACCAGTCCTCGACCTCGACCTTCCAGCGCACCTGGGCGCCCGAGCAGCACGTCTCGCTGGCCGCGATCCGGGCCGCCGAGACCGGCCGGCCGGCCGTCCAGGCCTCGCTGACCGGGGTCTCGGCCGCCTTCGACGCCCAGGGCCGGGAGCTCGCCCGGCTCGGCACCGACGGCACCGGCGTGCTGACCGTCCGACTGCCGCTCACCGCGCCCGGGACGCTGACCTGGTACGACCGGATCGGCGACGTGGTGCCGCTGGGGGCGCTGCTGGTCACGGCGGGGGCGGCGGGCGCGGGCGTCGCCGGGTGGCGGCGCTCGCGCGCCCTGCGGCGTGCCGGTCAGCCCTCGGTGCCGGCGGTGTAGACGCCGAACGCGGCGCCCTGGGGGTCGCGCAGCACGGCGATCCGCCGGCCGCCCGGCATGCCGGTGGCGGGCGTCAGCACGTCCCCGCCGAGCGCCACCGCCCGGCCGACGGTGCCGTCCACGTCGGCGGCCGCGAAGTACGGCAGCCAGTGTGGCGGCGCCTCGGGCGGGAAGCGGTCGTCCATCGTCAGCATGCCGCCGAAGTCCCGTCCGTCCAGGCCCCACTGGGGGTAGTGCTCGGACGGGGCGACGGACCAGCCGAAGACCTCCGGGTAGAAGGCGAGCGCGCCGGACGGGTCGCGGGTGAGCAGTTCCACCCAGCCGAGCGCACCGGGCTCGTTGAACACCCCGGCGCCCCGGAAGGCGCGGGCCTGCCAGAGGATGAACACCGCGCCGGACGGGTCGGCGGCCACCGAGAACCGGCCGAAGTCGAAGACGTCGCCGGGGTCCTTCCGGACCAGGCCGCCGCACTCCTTGATCCTCGCGGCGGTGGCGTCGGCGTCGGCGACCGCGATGCAGACCGTCCAGGCGATCGGCTGCTGCGGGGCGTAGCGCGGGGTGATGGCGGCGGCCGGGACGCCCCGGACCAGCATCTGGGTGTAGTCGCCCTCCCCGGGGCGGGCCGTGTCGTCCGCCTGCCAGCCGAAGAGCTCGGTGTAGAAGGCCCGGGCGGCGGCCGGATCGGAGGTGCCCAACTCGGTCCAGCAGGGGGCGTTGGTGGTCACGGAGGTCTGCTTCATGGCGTCTGTCCTCGCAGCTTGCTCGGGAACTCCCGGGTTTTCGGCGCCTCGGCCCCCGCACCTCCAGGCCCAGCATGCGGGGCGGGGCGGAGCTTGGCGGGCGGGGTGGGCCGAACGGGCGGCGAGGCGGGCGGGCGAACAGATGACAGATGACAGCTGACAGATTTCGAAATCTGTCAGCTGTCATCTGTTCGCTGTTATCCGTTAGCTGTTATCCGTTAGCTGTCGGCTGTCAGCCTTCGCCCGTCAGCCGCGCACGGCCCTCGCCACCGGGATCCACAGCTCCGCCTCGGCGTCGGCCGTGCCCGGGACCGGGCTGACCCGCAGGATCTCCGGACCCGGCCGGGCCTCGTACGGGTTGGACGGGAACCACTGGCTGGCCACGTCCCCCCACATCTCCTGCAGGGCCTGCGGGAACGGCCCGGTGTTGGTGAACACCGCCCAGGTGCCGGCCGGGACGTCGAGCACGTCCAGGTCCGCCGGGACGGCGGCCCCCTCGCGCGCCACCACCGCGTGCCAGTAGTCGAGTTCGGAGCCCTCCTCGCGGTTCGGCGAGAAGTCGTCGCTCACCGACAGGATCCCGGCCGGGTCGTCCCCGGACAGCGCCGCGATCCGTTCGACCGTCTCCTTGCCGAGGCCCTTGATGAACTCGGCGATCCCCGGGTTGATCCCCAGGTAGATCAGGGTGACCCGGGCCTTCCTGCCGACGATCCGGAAGTCCGGCTTCTCGACGATCCGGTATTCCATACTGCTGCTTCCCTCCACGATGAGTCGGAAGGACATCCGGGGCTGGGAGACGAGCACCGCGCCGTCGCGCCGGGCCTCGCCCGGCCCGACTCCGTGCATGGCCCGGAACGCCCGGGCGAACGCCTCCCCCGAGGAGTACCCGTACCGGACCGCGATGTCGAGCAACGTCCGCTCGCCGCCCAGGACTTCGGCCCCGGCGACGGTGAGCCGCCGACGCCGGACGTACTCCGACAGCGGCATCCCGGCGAGCATCGAGAACAGCCGCCGGAAGTGGTACTCCGACGTCATCGCGATCCGCGCCAGCGCGGCCACGTCGACCTCGCGGTCCAGGTCGTCTTCGATCCGGTCCATCGCCCGGTTCAGGTGCTCCAGCACGCCAACCCCGTCCTTCCCTTGCTGACCTTCACCGTAGGAAGGACCCACCCTGCCGCACCCGACAATCGGTGCCCGCTCCGGTCGGGTGCCGGGCTCCGATCGCCGGGTGCCTGGTGCCTGGTGCCTGGTGCCTGACCGATCGCCGGGTGACGGCCGTCAGCGGCTCAGATCAGGCCCTGGGCCAGCATCGCGTCCGCGACCAGCTCGAAGCCGGCGATGTTCGCGCCGACCACGTAGTTGCCCGGGTGGCCGTAGCGCTCGGCGGTGGTGAAGCAGGAGTCGTGGACGTGCTTCATGATCCCGGCCAGCCGCTCCTCGGTGTGCTCGAAGGTCCAGGAGTCGCGCGAGGCGTTCTGCTGCATCTCCAGGGCGCTGGTCGCGACGCCGCCCGCGTTCGCCGCCTTGCCCGGACCGAAGGCCACCCCGGCCTCCTGGAACACCCGCACCGCCTCCGGGGTGGTGGGCATGTTCGCGCCCTCGGCGACGGCCAGCACCCCGTTGCGCACCAGCGCCAGCGCGTCGGCCTCGACCAGCTCGTTCTGGGTGGCGCAGGGCAGCGCGACGTCACAGGGCACGCCCCACACGCCCGGGCCCTCGACGAACCGGACGTGGCCGCCGCGCAGTCGGGCGTAGTCGGAGACCCGGCCGCGCCGGACCTCCTTGACCTCCTTGAGCAGGTCGAGGTCGATGCCCTTCTCGTCCACCACGTAGCCGGAGGAGTCGGAGCAGGTGAGCACGGTCGCGCCGAGCTGCTGCGCCTTCTCGATGGCGTAGACGGCGACGTTGCCGGACCCGGAGACGACCACCCGGCGCCCGTCCAGGCTCTCGCCGCGGCTGTGCAGCATCTCGGAGGTGAACATGACGCAGCCGTAGCCGGTGGCCTCGGTACGGACCTGCGCGCCGCCCCAGCCGAGGCCCTTCCCGGTGAGCACGCCGCTCTCGTACCGGTTGGTGATCCGCTTGTACTGGCCGAAGAGGTAGCCGATCTCCCGGCCGCCGACGCCGATGTCCCCGGCCGGCACGTCCGTGTACTCGCCGAGGTGACGGTACAGCTCGGTCATGAAGGACTGACAGAACCGCATGATCTCGGCGTCCGAACGGCCCTTGGGGTCGAAGTCGGAGCCGCCCTTGCCGCCGCCGATGGGCAGGCCGGTGAGCGCGTTCTTGAAGATCTGCTCGAAACCGAGGAACTTGACGATCCCGAGGTTCACCGAGGGGTGGAAGCGCAGCCCGCCCTTGTACGGGCCGAGGGCGCTGCTGAACTCCACCCGGAAGCCGCGGTTGACGTGGATGTCACCGGAGTCGTCCGTCCACGGCACCCGGAACATGAGCTGCCGCTCGGGCTCGCAGATCCGCTCGATGATCCGGGCGTCGAGGAGTTCGGGGCGGTGGGCGAGCACCGGCGCCAGGGTCTCCAGCACCTCGTGGACGGCCTGGTGGAACTCGTCCTCGCCCCGGTTGCGGCGGACCACGTCCGCGTAGAGCGCCTCTATCGCGCGCTGCTCGGCTTCGAAGGAGCCGGGAGCGGAGGTGTGGGGGGTGGCAGGGGTCGTCGACATCTTCAGGACCCTTCCGTGGTCGTCGATGGGCGTGCGCAGTGTCCCGACGGGCCTGAGGGACGTGCCCAGGAAACGGCGCCAGTCTCGCAGTGTCCACACCGCGGGTCCCGCACCATCCACATGCTGGAAGCCCTGGTGGGAACAGCCGGGGCTGATGGGGTGTTGTGCGCCCCGGTGGTCGAGCCGGGCCCCGGCGGCCCCTAGTTGTTCAAATTGGAACTACCTAGTACGGTCGACCTCCGACGCACCACGACCCGTCCGGGTCCGACCGCGTCCACCCCGGTCCGCGCCGAACCGGCCCGGCCCACCCCCGATCCACGGAGGCCCACCCATGCCGCAGCCCGGCGCCGCCACGGTGCGCTCGCGTGTGCGCATCCCGCTGACCTTCCCCGACGGCTACCGCGCCGACGCGGAGGTCTCCACCTTCCACGGCCTCACCGACGGCGCCGAGCACCTGGCGCTCGCGCTCGGCACGGTCCCCGAGGGCGGCACGCCCCTGGTGCGACTGCACTCCGAGTGCCTGACCGGCGACGTCTTCGGCTCGGACCGCTGCGACTGCGGGCCGCAGCTGCGCGAGTCGGTGGAGCGGATCAGCGAGGCCGGCGGGTACCTGCTCTACCTGCGGCAGGAGGGCCGCGGCATCGGGCTCTACAACAAACTGGACGCCTACGCCCTCCAGGACTCCGGCCTGGACACGTACGACGCCAACACCGCGCTCGGCCTGCCCGAGGACGGCCGCGACTACACCGCGGCCGCCCAGATGCTCGCCGCGCTCGACGCCACGGGCATCGACCTGCTGAGCAACAACCCGGACAAGGCGGCGCAGCTGGCCGACCTGGGGATCGTCGTGCGGCACCGGGTGCCGACGGGGGTGCACCTGTCGGCCAGCAACGTCCGCTACCTGCGGGCGAAGGTGGAGCGGACGGGGCACTCGATCGAGCTGTCCCGGCTGGTCGGCTGAACTGCCGCACGGGCGGCTGGTGACAGATGGCAGCTGACAGATTTCAAAATCTGTCAGCTGTCATCTGTTATCTGTTCGCTGTTATCTGTTCGCCGTGATCTGTCAGCCGTCAGCCGTTCGCTGTCACCCGCGCCCCGCGCGCCCCCGGACCGTCCGCAGCACCCCGTACGCCGCCAACGGCAGCGCCACCAGCAGCGCGGCCCAGAAGGCCCCGTGCCCCCACAGCCCGGCGATCGCCCGGAACAGCCCCTCGAACACCGGGATCCGCAGCGCCTCGACCGGGCCCAGCGGCCCCGGCCAGGCGCCCAGGAACAGCGTGGCCGGGACCCAGAGCACGAACAGCCCCTTGGCGGTGGCCGGCGTCCCGAGGGTGCTGACCAGCGACACCACCGCCAGCAGCAGGACGAACCCGGCCTGGTAGTCCGCACCGCCCTGCCCCGTCCCCCAGGAGTCGGGCGTCGGGTGCGCCCCGGTGGCCGCCAGCCGGACCTCGACCGCCGCCCACAGCAGCAGCACCAGCACCGCCGTCGTCCCGAGCGCGAACCGCAGCCGGTCGCGCGCACCGGCGCCGCCCGTCCGCCACCGCCCGGACGGCGCGCCCCCCGCCCGCTCGGCGGTGGCTGCCCCGGACGGCCCCGCGCCCCGCACGCCCCGCACACCCCGCACGCCCCGCTCCCGCCAGGCCTCCCGGGCCTGCCGTCGGGCCTCCTGAGCCGGCTTCAGCAGCCGGTTGGCGGCCCGCTCGATCAGGACGAGCGAGACGACGGTCGCCACCACGGCCGCGATGCCGGCCCAACTCCCCATCCCGCCCTCGAACACCACGACCCGGTCGGCCACCGACGGCGGCGTCTCCAGCACCGTCATCGGCGGTCCGAGCCGCAGGTAGCCGATGGCGAGGGCTCCGGCGCCGGTCAGCAGCGCCGTGCCGATGCCCACCCGGGCGGGGAAGAAGGCGATCACGGCGGCCGCGACGAGCCCCGCGCCGAGCTGTCCGGCCACCTGCCGGGCCGCGTGCTCGCCGGCGTTCCGCAGGGGGCCGCCGAAGGCGCCGGCGGGCGAGAGGTCGAGCTTCTCCCCCGCCTCGACCGGGTAGCGGAGCACCGCACCCGCCCACAGCAGCAGCCCGAAGGCGAGGAGCAGCAGCAGGACCGCCCCGGCCCGGCGCGGCAGCGCGGTACGGGCGTGCGGCCACCAGGCCGCCAGCTGCTCCCGCCGGTCCTCCCAGCCCGTCGGCGGCCGGCGGCGCCGGTTGAGCCAGAGCCGGGCCACCCGTCCCTCCTGTCGCACCCCGGCCTCCGGTTCGGGCCGCTCGGGCCGTCCCCGGCCGCGCCGCCGCAGTGCCTCCGCCGCGACCAGGGCCGCCCGTCCGGCCGGCTGCGCCGGGTCGGCGCTCACCGCCCGACGGCGCAGCGCGGACCAGTGGCGCCGCACCACGTCCCGGGGAGTGGCCGCCGCCGGATCGGGCGCCGGTCTGCGGGCCACGGTCCGTACGGCGGTGCGGGCGCCCGCGCCCACGGCCAGCGCGCCGTCCACCACCGAGGCGGCCACCGCGGCGGCGAGCTCCGAGACCCGCTCGGGCAGCGGCAGTCGGTGCAGTGCGGCGGGCAGCGGCGAGAGCCGGCCGAGCAGCCGCGCGCGTTCCTCGGGCCGGATGCTCAGCCAGACCGCCTGCCGGTGCGCCTCCTCGCGTTCCTCCGGGCTGAGCCCGTCGCCGCCGCGTCGGCCGCCGCCGACGGTGCGGGCCAGCCGGTCCACCTCGGCCAGCACCTCCGGCAGTGCGGCCAGCGCTAGCAGCCGCGAGCAGTGCTCGCCGGCGCACTCGGGGTGGAAGCAGTCGTAGCGGGCGACCACGGCCGGCACCCCGCCCCGGACGAGTTCGTCGATCAGCTCGGCGCCGTCCGGTGCGGTGACGACGCGTTCCAGCCCGGTGGTGTCGATCGGCCGGTCGCGGTAGTGGGGGACGGCGCCCGGGACGAAGGCGGCCCCCAGGGCGAGCACCGCCACCGCGGCCACGGACTCGCGCCGGGAGCCGGGCGCCTTGGCCACGTCGGAGAGGTAGTGCAGGTCGAAGACGGTGTCCTCGACCTCGTCCCGCAGCCAGTCGCGCACCCGTTCCGCTCCCCCGGTGGCCAGCCAGCGGGCCGCCGCGCCGGAGTTCTTGAGCAGCGCCTCGGTGAGCCGGACCGGGTCGGTGAACGGGTTGCCGAGGAAGGTGACCGGCCGGTGGGCCCTGGCCTGCGCCTGCGGTCGGCGGCGGATCACCTCGGGGGTACCGCCGGCCAGCCAGCTGCGGACCTGCGGGGCGGTCCAACGGTCCTCCGGCATCTTCGTGAACAGCCCCTGGAGGAGCAGCAGTTGGCGCGGGTCGCGGACGGCGCTGAGGTCGACCTCCTCGCCCATGACCAGTTCCAGCTCCAGCTCCTGGTCGTCCGGGCGCTCGCCGTCCGCGCCGACGAAGCGGGGGCGGCCGACGAACAGTTCGTACAGCACGTTGCCGAGCCCCCACCAGGGCCCGGCCTGGTGGTTCTTGCCGGCCAGCTGCTCGGGGGCCATGTAGGCGACGGTGACCATCATCGCGGAGGTGAACCGGCGGCTGTCGGTGAGCCGGTCGACGCCGCCGAAGTCGGCGATCACGAACTCCCCGGACCCGCTGCCGGGGCGCACCAGGATGTTGGCGGGCTTGAAGTCCAGCGGGTTGCGCTGGATCCGCTGCTGCCAGAAGTCGAGCAGGGCGACCAGCTCGTAGACGATCTGCTCGGTGGTCCGCCGGTCGCCGTGCCCGCCCGACCGCCACAGCCCGGCGACGTGGGCGGCGAGGGTGACCGGCAGGTACTCCATGGCCACCCAGTCGACCTGGGCGCCGTGGTGGCGGACCCGGCCGAAGTCGATCAGCTGCGGGACGTGCCGGCGGAAGCCGTCGTGGCCCAGGTGGGAGAGCAGGTCGTGGTCCATCGGCTGGCCCGCGACGGCCACCTTGACGGCCGCGTCACCGCCGCCGTCGGTGCGCCGGACGTACCAGACGGTGCCCTCGGAACCGGCTCCGGCCCGACCCAGCGGGATGAAGCGGCTCCGCAGGGCGTCCGGGAAGACGCCCTCGAACGGACCGCCGGTGTCCGGGGCCCCGCCGAACCCGTCCTCGGGGCCGGCCGGGCTCCCGCCCGCACTCCCGCCGCCGCCTCCCCCGGCCGGGGCGGGGCCGCCGGGCCCGATGCCGTCCTGCCAGGAGGACGAGCCGGCCCCCGAGCCCGACCGGGGCCGGACGACCTCGGTCACCGCCTCCGAATCGGCACCAGGCGCACGTCCCGAGTGCCCCGAGTCCCCCGAACTGCCCGAGCCCTTCGGCCGGTTCGGCCGGAGCTCGGTCGGGGCGTGCGGGTCGAACCTCGGCCCGGTGTCCGGCCTGCGGCGGGTGGCCGCCTCCGGGTCGTACCGCGGCTCGTTGCCGGACACCCGACGCGTCGCGGCCTCCGGATCGAAGCGCGGCGGGGCGGCGGGCACCCGACGGGTCGCGGCCTGCGGGTCCACCCGGGCCCGCGGGGTCGCGCCGAGCCGGGACGACCGGTCCGGGGCGTCCTCGGAGGCACGCCAGCGCCCCCGCGACCACCGCTCCACCCTGCTCCCCGGCGGATTCCCCGGCTCGGCTCCGGCGGCCGACCGGGGCCTCGGCCCGCGCCGACCGCCCTCG
Source organism: Kitasatospora sp. NPDC058184 (assembly GCF_042883725.1). Taxonomy (NCBI): domain Bacteria; kingdom Bacillati; phylum Actinomycetota; class Actinomycetes; order Kitasatosporales; family Streptomycetaceae; genus Kitasatospora; species Kitasatospora sp. NPDC058184. The sequence continues at coordinate 118,175 of NZ_JBHVVE010000002.1, forward strand.
GCCGGGTCCGCGTCCTCCGTCGTGCCCATGCGACGCTCCCCTCCCCCGCAGCCCGGACCGGCGCGGGGCCGTGACCATGGGCGCACCGGTTCCGGGGTGGATTGTGACGCGTCATCATCCCTCATGGCGGGCGCGGGTGTCGGCCGCTTTCGCGGATCAGGACCGACCCATCGCAGGACCGGTACGCAAGCGCGATCCCCGACGGGGAACCGGCCGCTGTCGACGCCTCGGCCGGCACTGCCCGTACGGCGGTCGGGCCGGCACCGCGACCGCCGGAGCGGAGCAGGACCGGGCGGGAACGGACCGGCCCCCGAGCGGAACTCGAGCCGGCGTCCAGCCGGCCCGCCTCAGCGCTCCTCGACCGGGCGCCCCAGCGGTTCCTCCACGATCCGCCGGGCGATCTCCTCGGGCCGCACCGGGCGCCCGAAGTGCCAGCCCTGCGCCCAGTCGCAGCCCATGGTCCGCAGCCGTTCGGCGTCCCGGTGGGTCTCCACGCCCTCGGCGGTGACGTTCAGCCCGAGCGCGTGCGCCATCGACACCAGTCCGCTGACGATCCGCCACCCGGTGGACTCGTCCTTCCCCGGTTCGTGCAGGTCGCCGACGAAGGAGCCGGCGATCTTCAGCCCGGAGACCGGCAGGTCGCGCAGGTAGGCGAGGTTGGACCAGCCGGTGCCGAAGTCGTCCACGGCCAGCGACACCCCGAGGTCGACCAGCCCGTGCAGGGTGCGCAGCGCCTCGTCCTCGGGCCCGACCACGGTCGACTCGGTGATCTCCAGCTGCAACCGGGCCGGGTCCAGGCCGGTGCTGTCGAGGATCCGGGCGAGGTCGGTGACCAGGGCGGCACTGCGGGCCTGCCGGACCGCCAGGTTGACGTTGAGCTGCGGGGCGGCGTCGCCGTACCGCTTGATCCAGTCCGCGGCCTGGCCGCAGGCCTGCTCCAGCACCCAGCGGCCGAGCGGCATGATCAGCCCGGTCTCCTCGGCGGTGGTGACGAACTCGTCCGGGCCGAGCACGCCGAGCTGCGGGTGGCGCCAGCGCACCAGCGCCTCCACGGCGGCCAGCCGGCCGTCCGCGAGGCGGTAGAGCGGCTGGTAGTCGATGAAGAACTCGCCGCGGTCGAGGGCCGCCGGCATCCGCACCGACACCGCGTAGCGGCTGACCGCCCGGGCGTTCTCCTTGGGGTCGAAGAGCGTCCAGCGGCCGCGGCCGGCCTCCTTGGCGCGGTACAGGGTGAGGTCGGCGGCCCGGACGGCGGCGCCCGGGGTGGTGGTGGACACCCGCCGCTCCAGCACGCCGACGCTGGCGCCGACGGCGAGCTTGTGGTCGCCGATCAGCACCGGCCCGGCCAGCGCCTTGAGCACGGTCTTCGCGGCGGCCACCGCCTCCTGCTCGCCCCGGCACTTCTCCAGCAGGACGACGAACTCGTCGCCACCGAGCCGGGCCACCAGGTGGCCGAGCGGGGTGAGGGCGGCCTTCAGCCGGGCGGCGACGGCGGCCAGCAGCTGGTCGCCCATGTCGTGGCCGAGGCTGTCGTTGACCACCTTGAAACCGTCGAGGTCGACGTAGCAGAGGCCGAAGCGGGCGCCCGGCTCGGGCTCCTCGAACAGCTTCTCCAGCCGCTCGAAGAAGGCCGCGCGGTTGGGCAGGCCGGTGAGCGGGTCGTGGGTGGCCTGGTGGCGCAGCCGCTCCTGGAGCCGGTAGCGGTCGGTGACGTCCTCCAGCATCGCGACCTGGTACTGCGGGATGCCGTCGTCGTCGCGGATCAGCGAGACGGTCAGGTGGGTCCAGATCACCTCGCCGTCCTGGCGGTAGTACGGCTTGTCGAACTGGAAGTAGTCCCGCTTGCCGCTGATCAGCTCCTCGTACGCCTCCCACACGCCGGGGGTGTCCTCGGGGTGCACCAGGTCGCCGACCCGGCGGCCGATCATGTCCTCCGGGCCCGCGCCGAACAGCTCCTGGAGGGCCTTATTGACCGCCATGATGTTGCCGTCGGTGTCACCGATGCCGATGCCGATGGCGGCGCTCTCGAACAGCGCCCGGAACCGGGCCTCGGAGGCGCGCAGCGCCCGCTCGGCCTCCTTGCGGGCGCTGTCGGCGGCGGTGCGGATCGCCTCCTGCTCGGTCAGCGTGCGCTCGCGCAGGGCGGCCGCCCAGCCGGCCGCGAAGGCGCCGGTCAGGGCCGGGCCGCGGTCGTCCTGGACGGGCTGCGCCTGGAGCAGCTCGACCGCCCGCGCCAGCAGCACCGGGTCGGTGAAGTGCGCGTCGACCAGGTCGGCGCCGGCCTGCGCGGCCAGCCGCGGCTCGAACGGCTCGTCCTCCTGGGCGCGGTGCAGCAGCGCGGCGGTGCGCGCGACCAGCCGGCCGAGCAGGCCGGGGTGGACGGCGGTGCCGTGGTCGGCGGAGAGCAGCCGGGCCCACTCCTCGTGGAACCGCTCCGCGTTGCCGCGCACCGGGGTGGTACTCATCTGCTGAACCTGGTTCCTCTGGTGTACGCGCCGGTTCCGGCGGGCCCGGCAGGCCTTGCGGGCCGAGCGGGCCGGGCAGGCCTCGCGACGGCCGCCGCGCGGGGCGTGCGGCCGTCGGTGCCTCGTCCGTCGCGTCCGCTCAAGGGCGGATCCCCACGCCCGCCACCCCGGCGATCCGCTCGGGGTGCTCACCGACCGTACCCGGCTGGTCCGGACGCCACAGCGGCAGGTGCACCACGCCCGGCTCGACCAGCTCGAAGCCGGAGAACATCGCGGTGATCTGCTCGTGGGTGCGCATGGTCAGCGGGGTCGGCGTCCGCTGGTAGAGCTTCTGGTGGTCCTCGGCCTGGTCGGGGCGGCTCTCCAGGGCGGCGTGCGAGAGCACCAGCGCGCTGCCGGGCGGGAGGGCGTCGCGGATCGTTCCGATCAGCCGCCACGGGTCGTCCTCGTCGCCGACGAAGTGCGCGACGGCGACCAGCAGCACGGCCACGGGCTCGCCGGCCGCCAGCAGCTCGGTGACCTCGGGGCGGGCCAGCAGGTCGTCGACGTCGCGCAGGTCGGCCTGGGCGACGGCGCAGTCGTGGTCGTCCTCCAGCAGCAGGCGGCTGTGCGCGACGGCGACCGGGTCGCGGTCCACGTAGACGACCTTGGCCTCGGGGCGGATCGCCCGGGCGATCTCGTGCACGGCGCCGAAGGTCGGGATGCCGGAGCCGATGTCCAGGAAGCGGGTGACGCCCTGCTCGGCGAGGAAGGTCACGGCGCGGCGCAGGAAGGCGCGGTTGGAGCGCATGATCTGCGGCAGCTCCGGCCACATGGCGATCGCCTTGCGGGCCATCTCCCGGTCGACCTCGAAGTTGTGCGAGCCCCCCAGGTAGTAGTCGTAGACCCGCGCGGCGTTCGGTTTGTCCAGGTCCGTACCCTCCGGTACCCAGCTCGGTCGCCGCATGCCTGTGACTCCTTCACTCCGGTTTCTGGGGTCGCAGCGCCCAAGGGATGCTGCCGTGACTGATGAGACTACAAGCACAGAAGATCCTCCCCCGCACCCCGAACGGGTGCAAGCGGAGTGCCTCCTTCCTCCCGGACGGGCGCTTCCGGAAGATTCACCTCCGGTTACCGGCCGTGCCACGGACCAACTCGGCAACGGTCCAACGGCGTTCACCCCTCGGAGCGACCGGCCCGGACTAGGGTGGGGCCGTGGACCCCAACCACTACCGATTCCGGGGCGTCTGGCGGCTCGCGGCTCCGGCGACCGCCGTGTACGCGGCCCTCGAGGACGTGCGGAGCTATCCGCTGTGGTGGCCGGAGATCCGCGAGGTCCGAGCGACCGGCGAGGACTCCGGGGACGTGGTGGTGCGCGCGCTGCTGCCGTACCGGTTGGTGATCGGCCTGGCGGCGAGGCGGCGCGACCCGGCCGCCGGGGTGCTGGAGGTGGCCATGCGGGGCGACCTGGCCGGGTGGTCGCGGTTCACGGTGACGCCGGACCTGGCGGGCGGGGCGGGCGGACCGCGCGGGGCCCGCGGGCCGGGCGGTCCGGGCAGCCGGGTGCTGTTCGAGGAGGAGACCCGGCCCGGCAAGCCCCTGCTGCGCCGGCTCGCCCTGCCGCTGCACCCGCTGTTCCGGGCCAACCACGCGGTGATGATGCGCCGTGGGCGGCGGGGGCTCGCGGCGTACCTGGCGGGGGCGGCGGCGGGGTGACGGGCGTCGAGCGGGGTGCCGGGCGTCGGAGGACGGATGGCGGCGAACAGATGACAGACGACAACTTTCAGCGAACAGATGACAGCTTTCGAAATCTGTCATCTGTTCGCGACACCCTCGGCCCCGCGCCCACCGACGTCCCCGCCCCCGGCTTCGGCTTCGACGCCCCCTTCGACCGCACCGGCACCGGCAGCAGCAAGTGGGCCCGCGCGGACGCCCCGGGAACGATCGCGATGGGCCTCGCCGACATGGACCTGCCCGGACCGCCCGCCGTCGCCGAGGCGCTGGAGCGGCGCGCCCGGCACCGCGCGTACGGCTACACGGTCTGCGACCCGGCCGGCCGCGCGCTGGTGGCCGACTGGTACCGCACCCGGCACGGCGCCGCGGTCGACCCGGACTGGGTCCTGTTGCTGCCCTGCGGCCCGCGCACCGCGCTGCGCGTCCTCCTGGAGACCGTACGGCCGCAGGCCCCCGTCCTCTTCCCCACTCCCGAGTGGGGCGGCTTCGCCCAGCTCTGCCGCGCGGCCGGCCTCCCGTACCGCGAGCTGCCGCTGCACCCGGCGCACCCAGGGCCTCCGCACCCGGGCCCGAGCGGCTACCGGCTCCCGTCGGGCCCGCTCCCCCGCCCCGTCGGCGCCGTACTGCTGAGCAACCCGCACAACCCCTCCGGCACGGTGTGGCCGGCCGACGCCGTGCGCGCGCTCGCCGCCCGGGCGGCCGAGAGCGGTGCGCTGCTGGTCTCGGACGAGGTGCACGGCGACCTCACCCACCCCGACCGCACCCACCCCGTCGCCGTCACCACCGCCGACCCGGCGCACCGGCCCCTCGTCGTCACCCTCAACTCCGTCGGCAAGACCTTCAACTGCTCCGGCATCCCCAGCAGTTTCGCCCTCGTCCCCGACCCCGGGCTGCGCGCCCGGTTCACCGAGGCGCTGGCCGGCTACGGCCTCTGGGAGGGCGGCCTGCTGGAGCAGACCGTGCAGCAGGCGGCGCTGCGCGAGGGCGGGCCCTGGCTGGACGCGCTGCTCGCCCACCTGGCCGCCGCCCGCACCCGGCTGACCGACCGGCTCGGGCCCGCCGTCCGCTCCACCCCGCGGGCCTCCTACCTGCTCTGGCTGGACGCCGCCGCGCTCGGCCTGCCGCCCGCCGACGCCCGCCGGGCGCTGCTGGAGCGCTGCGGTCTGGAGGCCTCCGACGGCGCCGACTTCGGGCCCGGCGGCCGGGGTTCGCTGCGCCTGAACTACGCCCTGCCGGGGCCGGTGCTGGCGACAGTCCTGGAGCGGCTGGAGCGCCTGTGACCCCGGCACGTGCCCCGACCGGGTGCGGGCCGCTCCCTGCCCGCCGATCGGCCTGACAGCCCCGAACTCACCCGTTCGCCACAGCCCTGACCTGCGAAAAAGAACGTTCACACGATTTTTGCGGGGCATCCCCGCATGCTCCGTAGCAGACTGGGCAAGGTAGACCGGGCCGCAATCGTGATCCCGAGGATGGTGAGTCCGGTGATACCGGTATCCCGCACCACTCCGCCCGACCGGCAGAGCACGCCAACACCCCCGCCGGGGGTGACCCCGTTGACCGAATCGGGGGCGCGCAGCCACGTGTCGGGCGTCTGCTTCAAGATCGGACCGCCCCGTCTGGTGGGGGTGGAGGTCGAATGGTTCGTCCATGACGATCGATGTCCGTCCCGCCCCGTACGGCCGGAACTGCTCCACGCCGCACTGGAGTCGCTGCCACTCGGCGGACCGGACGGCGTCTCCCTCCCCTCCGGTTCGCGCCTCACGCTCGAACCCGGCGGACAGGTCGAGCTCAGCTCCCCGCCCGCCACCGGCCTCCTGGCCTGCGTCGAGGACACCCGACGCGATCTGACCGCCCTGCGGGCCGCCTTCGCGGCACAGGGCCTGCGACTCACCGGCACCGGGACGGACCCGTACGCCCGCCCCCGACGGATGGTGCTGGACCACCCCCGCTACCTCGCGATGGAGCGCTTCTTCGACTCCGCCGGGCCCTGGGGCCGCATCATGATGACCGGCACCGCGTCGGTGCAGGTCTGCCTGGACGCCGGCGAGGCGGACGGGCCGCACGCGGTGGAGCGCCGCTGGCGACTGGCCCACCGGCTGGGCCCGGTGCTGGTCGCCGCATTCGCCAACTCCCCTACACTGGACGGTAGTTCGACCGGCCATCGGTCCACCCGGCAGGCCGTGTGGTCCCGGATGGACCCGACCCGCACGCTCGCCCCGGAGCCGGACCACGGCGACCCGCGCGAGGCCTGGGCACAGTACGTGCTGGATGCCCAAGTCCTGTGCGTACGAAGGCCCGAGGGCCTGCCCTGGACGGCCCCGACCGGGCTGACCTTCCGCGACTGGATCCGCGGCGCGGGCGAACGCCCGCCCACGCTCGACGACTTGGACTACCACCGCACCACCCTCTTCCCACCGGTGCGCCCGCGCGGCCACCTGGAGCTGCGGATGATCGACGCCCAGCCCGGGGACGGCTGGGTGGTGGTCGCCGCACTGGTCACCGCCCTGCTGGACGACCCGGTGGCCGCCGATGCCGCGCTGGCCGCGCTGGAGCCGCTGGAACGCACCGACGGTCCGCGCCCGCCGCGCAGCGAGGTCTGGCGCCGGGCCGCCACCCTGGCCATGGCCGACCCGGAGCTGCGCCGGGCCACCCTCACCTGCTTCGCCGCCGCCGACGCCGCACTGGGCCGCCTGCCCGGCGCCGGTCAACTGCGCACCGTCGTCGCCGAGTTCGCCGAGCGCTACCCCGCGCGCGGCCGCTGCCCGGCCGACGACCAGCTGGACGCCCTGCGCTCCGGCACCCGACCCGCTCCCCCGGAGGAGGCCGCACCATGACCGACGTCCGACCCCACGGGGGCACCGAGGCGGCCGGCCCGGACCGCAGCACCGGCCCGACCGCCGCCACCGCCACCCCTGACGCCGCCGCCACCGGCACCGAGGCGCTGCGCGAGAGCATCGCCACCGAGCTGCTGGCCGCCCGCGCCCGCACCGCCGCGCTGACCGACTGCGTCGGGGACGGCGACCTCACCGCCCAGCACTCCCCGCTGATGTCCCCGCTGGTCTGGGACCTCGCGCACATCGGCAACCAGGAGGAACTCTGGCTGCTGCGCAACGTCGGCGGCCGCGACCCGATGCACCCCGAGATCGATCCGCTCTACGACGCCTTCCAGCACCCCCGCGCCGAGCGCCCCAGCCTGCCGCTGCTGCCGCCCGCCGAGGCCCGCGCCTACGCCCACGAGGTGCGCGGCCGGGTGCTGGACCTGCTGGCGGCGAGCCCGCTGGAGGGCGCGCCGCTGCTGGACGCCGGGTTCGCGTTCGGGATGATCGCCCAGCACGAGCAGCAGCACGACGAGACGATGCTGATCACCCACCAGCTCCGCCAGGGCGAGCCGGCCCTGGCCGCCCCACCGCCACCGCCCGCGCCCGCCGACGCGGCCGCCCTGCCCGCCGAAGTCCTGATCCCCGCGGGCCCGTTCACCATGGGGACGGACACCGAGCCGTGGGCGCTGGACAACGAGCGCCCGGCGCACACCGTCGACCTGCCGGCCTTCCTGCTGGACACCACCCCGGTCACCAACGCCGCCTACCAGCGGTTCATCGCGGACGGCGGCTACGACGACCCGCGCTGGTGGACGCCGGAGGGCTGGGAGCACCGCCGCCGCGCCGACCTGACCGCCCCGCTGTTCTGGCGCCACCAGGACGGCCAGTGGCTCCGCCGGCGCTTTGGCACGGTGGCGCCGGTCGAGCCGGACGAGCCCGTCCTGCACGTCAGTTGGTACGAGGCGGACGCGTACGCCCGGTGGGCCGGCCGGCGGCTGCCGACCGAGGCCGAGTGGGAGAAGGCGGCCCGGCACGACCCGGCCACCGGCCGCTCCCGCCGCTACCCCTGGGGCGACGGCCCGCCCGGCCCCGAGCACGCCAACCTCGGCCAGCGCCACCTACGCCCGGCCGGGGCGGGCAGCTACCCGAAGGGCCGGTCCCCGTACGGGGTGGGCCAGTTGATCGGCGACGTGTGGGAGTGGACGGCCAGCGACTTCCGCCCCTACCCGGGCTTCCGGGCCTGGCCGTACCGGGAGTACTCGGAGGTGTTCTTCGGCCCCGAGCACAAGGTGCTGCGCGGTGGCTGCTTCGCGGTGGCGCCGGTCGCCTGCCGGGGCACCTTCCGCAACTGGGACTACCCGGTCCGGCGGCAGATCTTCGCCGGGTTCCGCACCGCCCGCGACCTGGAGGCGGACTGATGTGCCGTCACATCGCCTACCTGGGCGAGCCGGTGGCACCCCGGGAGCTGCTGGTGCACCCGCCGTACGGGCTGTACCGGCAGTCCTGGGCGCCCCGGGTCCAGCAGTGCGGCACGGTCAACGCGGACGGCTTCGGCCTCGGCTGGTACGCGGCCGGCGACGAGGTGCCCGCCCGCTACCGCCGGACCGGGCCGATCTGGGCGGACGAGGCCTTCGCCGACCTCGCCCGGGTGGTCCGCACCCGGGCGCTGCTGGCCGCCGTCCGGTCCGCCACCGAGGGCTGCGCGCCGGGCGAGGGCGCGGCCGCGCCGTTCGCCGCCGAGCGCTGGCTGTTCAGCCACAACGGCGCGGTGGCCGGCTGGCCCGGCAAGCTGGACGCGCTGGCCGCCCTGCTGCCCCCGGCCGAACTGCTGGACCTGGAGGCGCGCACCGACTCGGCGCTGCTGTGGGCGCTCACCCTGCACCGGCTGCGGGACGGCGCCGGGCCGGGCGAGGCCCTGGCGGGCACCGTCGCGGACGTCACCGCGCACACCACCGGGCGGCTCAACCTGCTGCTCACCGACGGCGCCTCGATCGCCGCGACCACCTGGGGCGACACCCTGTACCACCGCACCCTGCCGGGCCTCGGCACGGTGGTGGCCTCCGAACCGTACGACGACGCGCCGGGCTGGACGTCCGTCCCCGACGGTTCGCTGCTGCTGGCGGACTCGCGCGGCGTCACCGTACGCCGCCTTCCCGGCCGCGACTGATCCCCACTCTTCCTTCACCTTCTGAACAGAGGAACCACCCTGTCATGGACACCTTCGAACTCACCCGACTGCTGCCCGCCGACCACTTCAGCACCGCGCTGCGCCACGACGTGCAGCACGGACTGACCGCGCGGCCCAAGTGGCTGCCGCCGAAGTGGTTCTACGACGCGCGGGGCAGCGAGCTGTTCGAGGAGATCACCCGGCTGCCCGAGTACTACCCGACCCGGGCGGAGCGGGCCATCCTGACCGCCCGGGCCGGCGAGATCGCCGCCGCCACCGGGGCCCGCACCCTGGTGGAGCTGGGCTCCGGCTCCTCCGAGAAGACCCGGCTGCTGCTGGACGCCCTGCGCGCGCTCGGCACCCTGGAGACGTACGTCCCGGTGGACGTCAGCGAGAGCGCGCTGACCGCGGCCGGCGCCGCCATCTCCGCCGAGTACCCCGGGCTCGCGGTGCACGGCGTGCTCGCCGACTTCACCGCCGGGCTCGGCCTGCCCCCGGAGGGCGGCCCGCGCCTGGTCGCCTTCCTCGGCGGCACCCTCGGCAACCTGCTGCCCCTTGAGCGCGCGGCCTTCCTGCACGGCCTGCGCACCGCCCTCGACCCGGGCGACTTCCTGCTGCTCGGCACCGACCTGGTCAAGGACCCGGCGGTGCTGGTCGCCGCCTACGACGACTCCGCCGGGGTGACCGCCGAGTTCAACCGGAACGTGCTCAACGTGCTCAACCGCGAGCTGGGCGCCGACTTCGACCCGGACGCCTTCGAGCACGTCGCGCTCTGGGACGCCGAGCAGGAGTGGATCGAGATGCGGCTGCGCTCGCTGCGCGCGCAGTCCGTGAAGATCCCGGCCCTGGACCTGCCGGTGCACTTCGCCCGGGGCGAGGAGCTGCGCACCGAGGTGTCGGCGAAGTTCCGCCGGGAGCGGGTGGCCGGGGAACTGGCGGCGGCCGGGCTGCGGCTGAGCCACTGGTGGACCGACCCAGAGGGCCGGTTCGGGCTCTCGCTCGCCTCGCCGGCCTGACCGCCACTCCCGGACGGCCCAATTTGCTTGTTCACCTTACGAATTCTCAGAGCGAAACTTGAGGTTCCCGGTGTACAAGACTTAAACGAATAGGGGTTACGATCTCGGCTACCGAGCTCAGCGTTGAGTACCAGGAGTCAGATCGTGAGCGTCACCCAGAAGCCCTCCGGGGCGGTCGAGGCCCCCGCGCCCGGCCGCCTCGGCTTCGTCGTCTTCATCACCGCGGCAGCGGCCCTCGGCGGCTTCCTGTTCGGCTACGACAGCTCCGTGATCAACGGCGCCGTCTCCGGCATCCAGGAGAAGTTCGGCGTCGGCAGCGGCGTGACCGGTCTGATCGTCTCCTCGGCGCTGCTGGGCTCGGCGGTCGGCGCCGCGGTCGCCGGACGGTTCGCCGACCGGTACGGCCGCATCAAGGTCATGAAGGCGGGCGCCCTGCTGTTCGCGATCAGCGCGGTCGGCTCGATGCTGCCGTTCTCCGCCTGGGACCTCGCCCTCTGGCGCGTCCTCGGCGGCGCGGCCATCGGCATCGCCTCGGTGATCGCCCCGACCTACATCGCCGAGGTCGCGCCGACCAAGTACCGGGGCCGGCTGGCCTCCTTCCAGCAGGCCGCGATCGTGCTCGGCATCGCGATATCCCAGCTGGTCAACTGGGTGCTGGCGCAGGCGGCCGGCGGCGACACCCGCGGCCAGCTGCTCGGCCTGGAGGCCTGGCAGTGGATGCTCGGCATCTGCGTCGTCCCGGCCGCGGTCTACTTCGTGCTCGCCTCGGTGATCCCCGAGTCCCCGCGCTACCTGATCCAGGCCGAGCGCCTGGACGACGCCCGCAAGGTGCTCGCCGAGGTCGAGGGCGAGGGCGTGGACACCGACGCCCGGATCGCCGAGGTCCAGGCGCTGATCGCCTCCGACCACCGCCCGCGCTTCCGCGACCTGCTCGGCGGCCGCTTCGGCCTGCTCCCGATCGTCTGGGTCGGCATCGGCCTGTCGGTCTTCCAGCAGCTGGTCGGCATCAACGTGATCTTCTACTACTCGTCGATCCTGTGGCAGTCGGTCGGCATCGACCAGGGCAACTCGCTGCTGATCAGCTTCGTCGGCTCGGTGATCAACATCCTCGGCACCGTGATCGCGATCGTGCTGGTCGACCGGGTCGGCCGCAAGCCGCTCGCCCTGATCGGCTCGGCCGGCATGGCGGTCGCGCTCGGCACCGCCGGCTGGGCCTTCTCCTCGGCCACCGGCAGCGGGGACAACCTCACCCTGCCCGACCTCCAGGGCACCGTCGCGCTGGTCGCCGCCAACGCCTTCGTGCTGTTCTTCGCGATGTCCTGGGGCGTCGTCGTCTGGGTGATGCTCGGCGAGATGTTCCCGAACCGGATCCGCGCCGCCGCGCTCTCCGTCGCCGCCTCCGCGCAGTGGATCGCGAACTGGGTGATCACCGTCTCGTTCCCGTCCATGTCGCGCTGGAACCTGTCGGCGACTTACCTGATCTACGCCGCCTTCGCGGCGCTCTCCATCCTCTTCGTGGCGAAGTTCATGAAGGAGACCAAGGGCGTCCGGCTGGAGGACATGGGCTGATCCGCCCGTCGGCCCGCCGACCTCTCGGCCCCCGTACCCCCGGCGCGATCAGCGCGGGGTGCGGGGGCCGAATCGTTTCCGCTCGACCGGGCCCCTCCAGCCTCGTCTCAGGGCCGCTCGGCGAGCCGGGCGTAGCGCAGGGCGAGCCCGTCGAGCAGCGCCTCCAACCCGGTCTCGAAGGCGCCCTCGTCCACCGTCCCGCGGTGCCCGGCCAGCCGGTGCGCCTCACCGAGGTGCGGGTAGTCGGCCGCGTCGTAGACCTCGGCGTCGGCGGGGAAGCCGGCCGCGAAGGAGGCGAGCGCCGAGCCGGTGACGAAGTAGCGCATCAACGCGCCGATCCTGGTCGCCTGGCCGCGCGGCCACCCGGACTCGACCAGGTGGCCGAAGACGGCGTCGGCCAGCCGCAGGGCGTTCGGCCGGCGCCCGGGGCCCTGGGCGAGCACCGGGACGATGTTGGGGTGGGCGGCCAGCGCGGCCCGGTAGGAGCGGGCCCAGTCGCGCAGCGCCTCCGGCCAGGAGCCCCCACCGGCCGCGACGACTCCGGCGGCCCCGGCGGTGCCGAACATCGACAGGTCGACCTCGCCGATGACGCTGTCCACCACCGCGTCCAGCAGCTCGTCCTTGGTGGCGAAGTGGTTGTAGAGCGAGGGCCCGCTGACCGACAGCTCGCTGGCGAGCCGGCGGGTGGAGAGGGCGTCCAGCCCCTCGTCGTCGATCAGCCGCAGGGCGGCGGCGACGATGCGCTCGCGGCTGAGCAGCGGGGTGCGTGGACGGGCCATCGCGGCGGGTGCCTCCGGTTCCTCCGGTCGGGTGTGCTGGGGACCGATTCTGGCAGGTGCCCCTTCCCAGCGCGGGCGGGGCGGGGCTACAGTCCCCCCATAAAACTTGCAGCGCTAGTTTAATGGGTCCGGCCCTGGGGTCGGGGCCCTGGACACCGGATTCGGGAGCCGCCGTGAACCTGGAGTTGTCCGAGGAGCAGAGCGCCGTCCGGGACCTCGCCGCCTCCTTCACCGACCGCGAGGTCGTGCCGCACGCCGCCGAGTGGGACCGCGCCGAGTCCGTCGACCGCGCGATCATCGGCAAGCTGGCGAAGGTCGGCTTCCTCGGGCTGACCATCCCGGAGGAGTACGGCGGCAGCGGCGGCGACCACCTGGCGTACTGCCTGGTCCTGGAGGAACTCGGGCGCGGCGACTCGGCCGTGCGCGGGATCGTCTCGGTCTCGCTCGGCCTGGTCGGCAAGTCGGTCAACGCCTTCGGCACCGAGGAGCAGAAGCGGCACTGGCTGCCCCGGCTCACCTCGGGCGAGGCGCTCGCCTGCTTCGCGCTCACCGAGCCGGGCACCGGATCGGACGCCGCCAACCTCACCACCCGCGCCGTCCGGGACGGCGGGGACTGGCTGATCAGCGGCGCCAAGACCTTCATCACCAACGGCACCTGGGCCGACGTCGCCCTGGTCTTCGCCCGCACCGGCGGCGACGCGCCCGAACAGCGGGGCCACCGGGGCATCACCGCCTTCCTGGTCCCCACCGACCTGCCCGGCTTCACCCGCACCGAGATCCACGGCAAGCTCGGCCTGCGCGGCCAGGCCACCGCCGGCCTCTCCTTCGAGGACGTCCGGGTGCCGGACAGCGCCCGGCTCGGCGAGGTCGGCAAGGGGTTCACGGTGGCGATGGCCGCGCTGGCCAAGGGCCGGATGTCGGTGGCGGCCGGCTGCGTCGGCATCGCCCGGGCCTGCCTGGAGACCGCCGTCCGCTACGCGGGCGAGCGCGAACAGTTCGGCAAGCCGATCGCCTCGCACCAGCTCGTCCAGGAGCTGCTGGCCGGCATCGCCGTCGACGTCGAGGCGGCCCGGCTGCTCACCTGGAAGGTCGCCGACCACATCGACCGCGGCCTGCCGTTCGCCACCGAGTCCTCCGTCGCCAAGCTGTACGCCAGCGAGGCCGCCGTCCGGGCCGCCAACAACGCGCTCCAGGTCTTCGGCGGCTACGGGTTCATCGACGAGTACCCCGTCGGCAAGTACCTGCGCGACGCGCGGGTGATGACGCTCTACGAGGGCACCAGCCAGATCCACCAGCTGCTCATCGGACGCGCCCTGACCGGCGTCAACGCCTTCTGACGCCGGCCCGCCGCCTGCCCCGCTCCCGTCCCGACCCCTGCCACCCGTTTCCCGACAAGGAGCCCGACGACGTGCGTCCCGTCTACTTCGCCGCCGCCCGCCGCACACCCATCGGCCGACTGCGCGGCGCGCTCGCCACGGTCCGCCCGGACGACCTCTCGGCCACCGTGCTGCGCGCCCTGCTCGCCGACGTCCCCGCGCTCGACCCGGCCCGGATCGACGACGTCTACTGGGGCGCCGCCAACCAGGCCGGCGAGGACAACCGCAACGCCGCCCGGATGGCCGTGCTGCTGGCCGGCCTGCCGGAGACCGTCCCCGGAGCCACCGTCAACCGGCTCTGCGCCTCCGGCCTGGAGGCCGTCACCCTCGCCGCCCGGGCCATCGGCTCCGGCGAGGCGGACGTGGTGCTGGCCGGCGGCTGCGAGTCGATGACCCGCGCCCCCTTCGTCCTCCCCCGCCCCGACGAGGCGCTGCCGCACCGGATGGAGACCTTCGACACCCGGCTCGGCTGGCGGCTCACCAACCCGCGGATGGCCGAACTGCACGGCGTGCTCAGCATGGGCGAGACCGCCGAGGAGGTGGCCGCCCGGTACGGCATCGGCCGGGAGCGCCAGGACGCCTTCGCGCTGCGCAGCCACCAGCGGGCCGGCGCCGCCCGCGAGGACGGGCACTTCGACGCGGAACTCGTCCCGGTCGAGCGGCCGGACGGGGTGACGGTGGGCCGCGACGAGGGCATCCGCGAGGACACCAGCCTGGCGAAGCTCGCCGGCCTCAAGCCGGTGTTCCGACCCGGGGGCACGGTCACCGCCGGGAACGCCTCGCCGATGAACGACGGCGCGGCCGGGCTGCTCCTGGTCGGCGAGGAGGCGCTGCACGACCTCGGGCTGCGGCCGCTCGGCCGGTACGTGGCCGGCGCCTCGGCCGGGGTGCACCCGGACGTCATGGGCATCGGCCCGGTCCCGGCCACGGCGAAGGTGCTCGCGCGGGCCGGCTGGTCGCTCGCCGACCTGGACACCGCCGAGCTGAACGAGGCCTTCGCGGCCCAGGCGCTCGCCTCCGCCGACGGCATCGGGTTCAGCCCGGAGCGGGCCGAGGAGGTGGTCAACCCCAGCGGCGGCGCGATCGCGCTCGGCCACCCCCTGGGCGGCTCCGGCGCCCGCATCCTCACCACCCTGCTGCACCGGATGCGCCGTACCGGTGCCCGGCGCGGTCTGGCCACCATGTGCGTGGGCGTGGGGCAGGGTACGGCCGTGCTCGTCGAGAACGTCTGACGACCGGCGCTCCCCGTCCGTCGATCCACACCTCTGTTGGTCCACAGCTCTGTTGGTCCACAACTCTGTCGATCCACACCTCTGTTGGTCCACACCTCCGTCGGTCCGAGCCTCCAGGGCCCGGATCAACCTTCAAACCTCCAGACTTCCGAGGAGTTCACATGACGCGGTTCGCGGGGAAGGTCGCCGTGGTGACCGGCGCGGCCCAGGGCATCGGGGCGGCCACCGCCCGTCTGCTGGCGGAGGAGGGCGCGGCGGTCGCCGTGGTCGACCTCACCGCCGAGCGGGCGGCCGGGACGGTCGCCGAGATCACCGCCAAGGGCGGCACCGCCCGGGCGTACGGCTGCGACGTGGCCGACTACGACGCCGTGGAGGCGGTGTTCGCGCAGGTCGCGGCGGACCTCGGCGGGGTGCACATCCTGGTCAACAACGCCGGGATCACCCGGGACAACCTGTTCTTCAAGATGCCGAAGGCCGACTGGGACGCGGTGCTGACGGTCAACCTGACCAGCGCGTACAACTGCAGCCACGTCGCGCAGAAGTACATGGTGGCGCAGAAGTACGGGAAGATCGTCTCGCTCAGCTCGCGCTCCGCCCTCGGCAACCGGGGCCAGGCCAACTACGCGGCCGCCAAGGCCGGCATCCAGGGCCTCACCGCGACCCTGGCGATCGAGCTCGGGCCGTTCAACGTCAACGTCAACGCCGTCGCGCCCGGGTACATCGCCACCGCGATGACCGCGGCCACCGCCGAGCGGGTCGGCAGCAGCGCCGAGGAGCACCAGACCGAGGTCGCCGCCCGGACGCCGCTGCGCCGGGTCGGGCAGCCGGAGGAGGTCGCCTCGGTCGTCGCCTTCCTGGCCAGCGAGGAGGCCTCCTACGTCAGCGGGCAGACGCTGTACGTCAACGGCGGAGCACGCTAGGCGGTCGCCTGACGTGTCGTCATATCGCCGTCCCGGCTGGGAGGTTACTTTCCCCTGGGACGGCCTTTACCTTTTCGCGTGGCCGAGTATGACCATGTCCTTGATCACATGGCCCCACCAAATGACTATGGCATGATCATGCAGCTCTCGATGGGATGGCCGCACCGACCCGACCGAACCAGGTCGGGCCCTGCGCCCCAAGGAGTCCCATGGGCAGCCCCGCCACCCTCCGCCGCGCCCTGGCCCTGCTCGCCGTGGGGGCCACCGCCCTCACGGCCGGTACCGTCGCCGTACCGGCCGCCGGCACCGCGATCGCCGCCCCCGCGCACGATCTCACGGGCGTCCACGTCCGCCCCGCCTCCTTCGGGCACCACAACGCCCAGGGCCGCCCCGCCCCGCTGAGCACCACCCAGTGCGTCAGCCAGGTCGGTATCCACTGCTACTCGCCGCTGCAGTACCGGACCGCCTACAACCTGGACCCGCTGTACCAGGAGGGCATCACCGGCAAGGGCCGCACCATCGTCATCGTCGACTCCTTCGGCTCGCCGACCATCCAGCACGACCTGGAGGTCTTCGACAAGCAGTGGGGCATCCCGGACACCAACGTCGAGGTGGTCAAGTGGGGCAACGTCCCCACCTGGGACCCGAAGAACCCCGACCACACCGGCTGGGCCGGCGAGACCACCCTGGACGTCGAGTACGCCCACGCGATCGCCCCCGACGCGCACATCATCCTGGTCGAGACCGGCGTCGCCGAGACCGAAGGCACCACCGGCCTGCCCGAGATGATGGACGCCGAGAAGGCCCTCATCAAGGCCGGCCGCGCCGACGTCATCTCGCAGAGCTTCGGCGCCACCGAGAACACCTTCCCGGGGTACGACAAGGGCGACTTCAAGTCGCTCACCGACCTGCGCTACGCCTTCCAGGCCGCGGCCGACCACAACGTGACGGTGCTCGCCGCCTCCGGCGACAACGGCGCCACCGACGCCCAGGAGAACGGCACCGACCTGTACCCGTACAAGGTCAACTCCTGGCCGTCCTCGGACCCGCTGGTCACCTCCATCGGCGGCACCCAGCTCACCCTGGACGACAAGGGCAACCGCACCGCGCCCGACAAGGTGTGGCACGACAAGTCCGGCGCCGGCGGCGGTGGCGTCTCGGGCATCTTCGAGCGTCCGTGGTACCAGGCCGGCGTCGCCAACGTCACCGGCAACCACCGCGGCACCCCGGACATCAGCATGAGCGCGGCCGTGGACGGCGCCGCCTGGACCTACGAGTCCTACGACCCGACCTCGGTCGGCTGGCACCTCACCGGCGGCACCAGCGAGGCCACCCCGCTGTTCTCGGGCGTCGTCGCGCTCGCCGACCAGCTCGCCGGCCACCGCCTCGGCCAGCTCAACTGGCGCCTGTACGGCATGAACCTGCTGCCGAGCAAGTGGAGCGGCATCGTGGACGTGAAGCAGGGCGACAACGGCTGGAACGGCGTCACCGGCTACAACGCGACCGAGGGCTACGACCTCGCCAGCGGCCTGGGCACCATCGACGGCGCGAAGTTCGTGCACGCGGTCGCCGGTCGGTGAACCGGCGGGTCACCGGGTGACGGGTGACAGGTAACAGACGACAGCGGACAGATTTTGAAATCTGTCCGCTGTTCGCTGTTTTCCGTCTGCTGTTATCCGTCAGCGGTTCTCCGCCGACCGCCGGTTGTCAGCCGGTCGCGGCCAACTGGGCGAGGTAGCGCTCGGCGGCGCGGAGCTTGCGGCCGTCGGGGCCCGGGAGGTAGGCGCGCAGCTCGATGATCTCCGGGGCGATCCGGATGGCCTCCGCACGGTCGGCGATCGCGCGCCAGCAGGCCTCGGCGTTGGTGGCCGCCCGCTGGGTCTCCACATGGTCCGGGCCCTGCGAACGGAGCAGGGTCAGCGCCACCTCGCGGTAGATGTCCGCGGCCTCGGCCGACCGGCCCGCGAGCCGGCAGACGTGCGCCCGGACCTGCCGGACCTGCAGCACCGGCTCGGAGACGGCACCGTGCTCGGCGATCGCCTCCAGTTCGAGGGCGAAGGCCAGGTCGGTGGCGGCGGCGTGGTCCCCGGCCTCGGCGCTACGGACGATCCGCCCGATAACCTCGCGGTAGTCCGCGCGGGGCGTAGCGGCCGCAGCGGCCGCAGCGGCCTCAGCGGCTTCGTCGGCCGGTGCGTCGGCAGGGACGTCACTCGGGGCGGGCGGCGCGTCGGCGGGAGCGTCCTCGGCCGGCGCTTCGCCCTGCGGCACGGCGTCGGCCGGCACCTCGTCAGAAGGTGTCCCGTCCACCGGAACGACGTCGGCGGGAGCCTGCTCGGCGGACTCCTGCTCGGCGGGCGCCTCGTCCGTCGGCACGGACTCCACCGGGACGGCCTCCCTGGGCTCCTCCGCGGCCTCGGGTGCCTCCTCGACGACCTCCCCGGCAGCGCCCTCGGCTGCCTCCTCGCTCGTCTCCTCCGCCGTCTCCTCCGCTGCCTCCTCGGCCACCGGCTCGACCACGGTCCCGACCGCCTCCGCCGCGGCTTCGGCGGCCACCGCGGCTTCCTCCTGCGGGAGTTCGGGCTCGGCGACGGCACCGTCCACCGGCTCCGGCCGGGACTTGAGGAGCGTGACGCCCGCCGGGGACGCGCCGTCCTCGGGCACGGTGTCGGCCGGGGCGGGCTTGCGCAGGGTCACGCCCGGTGCCTCGACGCTCCCGCCCGCCTTCTGCAGGCTGACCGGGCGGGCCGGCCGTGGCGGGGTGGGCGGTACGCCCGGCTTGACCAGGCTGACCGGACCGCCCGCGGCCACCGGAGACCCGGCGAACGCAGCGGACCCGACCGCCCCCGCCGACCCCGCCGACGACGCGGGCGCCCCGGCCGGGGCCGCTACCGGCCACTCGGGAGCGGCGTCCCGGGGCTCCGCCGGACGCGGCAGCGGCGCCACCGGGGGCGGCGGCGCGTCGGAGGGCGCCGTACCGGCGGTCGGCAGCGGCGCCACCTCGGCCGGCAGGCCCTCGCCGCGACGGGCGGTGTTGCGGAAGAACGGCCGGTCCGGGGCGTGCGTGGCCAGGATGACCACGTCCGGCCGCAGCACCGAGTACACCTGCTGACGCAGCTGCTCCGGCGCGAGCACCTCGCCCGCACCGGGCCGCCCGCCGTGCAGCGCCTCGATCAGGGCGCGGGTGAAGGTGCCGATCTGTTCCGGGTCCGGGCTGACCACCGCCCAGAGCGGGATCCCCTCGCTGAGCGGCGAGACGGTGCCCTGGAGGTACGGCCAGGCGTTCTGGTCGGCACTCAGGTCGGCGATGACGAGGGTCTGCCACTCGGCCGGACGGTGGCTCAGCTCGGCGGCGACGGCCTGCCAGGGGAGGCCGTCCTGCTTGGCATCGCGCAGGGTCAGCTGGAGCTGCCCGCCGCGCTTGTCGGCGACGACGTGGCCGCCCAGGTGGATCAGCAGCGGTCCGGGGTGCCGGGAGGCCGCGCGCAGGTGGGCGAGGACGGTGTGCGGGTCCCCGGCGCCGGGGAGGTGGACGGCGTCCACCGCGTCCGCGGCGAGCAGCACCTGCGGCGAGACGGCGGCGAGCATCGCCGAGAGTACGGGTGCCTGGGTCGGTCCGCCGCGGCCCCAGGTGCGGCGGCCGGACGTTCCGTACCCGCCCTCGATGACCAGGATCCGTCCGCGCGGCGCGGCTCCGAGCCCGCCCGCGCCGACGGCGGCGCTCGGCGCCGCGCTCTGGACCGGGAACGGCGGCGGGGTCGCCGTGGACGCGGCCCCGGCGGCGGGCAGCCCGGTGAGGGTCCATCCGGTGGGCGGGACGGGCGGTGCGGGCGGCGGCGCGACCGGTGGTGCGGCCGGGGGCGCCGGCGGCGGCTCGTACAGCGCGGCGGGGCCGGGCGGGTGCTCCTCGGCCGGGAGGCGCGGGGGCGGCGGTACGGCGTCCCAGGGACCCGAGCCCCCGGCCGGGTCGGGACCTCCGGAAACCGCTGTCGTCTCCGCCATCTCCTGGTCACCGCCCCGCCCCGCCGCTCCCGCGGCGTCTGATGCCCTCGACTGTGTGGTGCCTGCCACCACACTCCGTGCGCGCCACCCTACGAGATCCCGGCTCGCCCGTTCCAGGCCGGGTGGCCGATCGGCGCGCCACACCGCCCGCGCCGCCCGCTAAGGTGCCGTCATGATCGATACCGATCGCCCGTTGCTCTTCCTCGACGTGGACGGTCCGCTGATCCCCTTCGGGGGCCCGCCGCCGGGCGGCTACCCCGTCCACCGCAGCCCGCACGTCCCGGCCGGTACGACGCCGGGCGGGAACCCGCTGATCTCCCGCGTGGACCCGGAGTTGGGCCCTCGGCTGCTCCGCCTGCCGGCCGAGCCGGTGTGGGCCACCACCTGGCTGGAGGACGCCAACGAGTGCCTCGCACCCTGGCTCGGCCTGCCCCGACTGCCCGTCGTGGACTGGCCGGTGGACGACTCCGACGATGCGGAGGGCGCGGACACCGCGGACGCCACGTACCCGCCGGAGGGCCTGCACTGGAAGACCCGCACGCTGGTCGCCTGGGCGGGCGGGCGGCCGTTCGCCTGGGTGGACGACGAGATCACCGGGGCCGACCGCCGCTGGGTCGCCGCCCACTCCCCCGCCCGCGCCCTGCTCCACCGGGTCGATCCCCGACGCGGGCTCACCGAGGCGGACTTCGCCGCGCTGGACGCCTGGCTGCGGACGGCCTGACTACACTGCCCCGCCATGGAACCCGTCGCCGGAACACCGTCCCGCTGGCATCTGGCCCTGCACGGCGGGGCGTTGGTCGAGCTGTGGGCGGACGGGTACGGCGTCGAGGGCGGGACGTACGTGTTCAGCTCGCTCGTCCGGGCGACGGCGGAGGAGCAGGAGCAGGTCGAGGTGGTCGCGCGGACCCCGGCGGACGACCGGCGGGTGCTGGTGGCCGTGGCACGGGTTCCGGAGGCCGTCGTCCAGGACGTCCACTCGGCCGCCGAACCGGCGCGCGACGGCACCTGTGCCTGCCGGCCCTTCTCCTGGGAGGAGTGACCGCTCCCGGAAACCCGTCCGGCCACCCCTGGAACAGGAGTGGCCGGACGGGCGGTCGCGGCGTCAGGAGCCCGCGAGCAGGTCCCGCAGCAGGGCGACGGTGTCGGCGTCCAGGTCCCGGCCGGTCCGGCGGCTGAGGGCGTCCAACCGGTTGACGGCGCGCAGGAGTTGGTCCCGGGCGCCGGCCGAGGCGTAGGCGTAGAAGAGGTCCCGGTGCAGCAGTTCGACGTCCGGGGCGACGGCGAGGCCGCGGAAGACGGCGGCCTCGGCGCTGCGGTGGTCGCCGTACTGCAGGCGGCGGGCGGCCAGTTCGTGGGCCGTGTCGACGATCGCCGCGATCATGTCCTGCCGCTCGGCCTCGGCCCAGCCGTACGAGGCCGGCGGGGCCTCGGCGAACGGCGCGCCGCGGACCAGGGCCAGGGCGTGGGCGAGGGCCGCGTCGGCGGTGGCGCTGGTGCTGCGCATGCCGCGCCGGTAGAGGCCGCGGAACTCGTCCCAGTCGCAGGTGACCGCCGGGGCGAAGGAGTAGCCCTCGGTGCCCTCGGTGGGCAGGAAGACGCGGCCCTCCGGCGAGGTGCCGAACCAGGCCGCCAGGTCGGCGAGTTTGGCCGGCAGCGGGCTCTCGGAGCCGGCCGCGGTGGGGTGCGGGTCGAGGTGCGCCGCGCCGGGGTGCAGGTCGTGGTCGAGCGCGTGGCGGTCGGACCCGGGGCGCAGCGCCAGGTAGACGGCCAGTTCGGTGAGCCGGGGCAGCGCGCCGGGTGCGGCGGCGCCGAGGACTCCCGCGACGTCCACCGGGCCGAGCAGCCGGATCCGGGGGGCGTTGCGGGGGGCGTGCGCCTCCGGGGAGCGGAGGATGGCGAGCAGGTCGTCGCTGTCGCTGCGGCCGGGCATCGTCCGGGCGACCGGGGCGACGGCGGCGGGGCCGGGCTGCTCCGCACCGACGGCCTCGGCGGCTTCGACGGCCTCCGCGGTCTCCGCCGTCCCGGCCGGTCCGGTCCCGAGGGCGACGGCGGCCTCGGGAGCGGCAGCGGCAGCGGGAACGGGCTCGGTCGACGGCACAAGGCCCTCGGCCGTCTTCGACGCGGTCGGCTCCGCCACGACGGGCTGCGGCACGACCGGCTGGACGGCGAGCACGACCGTCGCCGTGGACTCCGAACCGGTGTCCCCCGGCCCGGCCGTCCCCTCGTCCTCCGCCAGGCCCGGCCGCCGCAGGTCGCGGGTGGTCTCGTCGGTCGCCGCCTGCCGTCCCTGCCCGTTGACGGCGAACCGCGCCGGGCCGGCCGGAGCCGGGGCAGGCGCCGGAGCCGGAGCCGGACTCGACGCCG
The DNA here is from genome assembly GCF_042883725.1 of Kitasatospora sp. NPDC058184. Lineage (NCBI taxonomy): Bacteria > Bacillati > Actinomycetota > Actinomycetes > Kitasatosporales > Streptomycetaceae > Kitasatospora > Kitasatospora sp. NPDC058184. Next base: position 140,594 of record NZ_JBHVVE010000002.1, read on the forward strand.
CGGGCGGCAGCGCGGCAGGGGTCGGAGCGGGCGCCACCGGATCGGTGCCCGCGAACGGGCTGGCGCCGGTGCCGATGACCCGGGCGAGCAGCCGGGGACCGGCGGCCGCGCCCTCCTCCGCTCCGCCGGCCGAAGCCCCGCCGACGGAAGTCCTGCCGGCGGAAGCCCCACCGACGGAGGCCCCGCCGGTCGAAGCCCCACCGACCGGAGCCGCGGCAGCCGGACCTCCGCCGGTCGAAGCCCCGATGGCCGGGACCGCCACGGCGGCCGAGGCCCCGACGGCGGCCAGCACCGGTACGGCGGCGGGCAGTTCGGTGGTGTCGGTGTCGTCCTCCGGCCCGTCCAGCGTCCAGGCCGGGGCCGGGTGCTGGGTGGTGTCGTCGGCGACCCGGAGCAGCTCGGCGACCTGGTCGTACTGCCGGTCGCTGAGCCGCTGCAGCTCGACCGTGAGGTGCAGGCCCGGGATCGCGGCCTGGCCGGAGGCCGGCAGGGTCCAGCGGGCGACCGGGCCGGTGCCGCGTTCGGGGGCGCGGGTGATGACGGCGACGCAGGTGCGCGGACGGGCGTCGAGCAGGCGTCCGAGCTCGGCCGGGACGTCCCCGCCGGGCTGGTGGGCGCAGAGCACGATCTCGGGCGTCCAGGACTCGTCGGCCTGGCCCCGGCTGCGGGCCTCGCGCGGGCTGGTGGCCTCGGCGGCGACGAGGGTGGCGCGGGCCTTGGCGGTGCGCGGGCCGAGGGCGGCGAGCGCGGCCTCCAGGGTGGGGTGACGGTGCACGCGTTCGGCGGCCGGGCCGCTGATCGGCACCTCCTCGGCGAGGTCCACCAGGTGCAGGTGGAGCCGGTCGGCGAGCGGGCTGTGGGCCAGTTCGACGGCGAGGGTGCGCAGCACGTCGCGGGCGTCGTCCGGGTGGCCGGACAGGTGGAGCAGCCGGACGGCCTCCAGGTCGGCGAGGACCACCGAGCCGTCCGGCGAGGTGCCGAGGGTGACCAGCGCGGGGTAGGGTGCGGCGGTCTTCCGGGCCTGGCCGGGGCTGAGCAGGTCGCCCGAGTCGGCGCTGCACCACCACACGTTGGCGGCGTGCGCGGCGCGGAACGGCGCGATCGGGGTGGCCGGTCCGGACAGGTGCAGTTCGATGGTCCGGCCCGGGGTGATCCGGGCGGCGACGATGGCGGGCAGCCGCTTGCCGCCGCGCACGGTGTTGCGGGCCAGGGTGCGCAGGGAGCGGTCCAGCAGGTCCAGTCCGGCCTGGTCCTGCCGGGCCATCAGCTCGTTCTCGAAGGCGGCGGCCTCGGCCTCGGGCATCGCGATGCGGTGCCGGGGGCGGCGGGCGCGCTGCTGGGTGCCGCGCTTGTGGGCGACGGCGCCGACCATGACGGCCGCGAGCAGGACGCCGACGGTGGAGGCCGAGAGGGCGACGGTGTAGTCGTCGCTGGGGGCCGGGTCGGCGTGCGCGGCGGGGGCGGGCGCGTGGGCGGGCGCGTGCGTGGGCGCGGGCGCCGGGGCCGACTGCGGCGCGCCCGGCGCGGGAGCACCCGGCGCCGGAGCCTGGTCGGCGGGGGCCGGCGCGGGGGCCGGGGCCTGGTCGGCCGGGGCCTGATCAGCTGGAGCCGGTGCGGGCGCCGGGGCGGCACCCCCCGCCCCCGGAACGGTGAGCACCATCCCCGGCACCACCACGTCCGGGTCGGTCAGCTGCGTCCCGTCCGGGGCCTGCGCCCCCTTGTTCGCCTCGAACAGCTTCGGCCACTGCTCCCCGTCCCCCAGCTCCCGCTGGGCGATGGCCGACAGGCTCTCCCCGGTCTGGACGGTGACGGTCCGCTGGCCGCCGGAGCCGGCCGCACCGCCCGCGCCACCGGGCCCGCCGGCCTCCGTCCCGGACTGCGGAGCGCTCTGCGGCGTCTCCTGTGGCGCGCCCTGCGCCGGGTCGCCCGAGGGGGCCGGGGCGGGCGGCGCCGGTGTCCTCGCCTCGTCCGGCTTGGCGTCCGCCGGCATCAGCAGCTCCCAGCCGGGCTGGATCGGCCGGTCGGCGTCGAAGCGGATGCCCGAATCGCCCATCATCCGGCCGTCGTTGAGCTTGGCGATCTCCACCCAGCGTTCCCCCGAGCCCAGTTGGCGCTCGGCGATGGACCACAGGCTGTCGGCCGGCCGGGCGTCCCGGACGGTGTACGTGCTCTGCTGCTCGGCGGCCGGGGTCAGGGCCGGCGCGGCCTGCGCGGCGGGCAGTGCGGCGCGCTGCACGCCCGGCGTCAACTGCGCCTGGACGACCGGGCTGTGGTTCGGCTCGGGGACGGCCGCGAAGGCCGAGCCGGCCACCGGGAGCAGGGCGAGCACCGAGCCGACCAGCCCGGCGGCGAGCCGCTGGCTCCAGCCGAAGGCCGGGATGCGGCGGGCGATCCGGCCGCGCAGCTGGGCCGGGATCTCCAGTAGGACGGAGAGCGCGAAGCAGGCCCAGGCGATCCAGCCGACCACCACCAGCGCCCAGAGGAACAGGCTTCCGTCGTCCGGACTGGTGAGCGCCTCGCCCACCCCGCCCGAGGCGACCTCGCCCATCCCGGCGACCGCGTCGGTGCCGTACAGCAGCAGCGCGGGGACGCCGAACAGCAGCGCGAGCAGGGCGACCAGCGCGCCGAGCGCGGTGATCACGGCACGGCCGCGGCCGCGGGGTGGTCGGGGCGCCGGGGCGGCGGGCCTTCGGGCACCGCCGGCCCGATGGGACGTCCCGGCCCGGCCGTTGGGGGCCTGGCCGTTTCGGGCCTGGGCGGTACGGGCCTGGTCCTTGGCACGTGGCGCGGCCATCAGTCGGTCTCCGCTTTCTCTACTCCGTGGACGAGGGTCGCACTGCCCTTGCCCGTAACCTTCCGCTCCCCGAGGGCGCCCAGCAGGACCGGGCGGTAGTCGGCCTGCACGGTGACGGTGACGACCCTGCCGTCACCGGAGAACTCGATGCCGCCCGCCCGCAGGCCGTACAGGCCCAGGTAGGCGTCGGCGGCGTCCCGCACGTACTTCTCCTGGACCTTGAAGCCCTTGCCCTGGAGGACGGCCGCCCGGTCGAGCTGCTGGCCGCCGACCCGCGCGGCCTCCAGGGCGTAGGCGTCGGTCCGCTCGGCGACCCGCAGCCGGCCGCCGGCGTCGATCACCAGGGCGATGACGAGCACGACGTAGGCCGCGCAGATCGCCACGAAGAGGGCCACCGCGCCCCGGTCGGACCGGCGCGCCGACAGCCGTCGCCGCAGACGGCTCACCACTTCCGTCCCCTCCCCCCACTTCGCACGACGCTCTCCCCACCGGCCCCCACCGGGCGCCGCTCGGTACCGTTCCGCCATCCCCCGAGCGCTCTCCGCTTGCGTCTCCCCCGCACGGGCCGTCTCCAATCCCCTGTCTTCCCGGTGACGGCGCCGCGCGCTGTCATGTGCCCCGGTAACGGTCCACCACCGAGGTGAACTCACCGACGAGGTGCTTCGTCACGGGTATCCCGGACGGTCCGCCGAGCAGGTCGGCCAGCTCCACGTCGCAGACCACCGTGACGGTGACGGTCGTGACCGGTCCGCCGGGCAGGTTCAGCTCCCCCTTGCCGACCCGCACGTCCCCGTCGCGGCACCACACGCCCTGCTGGCGCAGCGTCGCGAGGGCGGAGTCCCTGGCCGGCTGGTCCATCCCGTCCACGCTGCGCTGCAGGGAGGCGGTCCGGGCCCCGGCCCGGGCGGCGGCCTCCACGGTGCCGGCCGTGGTCTGCACCCGTCCGGCGGCGACGGCCAGCAGGACCAGCCCGACCACCCCCGGCACGACGATCGCCGCCTCGATCGCGATCCCGCCCCGGTCCGGCCTGCGCGGTCGCGACCGGAGCCCCGACCACCGCCGCCGTGGGCCCGGTGTCCGCAGCGCGTCCGTCACGGTGTCACCGCCGGCGGTACGAAGCGCTCGCGGGGCGCCTCGGCGAACTGGGTGATGTCGGGCGCCTTGAGCCCGGGTATCAGCAGCGGCGGGGTCAGCCGCACGGTGACCCGGATGGTCTGCGCCGTGCTGCCGTCGGTCCGCACCGTGTACCCGTGCACGCCCTGCCGGTCGAGGAAGTCGCGGGCCTGCCGCTGGGCCGCCTCGTTCTTCTCGCCGTCCGTCGCGCTGCCCTGCACCCGTCCGGCGTCCACGCCCTCGCGGGCGGCCGTGAGCGCGACCTGCCGGTCGTACCACCACAGCGCGGCCTGGACGACGAGCAGGACGAGCAGCAGGACGACCGGGAAGACGATGGCGAGGCTCACGCTCATCGACCCCCGGTCGCCCCTGCGGCGGAGAGCGGCACGCATCACGGGGTGGCGCCGCCCGCGCCGCCCGCGCCGCCCGCTCCCGGCATGTTCGGGTCCTGCTCGACCTTCTTGACGACCTTGTCCTTCAGCAGGTAGAGCGCGGTCGCCACGGCACCCGCGACGAAGACCAACGCGATGATGGCGAGGGCGAGTTCGATGCTGATCGCACCGCGGTCGCCGCGCGCGCGGGCGGCCCGCAGCCGGCCGAGCCGCAGGGTGAACAGCAGGAGTGCGAACTGGACCGGTAGCAGGACGGGGCGCAGTACCCGGTCTGCCAGTTGGACGAGTCGTACGGTCATCGGGTCTCTCCGGAGGGACGTGGCGGTGTGGTGTGGTGTCGGCTGCTCTGGGACGGCTGTCAGTTGAGCATCTGGTGCAGCGCGGGGAAGACGATCAGGACGGTCATCAGCAGGGTCAGGGCGGCCCCGGGCGCGACCATCCGCTCGCTGTCGGCGTTCGCGCGGGCGAGGTCCTCGGCGAGCAGTTCCCCGCGCAGGCCCTTGGCCCGGGCCCGCAGGGTGTCGTACACGGCGGCGCCGTCGTTGCCGGACAGCCGCATGATGTCGGCCACGTCCTGGAGCGGGCTGAGCCCCAACTCCTCGGCCAGCGCGTCGAGTCCGGCCCACGGCGGGAGCCGGTCGGTGGCCGCGCGCTCCAGCGCGTCGCGGATCCGCCGGAACACCGCGCCCCGCCCGACCGCGGCGGCCCGGCGCAGCGCCTCGGCGGGGCCGCAGTCGGCGGCCCGCTCCATCGCGACGAGCTCCAGGTAGGCGGCGATGCCGTGCAGGTACTCGGTGCGCGCCTCCTTGGCCTCGCCGCGCACGACGGCGTCCGGGACGAACCAGAGCAGTCCGGCCAGCAGCGGCCCGGCGACCAGCGGCAGGGCGAACGGCAGGCCGACGCCCATCAGCACGGCCATCGCGCCCAGGTAGGCGGGCAGCAGCAGGCCGAGCGCGGAGAACAGCAGCTTGTGCACCATGAACCGGGCCGGGGTGCGGCCGATCAGGGCGAGCTCGCGGCGCGGGACGGAGACCCCGCGCAGGTGGACGGACCGCTCACCGATCCGGTCGTACCAGCGGGGCCGCTCGTCCGGGTCCTGCTCGCGGTCGGCGGGGGTGGCGTGCAGCCGGTCCAGCGCCTGGCGCAGGTCCGGTGGCGCCGGCCGCAGTTCGGCGACCAGCAGGGCGAGGCCGCCGGCCGCGGCGGCGCCGGCCAGCACGGACCAGGGGGAGATCATCGGACCTCCCCGAGCTGCTCGGCCGGCTCCGGCCCGGTCGGCGCGGCGGTGGTCCGCCGTCCGCTCCTGCTGCGCCGGTCGGGCGTCAGCAGCCGGGGCACCGGCGGGTGGGAGGCCAGCGCCCGCATCCAGGCGATGATCGCCACGAACAGGGCGGCGACCACGGCGAGCACCACCTGGCCGAGGAAGGTCCCGTACGGCCGGGTGTACTCGGTGTTGAAGGAGCCGACGGTGACGACCAGCACGATGATGCCGACCAGCCAGCGGATGGTGGTCCGGTGCTTGGCCCGGTCGGCCTCGATGGCGCGGCGCTGGCGGACCTCCTCGCGCACCGAGTCGGCCATGTCGGAGAGCGTGCGGGCCAGGCCGGGGCCGCTGTCCCCGGCCCGCAGCACGAGCGCGGCGAGCACCTTGTCGGCGGTGGCGTCGGCGAGGCTGTCGGCGAAGGCGCGCAGCGCCTCCTCGGGCCGCCAGCGGGCCTGCAGCCGGGCGGCCAGCTCGCCGATCTCGTCCTCCAGGGCGGCCGGGGCGGTGCGCCGGCTGGTGACGATGGCCTGGTTGAGGCCGACCCCGAGCAGCAGCACGTCGGCGATCCGCTGGGTCCACTCGGAGAGCGCCTCCAGCCGCTCGATCCGGTGGGTGTCCGGGCGGGTGGTGTCGAACAGCCAGGGCAGGCCGAAGACGGCCAGCGGCACCAGCAGCGCGGTCAGCGGGATGCCGGTGAACAGCCAGGCCAGCGGCGCGCCGGCGAGCGCCAGCGGCAGTTGGACGCGGCGCAGCCGCACCATCCGGTGCCCGGCCGTCCCGGGCGCGCCGTACCAGAACACGTGGAGCCGGCCGGCCAGCGGGTTGACCGCCCGCTCGGCCTCGTCCTCCTCGACGGGCTCGCTGCCGCGGGCCCAGAGCGCCAGGGCGACCATGCCGCCCGCGACCGCCAGCCCGCACAGGGCGAAGAGCAGCATCACCGGGTGCCACCGCCGATCCGCAGCTGCAGCGGGGTGGCCCAACTCCCGTACCGGGAGCCGAGCAGCGAGGCGTCGAAGCCGGCCCGGCGCAGGTCGTCCAGGCACTGCGGCGGGGTGTGCGGGACGGCCCGCGGCTCGCCGAGGTCCGGCCGGGGGCCGAAGACGGTGTTCAGCGCGGGCCGGCCGCTCTCCCCGAGGCCGGTGACCTCCAGGACGTGGGAGACGAAGCGGTGCCGGCGGCCGCCGACGGCGGTCTCGTCGACCATGGTGACGTGCACGATGAGGTCCAGGGCGTTGGCGGTGAGCCGGTAGGCGAGTGAGTCGGTCATGTGCGAGCCGTACTCCAGGCAGAGTTCGGCGATGCGGTCGACGACCATGTGCGGGCCGCGGGCGTGCAGGGTGCACATCGAGCCGCCCTCGCCGTTGGTCATCACCCGCAGCATCGGGACGACCTCGCCGGAGCGGACCTCCCCGACGATGATCCGCGAGAGCGTCATCCGCAGCGCGGCCGGGATGAGGTCGCCGAGGGTCAACTCCCCGGCCAGGCGCCCCTCGACGCGCTCGCCGTTGCCCTCGCGGGCCTCCATCGGGACGACCTGGCGCAGGTGGCCGAGGGTGTGCAGCCAGAGTTCGAACTCCGACTCCAGGGTGCCGATCCGCTCGTCCGGCGGGATCTCGGCGGCCATCGCGCGCAGCAGGCTGGTCTTGCCGACGCCCTGGGTGCCGGTGATCATCACGTTCTTCCGGGCCCGGATCGCGGCGGCCAGGAAGGCGGCCAAGGTGGCGTCCAGAGTGCCGAGTTCGACCATCTCGGGGAGCGTCGCGGAGGCCACCCGGTGGCGCCGGATCGCCACGTACGGGCGGGGCGTCACCTCGGTGAGCGCCTGGAGGCGCATGCCGCCCTCCAGCCGCAGCGCGAGGGTCGGGCTGGCGGTGGACAGGCTGCGCTCGCCGCCGCCGTGCTGGCGGGCCAGGTCCTGGAGCAGTTCGACGAGTTCGGCGTCGCTGTCGGCCACCGGCGGTACCTGGCGCAGGGGTTGGTGCACCTTGGAGACCCAGACGTCGTCACAGCCGTTGATCAGGATGTTCTCGATCTCCGGGTCGTCCAGGTAGGGCTGGAGCCGGCCGGCCCGGAACAGCAGGTCGAAGACGGCCTCGGCGAGGGCGCGGTCCTGATCCCGGGTGGGCGGGATGCCGTGGGTCTGGGCGTACGCGTCGGACCACCGGGCGACGGCCTCCTCGATCAGCGCCCGGCCGCGCTGGCGGCGGGTGGCGCGGTCCGGCTCGGAGCCGGAGGAAAGCGTCAACCGGGTGATCTGCTGGTGCAGTTCGGCCGCGACCTGGCGCTTGAGCTCGCGGGCGACCTGCGGGTCCACGACGGGCCGGGTGGCGGAGCCGCGCAGGTCCAGCGAGGGCAGCTGGGAGGGCACGGCGGTGGGCCCGGCGGCCGCACCCGGCGGGACGGGCTGCGGCGCGACGGGCTGCGCCGGGCCGGGCTGGGGCGCGACCGGGCCGGGCTGGTACCCGTGCGCCGGGGCGACCGGACCGGTCACCGGCGCGGGCCCGGGCACCGGCCCCGCCCAGGGCAGCGCGGCCGGATCGGCGGTGGGACGCTGGTGCAGGGGGCTACCGCGCACGGAGCACCTCCCCGGGGTCGTGCGGGTACGGCCCGTTCACGTTGTCCTGACTGTCTGTCACAAATGGCTGCTGGAGCGGGTACTGGTCGTCCTGATCGCCGTACGGGGCGGACTGGACGTGCGCCGGGAACGGCGCCGGTGCGGCCGGCTGCGGCGCCAGGCCGGCCAGCGGCGCCACCGGTCCGGTGGTGATCACCGGCGGGACGGGCTGCGGCGGGGCGTACGAGGGCTGCTCGCCCTCGGCCGTCCCGTAGCCGGAGCGGCCGGGCCCGGAGCGGCCGTGGGCCGCCGCACCGTACGGGCCCGGCGGGTACGGTCCCTGCCCATGCGGGGTCTGCGGGTACGGGCCCTGCGCCTGCGGGCCCGGCGCGTACGGGGTCTGGCCGTGACCGCCCTGCCCGTACCCCGGCCGGCCGCCCGGACCGTACGCCGACTGCCCGTACGGGCCCGGCGCGGGCGCGGGCATCGACGGCTGCGGCGCCATCGGCACGGGCGGGGCCGGTATCGGCGGGGCCGGGGCCTGGGCCGCCGGCATCGGAGCGGCCGGGACCGGCGGCGTCGGCACCGCCGCCGCGACCGGGCCCGCCACCGGGCCGCCCGCCGTCAGCTGGGCGGGCGCCGCGCCCGGCGCGAGCCGCTGGCGCCGGCGGCGGACCAGCAGCTGCACCTCGTCCGCCGCCGAGCGCGCCGTGCGCATCAGCTCCGAGCGGATGAACCGCCGGTCGGTGGTGTCCCCGCCGTCGGAGAGCACCTTCGCCGTCCGGGGGGCGTGCGGCAGCACCCCGAGCACCGGCAGCCCGAGCTCCCGGGTCACCTCCGCCCGGGCGTACGGCCCCTCGGCGACCAGCAGCAGCCCGAGCGCGTCCGCGCCGGTGCCGGCGGCGGCCAGGTCCTCAGTCAGGGCGGCGAGCCGGGGCCGGACCGCACTCAGCCCGCGCAGCGTGGTGCGCACGGTCGCCACCACCGCGTCGGCGCGGCGGGCCAGCACCGCGCTGTGGCCGGTGGCGCCGGAGCGGCCGAGGTCCACGATGACGTCGTAGCCCTGCTGTTCCACGCCGTGCAGCAGTTCGGCGAGCGGCTCCCAGGTGTAGGCGAGGCCGGGCGCCTGGGTGGGGTCGGTCAGCCCGGGCAGCAGCAGCCGTTCGGCGTTGCCCTCGGGCGAGAGGTCGATCAGCTGCTCCCAGATGGTCTGCGCGAGCAGCCCGCGCCGGTCGGCGACGGCCAGGTTGCGCAGCCCGTACACCGCCTCGACCCGGCCCTCCAGGGCGCCGGCGAGCACCGCGCCGCCGTCCGGGTCGGCCTCGACCAGCAGGATCCGCCGACCGGGCGGCAGCGGCCAGGACAGCAGCAGTGCCAGGGCCGTGGTGGTGGCTCCCGGTGCGCCCGGGCCACCGACCACCGCGATCACGGCCATCAGGCGCCGCCCGTCGCGGCCGGTCCCCCGGACGTGGCGGCACCCGGCGTGGTCGCCCCGGGGGTAGGAGCGGCGGGGGCGGGGGCAGCCGAGGGCGCACCGCTCGGCGCCGGGTTCGGCGCGGCGCCGCCCGCCGCCCCGCCGCGCGGCGCGAGCAGCACCTGGATCCGCCCGCTCGCCACCCACTGCGCCAGCCGGGGCCCGTCGGCGGTGCCGACCGCCACGTCGATCACCTGGCTGCCGTCGGTGTCCACCCGGCCGACGGTGATCACCGTGGCGGGCAGCGAGTCGGCCCGGCCGTTGTCGGGGGTGAAGACGACGACCAGCTGCACGCCGGGCTGGAGCCGGCTGGCGGGCAGCTGGCTGCGCTTGGCCGACACCCCGACCACGATCTGCCCGGGCTGCACCGACAGCCCCTGCGCGAGGTCGGCCCCGGTGAGCATCGCGCCACGCTTGAGGTCGGTGGCGGCCCGCATGCCGACGGCCTTCGTCCGGTCCTGGGCCGCCAGCGGGTGCAGCGCCGGGTCCCCCGCGATCCGGGCGACCACCAGGTCGTCCTCGGTGATCACCTGCCCCCACGGCACGTCCCGGGCCAGCGCCAGCACCGCGACCCGCTGGCCGGTGCTGTTGTAGAGGACGGCCCCGCCCAACCCGCCGGCCGCGATCAGCGCGACCGCCATCGCCAGCACCGCCGGGCGCCGCCGCCGCGCCCGCATGGTCCGCCCGGGCGCGTGCGGCAGCCCCCGGCCCTTGCCCGGGCCGCCCTGCTCCGGCTGCTCCGGGAGCGCCACGGACGCCGCCGCGCCCGCGGAGGTGCCGGATCCCGGCGTCGCGAACGTACGGTTCTCCACCGGGTTCCGCCCTTCCCTCGTTCGTCTCTGGCTCGTCCGGCTCGTCCGGCCGGTCTGGCTCTTCTGGCTGGTCAGTGCGCGGATCGCCGCGCCGGAGCGCTCAGTTGAGCACCTGCATCTCGGCGACCTTGAGCTCGAAGGGCTTGCTGCTCTGGTTGATGCCCGGGATGGTGAACTTCCGCGGGTTCGGCCCGCCGGTGACCACCACGGCGGCCTCCCAGTGCATCGTCACCGTGGCGCTGAAGACGCCGTTCTTCTCACGGGCCGAGCTGGTCCTGAACTCGTAGCCGCAGTCCGGGGACTTCGCGTCGCCGTACGCGGGGACGTACGGCGTGCCGGGCGTGGTGCAGGAGGTCTGGAGGTGGTCGCCGAAGCTCCAGTCCGCCTTCACCAGCCGGGGCGTGACGGTGACCGAGATGCCCGCGACCGACGCGTTGCCCGGTGCGGGCAGCGCGGCGTCGTCCGCCCAGAGCCAGACCGGGGCGTTGACCACCGCCGTTTTCTGGGGCGCGGCCCGGCCCACCGGGGGCCGGAAGCGGACCCGGTCGTAGGCCGTCTGGATGGCCGTGGCCTCCGCGTTGACGTTCTGCCCGTCCGGCGAGGTGGGCTCGAAGACGACCTCGGCGCCGCCCAGGCCCCCGTCGGTCTGCGGGCAGACCTTCGTGTAGAGCGAGCCGTCCTTCGGGTCGTGGCCGCCCCAGGCCGGGTCGCCGGCGGCCGGCGGGTTGTCCAGCGGGCGGAAGTAGCAGCCCTTGTCGCTGCTGAACCAGCCCAACTGGGGGTCGTGGCAGGCCCAGGGGACGTCGTGGTAGCTGCACAGCTGCGGGCCGGTGCCCGAACCTCCGCCACCGCCGGGCTTCGATCCGCCGGGCGTCGTGGTCGTCCCCCCGGAATTGACGTCCACGCAGATCACGTTCGGGTAGCACTGCTCGGCCCCGCCGCTCGGCGGTTCGTCCGCGGTCGCACCCACCGCCGAGGACAGCAGCAACCCGGCCGACATCGACGCGACGACCGAGATTCGCCGGGCCGGTTTCCGCGCGTTCAGCATGTCCGATCCACCTCCCGTTTGAAGTCGTAGATCAACCAATGTGCTTGGAACCAGCGCAGGGAAGCGGTTCCGACGTACCGGTTCAGGCGTGCTCCGGGATCCTTGGCGGCCCCGGTGACGGCATCGACGCGGTGCCAGCCGGACAGGTCGACGCAGTCCTCGATCACGGCGGCCTGCGGATCGGCTTTCAGGTCGACGGTCTTGACCACCGCGGAATTGCGCGGCGTTCCGGTCATCACCACTTTGGCGTCGCGCAGTTGCCGGAGGCTGACCAGACTGTCGGACAGCGCCCGACCGGAGGAGTACTGCTCCAGTCCGTAACCGTCCGAATCCGACCGTCCGAACACCTCGGCCTGGGCCTGCCACCAGTCCTGATACGCCTTCAGGGCCAGCCGTGCCATGGCCCCTTCCGGACCGCTGGTCGGCGCGATCGAATCGTTTGCCGAACCACTCGAAGGAGTTAGCGGGTTCACTCCCGCGACGGTGGGCGCGGCCGACCCGATGCGATCGACGGAACCGCCCGCACCACCGCCCGCACAAGCACCGAGCAGCAACACCAGAACCGCCCCACCGACCCCAACCGCCCCAGGGCGCAACACATTTCCGCGCTGCCGCATGGCCCCACCTCATTGCGACCGACCTGATCCGTGATCCACGGCCGCCAGGAGAATTCCGCCGTCCCACCGGTGTTTCCGCTGGGGATCGATTCTTCGCCAACCCACCCCATCACGGCAACACCTCAGGCCCCCTGACCTTACGCGGAAGGCGGTTCCGTCGGGGCACTTTCCCGCCACAGAACGGCCAACAGTTCTTCGGAAAGCGACAATCCGGCCAATGCGCCCCGAACCGCGGCCCGATTGCGCATCAGGAGCCGCCCGGCGTGCGGCGGAACGAGCAGGCGCGCGCCAGGCGCACCCGAACTACCGGCCGGTTCCCCGCCGTCCGTCAGCGCGGCCACGGCCGGCTGGAGATCGAGCGGGGAGACGGCCGCGGGGGCACCCGGGACGCCCTCGCGCAGGACGGTGGTCAGGGCCCGGCTGAACGAACCCTCCCCGCCCGGCAGGACGGCGTCCCGGCCGCGTCTGCCCGGGGCGTAGCGGCTGCCCGGGCTGTAGCGGCCGATCCGGCCCCACAGCGGGACCCTCGAGTAGCTCAGCAGTTCGCCCGCGCCGTCCTCGCCGCGCTCCAGCGCCGCCCAGGCGTCCCGGTCGACCGCCGCGTCGACCAGCAGCAGCGCCTCCTCCTGGTCCCCGTGCACCATCGCGCTGACCACCCAGTCCCAGGCCAGGCCCCGGCGGTAGGCGTTGTCGGCGGTGCTGCCGGCGGTGACCAGGGCGAGCCGGCGTCCGCGCGGATCGGCCACCAGCTGGCCGACCAGGCAGACCAGCAGCCAGCGGCCGGGGTGCAGGGCGGCGTCCCGGACGGCGGTGAGCATCACGTTGGCGTCCGCGTCCGGCGGCACCGTGGTGACCCGGCAGCCGGCCGTGCCGGTGTCGAAGCACATCCCGGGCAGCACCTCGGCGAGCAGCCGGGCACCGTCCGGCGCGAGCGCCGCACCCCCGAAGGCCCGGTCGGGCCCGCCGTCCGCCCCGATCACCACCAGATCGACCCCGCCCGCCATCCGGCCGTCCCCCTCCTGCACCATTTCTCCACCCGCCGGGCAGGCTACCGCCCCGGACGGCCGCCGACGGGGCTCCCGGCCCGTCCGCTCAGGGACCATGGGCCCTATCGATGCGGGCACCGACCGAGGACGATCGGACGCATGGAGCGTGAGGACCGTGTGGAGACCCTGAGCGAGGCCGAGTGCCTGCGGCTGCTCAGCACCGTGCCCGTCGGGCGCGTGGTGTACACCGAGCACGCGCTGCCGGCCGTCCTGCCGGTCTCCTTCGAGGTCCTGGACGGGCGGCTGGTGCTCGCCGTACGCCGGGGAAGTGCCACCGCGCGCGGGCTGGACGGCACGGTGGTGGCCTTCCAGGCTGATCTGCTGGACCCGGTCACCCGCACCGGGTGGAGCGTACTGGTGCACGGGCGGGCCGACGTGGTGAGCGACCCCGAGCAGGTCAGGCGGGTGCTGCGCTCCGGCCTGCGGCCGTGGGTGGGCGATCCGGAGCCGCTGTTCGTGGCGCTGGTGCCGGAGCTGGTGAGCGGCCGCCGGCTGTTCCCGACCGGACCGGGCACCCCGGGACTCCAGACGCGACGGCCGACGGGCGCGGGGCCGACGAGCGCGGGGCCCGTGAGGACCGGCCCCGTGAACACCGGTTTCCCGCTCGGCTCCTGACAGATACCGATGGGTAGGCATACGCTTCCGGCGTCCTGATCCCTCCCCGGGTCCGTCCCCCACCAGGAGCGCACCGTGACGACCTTCGCCTCCCTCGCCGAGCTGACCGCCGCCGTCGGCACCGAGCTGGGCACCAGCCAGTGGCACACCATCGAGCAGCGGCAGATCGACCTGTTCGCCGAGGCGACCGGTGACCACCAGTGGATCCACGTGGACCCGGAGCGGGCCAAGGAGAGCCAGTTCGGCTCGACCATCGCGCACGGCTACCTGACCCAGTCGATGATCCCGGTGCTGGCGAAGGAGTGCTACGCCGTCGAAGGCGTGCGGATGGCGCTGAACTACGGCTCCGACAAGGTGCGCTTCCCCGCGCCGGTACCGGTGGGCACGGCGGTCCGGGCCACCGCCGAGCTGCTCTCGGCGACCGAGGTGCCGGGCGGGGTCCAGGCGGTGGTGCGGTTCACCGTGACCAGTGAGCGGAGCGCCAAGCCGCACTGCGTCGCGGAGACGATCACCCGCTTCTACGCCTGACGGAGGGCGGACCGACGGGCGCTCGGGCCCGCGCTCCACTCGGCGCGGGCCCGCGCCGGGCCGAACCCGGGCACCGGCCCGGGCCGCCCTCCCCCGGGTACGCCGATTGGACCGCGCGGGGCTCTCCACCAGGTCCGGACGGCCCACGGCGAGTAATCTCCGACGAGATGGTTGTCGTATCGCAGCAGCCCCACCCGCCGCTGTGCTGCGCGCCCCGGCACGCCCGGTAGCCGTGACCGTCCCTGGAGGAGCCGTGCCCCGCCCCGCCCCGTGGTTCTCCCGCCTCGCCGGTCTGACGTCGCAGCTCGCCCCGCCGTCCGCCGGCCCCGCGGCCGAGCGCGCCGTCCCCGGGCTGGCCGGACTGCCCCGGTCCGCCTGGCACCGGATCCGGACCGACGCCTTCGGCGCCGAGCCCCGGGGCGAACGGCTGGCCCGCATCCGCCGCTCCCCGCACTTCACCGACGGCGCCTTCCGCAACCCGGTGCCGACCCGCCGCCTGGTGTACGAGCGCAGCCCGCTGGAGATCCCCCGGGCCCAGCTGACCGGGGACAAGACCCGCCGGACGCCGACCGCCGCCGTCCCGGTGCACCGGCTGCTCCCCGTCGACCTGGCCGCGCCGCCCCGGTCCGGGCTGCGGCTGACCTGGCTGGGGCACGCCACGGTCCTGGCCGAGATCGACGGACGGCGGGTGCTGCTCGACCCGGTCTGGGGAGAGCGCTGCTCCCCCTTCTCCTGGACCGGCCCCAAGCGGCTGCACCCGGTGCCGCTGCCGCTGTCCGAACTCGGGCCGGTGGACGTGGTCGTGATCTCCCACGACCACTACGACCACCTCGACATGGGCACCGTCCGGGCACTGATCGGGACGGGCGCGGCGTTCGCCGTCCCGCTCGGGGTCGGGGCGCACCTGGAGCACTGGGGCGTACCGGCCGAGCGGATCGTCGAACTGGACTGGTGGGAGTCGGCCGAGGTCGCCGGGCTGACCCTGACCGCCACCCCGGCCCGCCACTACTGCAGCCGGGGGCCGCGCACCAGCACGCTGTTCCTGTGGGCGTCCTGGGTGGTGGCCGGCGGCGGACGGCGGATCTTCCACAGCGGGGACACCGGCTACTTCCCCGGCTTCGCCGAGATCGGCCGCCGGCTCGGCCCGTTCGACGCGACGATGATGCAGGTCGGCGCGTACAGCGACTTCTGGCCCGAGGTGCACATGACCCCCGAGGAGGGCGTGCGGGCGCACCTGGACCTGGGCGGCGAGCTGCTGCTGCCGATCCACTGGTGCACCTTCAACCTCGCGCCGCACCCCTGGGAGGAGCCCGCCGAGCGGGTGGTCACCGCCGCCCAGACGCTCGGCGCCCGGCTCGCGGTGCCCCGCCCCGGCAAGCCCTTCGAACCGGCCGCCCCGCCCGCCCTGCGACTGTGGTGGCGCGCCGTCGCCGCCGGCCCGCACGGCGTCCCGCCGCTGGTCGGCGAGCGGCCGGAGGAGGCGGTGGCCGGCCCGGGGGCGGCCGGGGCGCGCGAACAGGCGACGACTTTCAGCGAACAGATTTCAAAATCTGTTCGCTGAAAGTTGTCTTCTGAAAGTTGTTCGCTGAAAGCTGTTCGCCGAAAACCGTCGACTGAGAGCTGTCAGCCGCAAGCCGCCACCCGGCCCGCGCCGCCCCCTCAGCCCGCGAGGACATCCCGCAGCGCCCGGGCCTCCTTGACCACCCGGCCCGAGCCTCCGCGTTCGGCCGCCGCTGTCACCTCGGCGACCGGCCCGCGGGCCCCGGTGCGCCGGGCGCAGTCGGCGGCCAGCGCGATCAGGTCGCCCAGCCCGCGCGCCGACTGGTCGGCCTCGCCCAGCAGGCCCGGCAGGGCCGCCCCGAGCACCGACCAGACCGTCGCCCGGGCACCGGTCTCCGCCGCCGTGGTGAGCGCCGCCCCCAGCCGGCCGGCCATCACCGTGCCGCAGGCCACCAGGGCGCCGAGCTCGCGGCCGAGCAGCGCGCCGTCCAGGTCGCCGCGCGCGGCGAGCACCAGCAGGGCGTCCACCGCCGCCGTCCGGTCCTCGGCGTGCCGGGAGCCCAGGCCGTACGCCAGCGCGAGGTGCAGCGCGAGCCCGGCCGGGCCGCCGGCCTCGGCGAGCAGCGGGAGGTAGCGGGCGGCGCCGCGCTCGTCCTGGTCGGCGCCCCCGGCGAAGGGGTCGAGCCAGCGCGCGGCCAACTCCTCCCGGTGCCAGGGGAGCATCGCGAACCAGTGCGCGACGGGCCGCCACGTCCAGCCGTACACCGTGCGGGCCCGGGCGACGCTGGGCTCGGTGCCGTCCAGCAGGGCCCGCGGCTCGGCCGGGAGCCGCTCGCCGCCCGGCCCCTTCGGTCCGGCGCCGATGCCCGGCTGGGCGACGGCGATCCGCTCGACCTCCTCCCACCAGCGGTCCCCGTGCATGTTGGTGTGCCGCACCCCCTTGCCGGGCGCGAACACCACCCGCTCGGAGGGCTGCCCGGGCAGGCCGCCGGTGCGCAGCCAGTGCGCCAGCCACCGCCCCGCCGGGGAGGTGAGCGCCCCGGCGGCCTTCAGCACCGCCTCCTGGGCCCGCACGTCGACCCGCAGCAGGGCCTGGGACAGGTCGGCCTTCCCCGGCTTGACGCCCGCCGCCTCGTACCCGGCGAGCCGCTCGACCAGTTCGGCCGCGTCCAGTGCGCCGGTGGCGTCGGTCGGGGTGGCGAGCAGGTACGGCAGCCCGGCGTGGTGGACCTGCCAGGCGGCCTCCTCCAGGCGGGCGGCGAGGACGGCCCCGTGCACGGTGGTGTGCGCCCCGCGCAGCACGGAGCGGCCCTTGCGGCCGAGGTAGTCCCAGACCTTCCACGGCGGCGTCTCCCCGGCCACCGCGGCCACCACGTAGAGGATCTCCCGGGGCGTGCAGTCGCCCACGCTGTTGGTGCCGCGCCACGGGTGCACCCGGCGGACCGGCTCCACCGCCTCGGCCAGCGCCTTCCGGTCCAGGCGGGTGAGCCGGACCAGCCCGTCCAGCACCCGCTCGAAGTCCGCCACGGCGGGCTCCTCCGAGGCGAGCAGGGCGGACAGCTCCTCCGCGAGTTCCACCGCCGAGCCGATCGGGGCGCCGAGCGGGCGCGGTTCGGGGGCCGGCGGGAGGAGGGCGTTCCACCCGGTGTCCGGGTCGTCCCCGTCGCCGCCGACCGGCGCGCCGAGCAGTTCGCCCGCGCGCTGGTGGTGGGCCGGGTTCAGCCCCTCGGCGGCGGTCCGCAGCTCCGCCACCACCGCCTCCCCCGCCGCCTTCAGGTGCCGGGCCACCACGTTCAGCGCCCGTTCCTGGAGGGCCGCGTCGGGGTGCCCGAAGGCCTCGGCCGCGGCCAGTACCACCGGGCCGGAGCGCCCGGGCGCGCGCCGGGCGGCCTTGTCCAGCCAGGCCAGCTGGGCGCGGACCAGCTTCTTCTCGGTCCGGAACAGCACCACCGCCGAGGCCTCGGCGAGCACCTCGGGCTCGATCAGGCCGGCCTCGTCCAGCCCGGCGAGCACCTCCTGGGCGTGCCCGGCGAGCACCGACTGGCCGTCCAGCAGCGCCACCAGGTCGCGCACCCGGGCCGCGTACTCGGCCGGTGTCGGGCCGAGCGCCCGCAGCACCTCCAGGAGGGCCCGCTGGTCGGCCGGCTTGCCGCCGCGCAGCAGCCGGGCCAGGCAGCGGTCGAGCAGCTCGGCCCGGTCGACCAGGCCGGCCGCGGCCAGTTCGCCGATCGCCTCGGTCCAGACGTCGCCGGGGCGCGGGCTGTGCCGGTGCGTCAGCTGCCAGCCGATGTCCGCGAGTTCGAGCAGCTCGGGCAGCAGCACCGGGGTGAAGGCGTCCTGGCGCAGCTTCTCGGCCAGCGTGGGACGCGCGCCGCGGCTGCCGAAGTCGCTCACGCGGTCCGTCCAGCCCCGGACGAAGGTCTCGCCGCGCGGCACCTCGCAGCCGGTGCGCCGGACCACGGCCTCCATCACCGGGTACATCGACCAGCCCTGGTTGCGCACCGGCCGGACGGCGAGCCGGGCGACCACCTCGACCTGCCACTCCACCGGCTGCGCCTCGACGACCTGGTGCAGCACGGAGTTCCGGGCCCAGTCACGGACGCCGAAGTCGCTGCCGGCCAGCCAGGTGGCGGCGGCGGCCGGGCCGGAGTGGCAGCCGGCCCCGGCCACCAGCAGGCGGCCCCTGGTCTCGGTCGCCTCCCGGGACCACTCCTGGCGCAGCTCCTTGCGCAGCGCCTTGAGCGCGGTCAGGGCGGCCCGCCGCTGGGCCGCGTCCAGCCCGGCCAGCAGCTCCGGTATCCGTGCCAGCCGCCCGGACCGGACGGTCGTCAGCAGTTCGTCGACCGGCCCCTGCCGGTCGGCCCCCTCCACCGTGCTCACGCTCCGGCCCCCTTCGTCCCCGCCGCCCCGGCTGCCGTCTCCCGCACCATGCCGACCGCGAGCGCGTGCTTGCACGGCCCGCGTCCGCCCCGGTACTTGCCCCACCACAGGCAGGTGCAGCTCAGCCGCCCCGACTCGTCCGTCCGCACCCGCTGGATGTGCTCGTCCACCGTGACGACGGCCGTCGCCCCGCCCTCCTCCAGCCGTACGGCGCCCGCCTCGACCAGTGCCCGGGCGGCCCGCAGCCGGGGGTTGGCCGCCTCGGCCCGCCCGGCGTCGTACGGGAGCTGCCGGTGGAAGTACGCGGCCTCGGCGGTGTCGTAGCCGATCTGCCCGGCGGTGCCCAGCCGGGTGAGCGCGGCGCGGACCCGCTCGGGGCTCAGCCCGGACTGGGCGGCGAGGTCCCCGACCTCGATCCGGGGCTCCCAGGCGAGCAGCACCGCGATCAGTTCGGCGTCCTGTTCGGCCGTGCCGGTGGCGAGCGCGTCGAGCACCCCGCCCTCGCCGGAGAAGCCCCGGGCGGCGTTGGGCGACAGCGTCAGGGTCAGCCGCATGCCGGGCAGCACCGCCTCCCAGGCGGAGGCGGTCGGCTCCCCGGCCGCGACCGGCCCGTAGACCCGCAGGGCGAGCGCGTGCCGCAGCACCCGCTGGAGCGCCACCAGCCGGTCGGGCCCGGGCAGGCAGACCGCGCCGGGCACCGGCCGGGTGGTCGGCCGCAGCGTCGTCCCGGCCGGGACGACCCAGCCGACGCCGGCCCGCCCGCCGCGCGGCAGCGAGCGCAGGAACCGCACCGCCTCGGCGGCGGGCAGCTCGGCGCGCGGTTCGAAACCGGCGGCGACCACCTGGGTCTCGGCGAAGCCGCGCAGCCAGCGCTCCGGCAGCGGCACCTTCTTCTCGACCAGCGGGCCGTCGAAGGTGGTGACCTCCAGCGCGTCCGGCCCGACCGCGAGGTGCAGCGGGTCGGCCGGGCCGATCCTGGTCAGCGCCTCGCGCAGCGGATTGTTGACGTCCACGTTGGTGGTGCCGTGGCCGATCTCGTCCCCGTCGAGCCCGGCCCCGAGCACATCGAGCCGGGCGTAGACGCCGCAGCAGCCCGAGAAGGACTCGAAGCGCAGCCGGTCCCCGTTCGCGGTGACCACCGGGTCGAGCGAGGCGCGCAGCCGCGGCTGGTAGTAGCGCGCGGCGGCGACGTCCGCGACCGCGAGCAGCGCGGCGGCGGCCGGCGCCGGATCGGCCAGGAAGCCCGCGAAGAAGCGCGGGTTGGCGGCGGCGCCGAGCGGGGTGGCGCCGCCGGAGGTGGCCAGGTCGAGGTGCCGGCCGTCGGCGCCGTCCAGGACGGCCGACGGGCGCAGATAGGCGTACGCGTGTGCGGATTGCGTCATGTCGAGCACGCTAGGTGAGGGCACTGACAATCCGTCGGGACGGCCTCGGGGCGGCCTCGGGACGGCCTCGCGAGGGCGCCGGGAGGGCCCCGACCCGGCCGGGCGCGGGGCCGGAGCCGGGGATCGGACTGGAACGTGTTCTATGTCATCACGCGAGCCCGCGGGCGGCGTTACCCAGGTCACACCACCACACGGTTGGCTTCTGCCACTATGGCCTCGTGACCGACCTCACCGAACCGCACGTCCGGGCCGAACGGCGCGCCGTGCCGGCCGCCCCGTTCGCCGAGCTGCTGGAGATCGAGCGGCTGGACGAGAACACGTTCCGGGGCTGCTGCCACGCCGGCGCCCCGATGCGCGCCTTCGGCGGCCATGTCGCCGCACAGGCGCTCGTCGCCGCCGGGCGCACCTGCGAGGACGAGCGCCCGGTGCACTCGCTGCACGGCTACTTCCTGCTGCCGGGCACCCCGGGCCACCCGATCGACTACCTGGTCGAGCGGGTCCGCGAGGGCCTGTCGTACACCACCCGCCGGGTGACGGCGCTCCAGCGGGGGAACGAGATCTTCACCCTCTCGGTCTCCTTCAAGCACCCCGAGCCGGCCGCCGACCGCCAGCGCCGGATCCCGCCGCTGCCGCACCCGGAGTCGCTGCCGAACGCCGTCGCCCTCCTGCCCGAGGAGGTCCGCCGGGGCTTCGCCGCGTCCGGCGGCTTCCGCGACCTCGACCTGCGGTTCGTCCCGGCGGACACCCCGGGTCTGCCGCCGGCCGTCCCCGGGCTGCTCCAGCAGTTCGTCTGGATGCGCACCGCCTCCCCGCTGCCGGACGGCGACCCGCTGCTGCACGCCGGCGCGCTCGCCTACCTGTCCGACCTCACCCTGGCCTCCACCGTCGGGCTGGACGTGCAGTCGAACTTCTTCCAGCGCACCGAGCCGCCCCGACTGCTGATGGCCTCGCTGGACCACGCGATGTGGTTCCACCGCCCCTTCCGGGCCGACGAGTGGCTGCTGTTCGCCCAGCGCAGCCCGTCCTCCTCGGACGGCCGGGGCCTGGCGCTCGGCGAGTTCTACGACCTGGACGGCCGGCTGGTCGCCTCCGCCGTCCAGGAGGCGCTGGTCCGCGACCCGTCGTGACGCCCGAGGGCCCCCTCGTCACACCTCCGGTACCCCGGTGACCGCCGGACGAACGGAAGGGGGCCGGACGGCGTCATACTCCTGAGCGGCCCCGGCCCGTATCATGGTGCGGGTGACCAAGGTTGACCTGTCACCACGGCCGGTGGAGGCGATGTCTCCGCGTCAGCTCGAACGCCGCGAAAGCCTGATCGCGGCCGCGCTCGCCCTGGTGAACGAGATCGGCGTCGAGCGTATGCAGATGAAACAAGTCTGCGAGCGGTCCGGAGTCGCCCTGGGGACGGCGTACCGCTACTTCTCCTCCAAGGACCACCTCCTGGCTGCGGCGATCGCCGAATGGCACCGCCTGCTGCTGGCCGACCTGGTGGCCGAGCTGCGCGGACCGAGGGCCGGGCTCGGGGCCACCGACCGGGCCGTCCGGTTCGTCCGGGGCGGGATGCGGGCCTACCAGCGGCAGCCCGAACTCGCCCGGCTACGGGTGGCCGTGGCCGCCTCCACCGATCCCTTCGCCAGCGAGGCCCTGCAGGGCATGGCCCGGGCCGACAGCACCGCCCTGCAAGCGGTGACGGCCGAGGTGCCGGCCGCCGCGAGCGACCTGGTGCGGCACATCGTGGCCCACGCCTGGCAGGGCGAGCTGACCGCCTGGGTGACCGGCCGCACCACCCTCGGGGACGCCCGGCGGCGCCTGGAGGACGTGGTGCGGCTGGTGCTGACCCCGTACGAGACGCGCTACCCGGCCCCGTACGAGGTCCAGTCCACCGGCTGAGCCGCGCCGCGCCACGGGCCCCGCCGCCGGGGCTCCTGGCGCGGCTCGGACCGGCGCTCGGCTCAGACCACCGTCACCGGGTGGGCCACCACGGCACCGAACAGGTAGCCCTCCCGGTTGAACAGCGCCCGCTCGGGCTGGGTGTTCCCCCGGCGGTCCGTCGCGCGGGCGCGCAGCTCGTACGGGCCGGGCCGCCCGGGGCGCCAGTCGAAGCTCCAGCGCGTCCAGCCGTCGGCCCGCGGCTCGTCGCGCAGCTCGGCGCGCCGCCAGGTCCGGCCGCCGTCCGTGCTGACCTCGACCCGGCGCACCGCCGCCACGCCGGACCACGAGCGCCCGTGCAGCCGGTGCTCGCGGTCCGCCGCCAGCCGCGCGCCCGCGGCCAGCTCGAAGCCGCTCTTGACCACCTGGACGGTGAGCGGGTCGCCCCCGCCGGGCGGGTAGTCCGGGCCGAACATCCGGTAGAAGTCGGTGTTCCACGGCGAGTACAGCGGGTGGTCGGCGACCTCCACGCTGCCCACCCACTTGATCGAGGCGATGCCCACCCAGCCGGGCACCACCAGCCGGGCCGGGGCGCCGTGGTCCGGGGTCAGCGGCTCGCCGTTCATCTCGTACGCGAGCAGCACGTCGTCCAGCGCCTTGGCGATCGGCAGCGGGCGGCGCACCGGGCCGTAGTTGGTGCCGCCCGCGACGAAGTCCGGGTCCAGGCCGGTGGGCAGCACGTCCACCGCCGCCCCGGTCAGCCCGGCGGCCCGCAGCACCTCGGCCAGCCGGACGCCCCGCCAGCTCGCCGAGCCGACGCCGCCGAGCGTCCACGGCGTGCCCGGGACGGGCTGGCCCTGCTGGCCGGAGTAGTAGCTGCGGCCGTTGCCGGCGCACTCGATCAGCGCGCTGATCCGGGTGGACGGCAGCTCCCGCAGGTCGTCCAGGCCGAACTCGACCGGGCGCCCGGCCGTCGGGGCGCCGCGCAGGCCGCTGCCGAAGAGCCTGAGGCTCCAGGTGTCCGGGTCGATCAGCGGGGTGCTGGTGTGGTTGCGGACGAAGAACCGCTCCACCGGCACGTGGCGGCCGATGGCGGCGCCGCCGTCGGCGCCGCGGAAGGTGTCCCAGCGCGTCTCCGCGTTGGTGCCGTGCGGCACGAACCACTCGGCGGGCAGCGGTTTGACGATCCCGGGCACGGGCCCGGACGAGGCCCCGGACACCGCCCCGGGCACCGGCCCGGACACCTCCTCGGCGGCCGCCCGGCCTGCGGTGACCAGCGGCGCGGCCGGGACCGGCGCGGCGAGCGCCCCGGCGGCGGAGGCCGCCCGCAGCAGCGTCCGGCGGTCCACGCCGTCGGCACGCGCGCCGTCCCGGGCGGCCCGCGTCGGCTCGGCCCGCCTCCGATCGATCTGCCTCCGGTCGGTCTGCCTCCGGTCGGCGGGCGTCGGATCGGCCGGTGTCGGGACTGCTTCGTTCGGGGTGCGGACCTCGTCGTCCATGAACGGCGTTCCTTCCGTTTCAGCGTGGTCGGTTTCGGCGCCGCGCGCGACCGCGGCCGCCGCCGGGGCCCGCGGGCCGTCCTGGACGGGCTTCCGCTCCCCGGTCTGACCTACTCACCGGTGTGGACTCCTACCGTTCCCATTGTGTCGGCGAAACCCCGCCCCGCAGCGGAGCACCCCATGTCAGCCACCCCGCCCGCCCGGATCGTCCGGGGTCCCGGCCCGGAACCGCCGCTCGCCCACGGGGCCGGGGCCGGCGCCCGGACACCTTCGATCTGGCCGGATACCCGCTCGGCGCCGCCGTCGCCGTCCGGATCGCCACCCGCCGCCCCGGGCGGGCCCGCTCGCTGCCACTGCTCGCCGGCGTGGCCGGGGCCCGGCCCGGTTGCGGACGCTCTCCGAGCTGTTCATCGACCTGGCCGACCAGCCGGACGAGCTCGCCCCGCTGCGGGAACATCCCAAGTCCCCGGTGCCGGACGGCTTCCGGCAGCGGTTCCGGCCCGCCGCCCGGACCGACGTCCGCGCCGAACCGGCCGCGACAGCCGTCCCCGCCCTGGTCGCCGGCCGGGCTGATCCCCGGCACACGCCTGGCCGAACTCCCCAGCGGGCGCCTGCCGGTGGCCGGGTTCCTGCCCGAACTGCGCGACGTACCACCGGAGTTCCTCAGGAGCCGAGCCTCCCGGGGGAACACCCCGGCAGGCGGCGGCGTTCGCCCGGTCATGCGCATCGGAGAACTCGCCCGCCTGACCGGGGTGTCCACCCGCCTGCTCCGCTACTACGAGGAGCAGGGCCTGCTCCGACCGGACCGCACGGCGGCCGGCCACCGCGAGTACGGCGAGGAGGACACCGTCCGGGTGTGGCAGGTCCGCAGCCTGCTCGCGGCCGGTCTGAGCACCCGGGTGATCGCCGAGCTGCTGCCCTGCGCCACCGGTCCGGTCCCCGTCCTGGAGGCCTGCCCGGAGCTGCTCGCCATCCTGCGCGGCGAACTCGCCGACCTGGACTCCCGGATCGAGGACCTCAGCCGCAGCCGCCGGGCGCTCTCCCACTACCTCGCCACCGCGCGCGACTCCGGGCCCGACCACGGACGGCAGCACGGGCCCGGGCACCGGCACGACGACGGGCACGACTACGGCGAGGAGCAGGCGGCCTGACGGGACGTAGGTCCCGACCCCGCGCTTCCCCGGCGCGCCGTCCCTCCGCTCACGGAGCGGACTGGACATAGTGCGACATACAGCTTGAATCCGAGCGTGCCGACGCACGCCGAGTATGTCGAGGGGTCCATCCGATGAGCAGCCAGCCGCCCCAGTCCGACCAGCCCGTGGAGGAGCCCGACGAACCCGCCGCGACCCTTCCGGCCGACCGGGCGGTGTTCGGCATCGGCGCCGTCCTGGTCCTGGCGGTGGTCGCCTGGGGCGTCTTCGCCGAGGACTCGCTCGGCCGCACCTCCGACACCGCGCTCGGCTGGGTGCTGCACAACTTCGGCTGGCTGTTCGTGGTGGCCGCCGACGTCTTCCTGGCACTCAGCGTGCTGCTCGCGTTCAGCCGCTTCGGCCGGATCCGGCTCGGCCGCGACGACGACGAGCCCGAGTTCTCCACCCTCGCCTGGATCGCCATGATGTTCAGCGCCGGGATGGGCATCGGCCTGATGTTCTACGGCGTCGGCGAGCCGCTCCAGCTCTTCGCCACCCCGCAGCCGGGCTCCGGCCTGGAGCCGCAGAGCGCGGCCGCCGCCCAGCAGGCCCTGGAGTTCTCGCTCTTCCACTGGACCCTGCACCCGTGGGCGATCTACGCGGTCGGCGGCCTGGCCCTCGCCTACACCACCTTCCGCAAGGGCCGGGGCAACCGGGTCTCCGCCGCCTTCGTCCCGCTGATCGGCCAGCGCGGCGCGGACGGCTGGGCCGGGCGGACGATCGACCTGCTGGCCGTGTTCGCGACCGTCTTCGGCTCCGCGACCAGCCTGGGCCTCGGCGCGCTCCAGGTCGCCGACGGGCTCGGCTACATCACCTCCGTCCGCAACACCCAGAACGCCCAGCTGATCATCATCGGCTCGCTGACGGCCGCGTTCGTGGTCTCCGCGTTCTCCGGGGTGCACAAGGGCGTGAAGTGGCTCTCCACGGCGAACGTCGTGCTGGCCTCGCTGATCATGGTCTTCGTCTTCGTGGTCGGCCCGACGGTCTTCGCCCTGGACGCGATCCCCTCCTCGGTCGGCGGCTACCTCTCCGACCTGCTCGGGATGTCCACCCAGACCGGCGCCTTCACCGACGAGAGCTGGCTCGGCTCCTGGACGATCTTCTACTGGGCCTGGTGGCTCTCCTGGGCGCCCTTCGTCGGCACCTTCATCGCGCGGATCTCGCGCGGCCGCACCATCCGGCAGTTCCTGCTCGGCGTGCTGCTGGTGCCCAGCGGGGCGACGGTCATCTGGTTCTGCGTGATGGGCGGCACCGCGATCCGGCTGTCCACCACCGGCGCGGCCGACCTGGTCGCGACCATCCCGCAGGGCCCGGAGGCCTCGCTGTTCGAGATGCTGCGCGCGCTGCCGCTCGGCTCGGTGACCAGCGTGGTCGCGGTGCTGCTGGTGATGACCTTCTTCATCACCAGCGCCGACTCGGCCTCGCTGGTGCTGGGCTCCCTCTCCAGCCGGGGCTCGCTGCACCCGCGCACCTGGCTGGTGGTGGTCTGGGGCGTGCTGATGGGCGGGGTCGCGGCGGCCCTGCTGCTGGCCGGCGGGCTCACCGCGCTCCAGAACGCGACGATCCTGGTCGCGCTGCCGTTCGTGGTCGTGATGCTGCTGCTGTGCGTCTCGCTGGTGAAGGAGCTCCGCGAGGACCCGGCCGCCGCCCCCGCCCGCTTCCACCCTCCGCACGGCCTGCGGGACGCCGTCCGGGAGGTCGTCGGCGAGTCGGGCAGACGCCGCTGACCTGCGCGTACGCCCCGCCCGGTGACGGGTGGGGCGTACGCGGCCAACCGACGCCCAACCCCCGTCCGGACTTCACCCGCACGTACCGACCGTTCACGCCGCCCTGGAAACCTCCCTGTCATGAACGCCAGCCCTCAGGCGCCCTACCAGGAACCGCGCTTCCCCCTGCCCCAACGGCACCGCCGGCTGCTCGCCGTCACCGCCGTACTCACCTCCATCGCCCTCGGCACCCTGGGCGTCGGCGCCACCGTGGAAACAGTCGAACACGGCCCCCTCGCGAGCGCCTCCGCCAGCAAGTAGCCTCTGCTCCACCCAGCACCGCGGTCCCGTTCCGGGCCCGGTGCTTCTTGCTTTCCGCTCACCGGCGGCGGAGCCGGGGCGGCGCGGTGGGCGCCGCCGCCCCGGCGGCGGTCCGCTACGCCGGCTGTCCGGGGCGGGAGTGGCGGCCGGTGCCGGGGGTGGGGTGGAGGTCGGGGGCCGGGGCGTAGCGCGCGGCCGGGGGGCGCAGGCGCCAGGCCGGGGGGCGGGTGGGGTGGGGGGTGGGGGTGATCAGGGCGAGGCGGTGGAGCACGTCGAGGGCGTCCCGCCGCAGGGCGGTGCGGTCGGCGAGGTAGCGGGCGGGGAGGCCGAACTCGTCCGCGATGTCGCCGAGGACGCCGTCTATCAGCGCGTCCGGGATCGGGACGTCGCCGGCCACCGGCTCGTCGGGCAGCGGGCGGACCTCCTCGACCAGGCGCTCGACCAGCAGCAGGGCGGCCTGGGTGAGGGTGCCCCCGCCGGGGAGGGCGAGGTCGGTGAGTTCGGCGGCCGGGTCGAGCAGCGCGACGCCCTCGGCCCGCAGTTCGGCCTCCAGTCCGAGGAACTCGGCGAGCGCCGCCGGTCCGCTGAGCCGGTGCTCGTCCAGCCAGGCGCGGTGGTCCTCGGGGAGGTCGGCGGCCAGGACGGCGGGCGTCTCGGCGAGCAGGCGGCGGACGGCGGTGGCGGGCTCGGCCTCGGCGGCGCGGCGGATCAGGTCGGCGGCGTCGTCGGCGAGGGCGGGCGGGCCGGCCGGGACGGCCCGGGCGAGTTCGCGGTCCACGGTCAGCACGAAGGAGTCGTCGGCCGGGCCCTCGGCCGGCAGCTCGCCGAGCACCTGCCAGCCGGCCAGCGCGGCCAGCGCCATGGCGAGGTCGGCCGGTTCGGCGGTGAGTTCGGGGGCGGCGGTGTTCATCGCGTCGAGCAGCCGCCGGTAGCCGAGCTCCTCCGGGGCGTCGACCAACAGGGCGAGCGCGAGGGCGAGTTGGGCGTACCCGGCCGGGGTGAACGGAGTGCCGGTGACGGGGTGTTCGAGGCGGCGCGCGGCGCCGGGGCCCAGGCCGGCCTTGCAGAGCCGGGCGTGCCAGGGGCCGACCACGAGGCGGTAGCCGAGCAGGGTGTCGAAGCGCTCGGCGAGCCAGTCGCGGTGACGGCGGATCAGCGGGAAGCCGTCGGCGTGCGGGCCGGAGGCGGTGACCAGCGGGTGGGCGAGCAACAGCCGGGCGGCGATTCGGCGTTCGGCCGCCGGGAGCTCCTCGCCGGAACGATCCTGCGCCACGACGGTGGGCGGTGCCACCCGCGTGCGTTCGGGCCTGCGGTGCCGGCCCGGCCGGCCCGTCTTGGCCCCCGACCGCACGACGGGCAGGGCGGCGTCGTCGCGCCGGGCGCGGCGCAGTCCGCCCTCGGTGCGGTCCTCGCGGGGGCGTACGGGCGTGGCCAAGTGCGCGGTGGGGCCGTGCCACCAGCTGACGCCGGGATCGGCGGCTGGCTCGGCGGCGGTGCCGAGGTGGCGGGCGGGGTAGAGGCCGAAGGAGGCGGTGCAGAGGTCGTCGGCGGTGCCGGGGGTGGCGGCGGCGAACCAGTGGGCCAGGCGCAGCAGCCCCGGGTCGGGCGAGAGCGTCGTGTCGACGGCCGGAGCGGCCGACGCCTGCGGGCCGTCAGCACCGCTCCCCATGGCCGCCCCCGGCGCCCTGTCAGCGGGACCGGAGGAGCGGCCCGCGTCGGAACCGGAGGCACCACCGGCGTCGGGACCAGCCTCGGGACCGGCTTCGCGTACGGCGAGGACGGCGGCGGCGGTTCCCCGCCCTGCCCCGCCCGTGCGTCCGTCCGGCCTGCCGGCGGCCACCCGGGTGGCGCCGACCGCGTAGTCCTGCTGATCCATGTCGGGGTCCAGACTAGACGGTGCCCGGGCCACCCGACCGCAGCAACCGCCCTCCTGAGGAACTCTCCGCAAGAGCCCTCGAAGCGGCCGCCCGCGCTCCGCTCACCGGCCGCCCCGTCATCCGCCGCACCCCGCCCGGGTTACGCACCGGTAACCGACCCTTCCACCGCCGGTCCGGCTCCTCTAGGGTCGGTCCGAAGCAGCGGATCACCGAGAGGCGCACGCATGACCGTCCGTACCACCACCCGCGTCGGCCTCGGGGCGCGCCTGCGCTCGGCCACCGGCCTGCTGGGCGGCTTCGCGGCCACCTCGGCGGCACACCTGGGCGCGATCGCCTCCGGCGCCTCGGTGCTCCAGAACGCCACCAAGCCGGCCCTGATGCCGCTGCTGGCCGCGCACAGCGTGGCCGCGGCCGCGAAGGCCGGGCGGGAGGCGCCGAAACTGCTGGCACCGGCGCTGCTGCTGAGCGCGGGCGGCGACGTGCTGCTCCAGCTGAAGAACGACCCCGCGTTCCTCGCGGGCATGGGCTCGTTCGCGGCGGCGCACGTCTGCTACGTGACGATGTTCGTCCAGCGCGGCGCGCTCACCGACCGCCGCCGGGCCCTGGTGGTCGCGGCCGCGTACGCGACGGCCTGGGTGGCCCTGGTCGGGCAGCTCTGGCCGGACCTCGGGGACCTGCGCGTCCCGGTGGCCGGCTACAGCCTGCTGCTCGCCTCGACGGCCGTCACCTCGGCCGGGCTGGGCTGGCGGACCGGGCTGGGCGGGGCGCTGTTCCTGCTCTCCGACACGCTGATCGCCACCCAGCTGGCGAAGTGGCGGGAGCTGCCGGGCCATCAGTTCTGGATCATGGCGACCTATGTGCTGGCCCAGTACCTGCTGGCCGACGGTACCCTCCGCCACCAGGACCGGCTGCACCGCGAGGACGCCGAACCGCGGACCGCCTGACGCACCGGCGCACCGGCGCACCGGCGCACCGGAGAACCGACACACCGTCCCGACACGCCGCCGCGCCGCCGATCCCGTCGGGATCCAGCGGCGCGGCGCAGGGGCGCAGTGGGGCGCGAGGCCTTCAGGCACCGCGCCTCCGCAGCAGCCAGAATCCGCCGACACCGCCCGCGACCAGCGCGAGGCCGCCGGCCAGCTCCCCCGGGTTCGCCGCGACCGAACCGCCGAGGCCGGTCTGCACGGCGCCGTGCGGGGCGACCTGCTGGTTGCCGGCGCCGGACTGCCCGAGCGAACCGGCCCACTCCCCCGCGGCCTCGCCCCACTCGCCGAGACCCGGGTTCTTCTGGGGGTTCTTGTCGCCGCCCTTGTCACCGCCCCTGTCGGGCACGGCCACGGTGGTGACCGTGACGCTGGTGGCGAAGGCCCCGCCGTCCGGGCAGGTGCCGTCGACCTTGCTGTCCCCGGCGTGCTGGCCGGCCAGCCGGGCGGAGCCGCTGTGCTTGCCGTCGGGGCCCAGGGTGAGGGTCGCCGGGCCTCCCTCGAAGGCGGCGGAGCGGGCGGTGATGGTCTTGGCGTCGGGCTTGTCCGACTTCTCGCAGGAGACCGTGACCGTCACGGTCTGGCCCGGTGCGGCCTGGGACGGGCTGACCGACGCGGAACCGTCCCTGGCGGATGCGAGGGGGGCCGTCAGGCCGGTCAGCGCCGTCGCGCCGATCAGGGCGGCGGCGGCCGTACGCATGGGGCGCATACCGGAACCTCCGGGATTCTCGGGCGCAGCCGGGGACTCCCATGTCCACGTGGTCGAGCAACTGCACCCGGTCATTCACCGACGGTAGGGACGCGCCCCACGCTCGGCCAGCGCTCACGACCGTTCGGGTTACGACCCGTGACCCGTCGTGACGCCCGCGGCGGGGCTCACGCGTGGCGCTCACGCGGAGTGGCGCTCACGCGGTGCGGCTCAGAGGTCGAGGTCCACCACGACCGGCGCGTGGTCCGAGGTGCCCTTGCCCTTGCGGGCCTCGCGGTCCACGTAGCTGTCGGTGACGGCCTCGACGAAGGGCTTGTTGGCGTAGGTGAGGTCGATCCGCATGCCCCGGTTCTTGGGGAAGGCCAGCTGGCGGTAGTCCCAGTAGGTGTACGGGTGGTCGTACTTGAGCGGGCGGGGCAGCACGTCCTGGAGGCCGATCCCGTCGAGGGCCGCCAGTGCGGCGCGCTCGACCGGGGTGACGTGGGTGAGGCCCTCGAAGGCGGCGGCGTCGAAGACGTCGTCGTCGGTCGGGGCGATGTTGAAGTCCCCGAGGACGGCGAACGGGCGGGGGCCGGCGGCGTCCTCGGTGGCGGCCTTGCGCAGCGCCTCCAGCCACTCCAGCTTGTACTGGTAGTGCGCGTGGCCGACCTCGCGGCCGTTCGGCACGTAGACCGACCAGACCCGGACCGGGCCGCAGGTGGCGGCGATGGCGCGCGGCTCGACCTCGGGCAGCAGGGCGCCGTCGGCGAAGTAGCCGGGCTGGTCGGGGAGGCCGCGCACGACGTCGTCCAGGCCGATCCGGGAGACGATCGCGACGCCGTTCCAGCGGCCGTTGCCGTGCGCGGCCGTCTCGTAGCCGAGCTCGCGGACCGCCTCGTACGGGAAGGCGTCGGCCGCGCACTTGAGCTCCTGGAGGCAGAGCACGTCGGGCTTGGCGCTCTCCAGCCACTCCAGGAGCTTGGGCAGCCGCGCGGTGACGGAGTTGATGTTCCAGGTGGCGATGCGGACGGTCACGGCGGGCGGCCTTCCCGGTGGTTCGGTGCGGACGGACATGCAGTCGGGCATACGGACGGGGTGGGCCGCCCCTCGTGCGGGAGGCCCACCCCGAACATACCGCCCGGCACCGACAGGCCGGCCCGGTCAGCCCGCGGGCCGGACCACCGCGGCCGAGCCGCCGCCGCGCCGCACCGGCTCGGCGGCGGCCACCCAGCGGCCGTCCGGCAGCCGTTCCACGCCGGTGGCGGCACCGATCTCGCCGCCGTTGACGAAACTGTGTCCGAGGCCCTCCAGCGCGGCCCGCTCGGGCAGCGCCAGGAAGGCGGGCTCGGCCTGGGTGGTGGCGCTGTTGCGCTGGCTGGCGCGCGGGGCGGCGATGGCCTGCTCCAGGCTCAGGCCCCGGTCGAGCCGGCCGAGCAGCACCTGGAGGGTGGTGGTGATGATGGTCGCGCCGCCGGGGCTGCCGGTGGCCAGCAGCGGCTCGCCGTCGCGCAGCACGACGGTCGGGGACATCGAGGAGCGCGGCCGCTTGCCCGGGCCCGGCAGGTTGGGGTCGGGGACGCCCGGGGCGAGCGGGGTGAAGTCGAAGTCGGTCAGCTCGTTGTTGAGCAGGAAGCCCCGGCCGGGGACGGTGATGCCGCTGCCGCCGGTCTGCTCGATGGTGAGCGTGTAGGAGACGATGTTGCCCCAGCGGTCGGCGACCGTCAGGTGGGTGGTGTTGGGGCCCTCGTACGGTTCGGGGACGGCCTGGCCGGTGTCGGCGCAGGGGGCCGGGTGGCGCGGGTCGCCGGGGGCGAGCGGGCTGGTCAGCGCGTGGTCCGGGCTGATCAGGCAGGCCCGGGAGGCGGCGTAGCGCTCGGAGAGCAGTTCCCTGGTGGGGACGTCGTTGAAGGCCGGGTCGCCGACCCAGCGGTTGCGGTCGGCGAAGGAGATCCGGGAGGCCTCCAGGAAGTGGTGGTAGTACTGGGTGCCGCTGTACGTGGAGACGTCGCCGCCGTCCTCCAGGATGTTGAGCGCCTCGCCGACGGTGGTGCCGCCGGAGCTGGAGGGGGCCATCGCGTAGACGTCGTAGGCGCCGTGGGAGACGTGGGTGGGCGCCTGGTCGCGGACCCGGTAGTCGGCGAGGTCGGTGGTGTCGACCCTGCCGGGGCGGGCGGTGCGGCCGGACGCCGGGTCGACCGGCGGGTGCTGCACGGTGTCGACGATGTCCTTGGCCAACTCGCCCTGGTAGAAGGCCTTGACGCCGTCCTTGGCGAGCAGCCGGTAGGTGGCGGCGAGGTCGGGGTTGCGCAGCACGCTGCCGGTCTCGGGGGGCTTGCCGTTCGGCAGGTAGAGCGCGGCGGTGGCCGGGAAGTCCTTGAACCGGGCGTAGTTGTCGGCGGTCTGGCCGCGGAAGGTGTCGTCGACGACGAAGCCGTGGTCGGCGATCCGCTCGGCCGGTTCGAGGTTCTGGGCGAGCGAGCGGGTGCCCCACTTGCGCAGTGCGGCGTCCCAGGTGGCGGGGGTGCCGGGGACTCCGACGGACAGGCCGCTGGTGACGGCGTCGGCGAAGGCCAGCGGTTTGCCGTCCTCCAGGAACAGCCCGCTGTCGGCGGTGCGCCCGGCCGTCTCCCGGCCGTCGATGGTGTGCACCCGGCCGGTGGCGTGGTCGTAGTAGACGAAGTACCCGCCGCCGCCGACACCGGAGGAGTACGGCTCGGTGACCCCGAGGGCCGCGGCGGCGGCGACGGCCGCGTCCACCGCGTTGCCGCCCTTGCGCAGCACCTCGATGCCGGCGGCGGTGGCGTCGGCGTCGACGGTGGCGACCGCTCCGCCCCGGCCCACCGCCTCGGGCGCCTTCGTCGGCGGGGTCGCGGCGCCGGCCGGTCCGACGCCGGACCAGACCAGCGCGGTGGCGAGCAGCAGTGGTGGTGCGAGACGGGTCAGAGCCCTCATCCGAATCCTCCTGAGTCTGCGTCAACTCAGTTGTTCCACAGGAGGGATGATCCGACAACCACACCGCGCCGCTACCAACGGGTAGTTGGCGGGGCGGGCGGGGGCGCCAGGAGAACAGCCGGCAGGCGCCCCCACCCCGCTACAGCGCGCTGCGCTCCACCCGCCGCCGCTTGATCGTGCGGAAGCGCCGCGCCACCTGCCGGGCCAGGTCGGCCGCGCCGACCAGGCCGGCCTCGTTGCCGAGGGCGGCGTGCACGATGGCGGCCTCCGGGCGGAAACCGCGCCCGGTGAGGGTGCGGCGGAAGGTGTCCCGGGCCGGACCGAGCAGCAGGTCACCGGCCTCGGAGACCCCGCCGCCGATCACGAAGCGGCCCGGGTCCAGCGCGGCGGCCAGGTTGGCGATGCCGACACCGAGCCAGGTGCCGACCTCGTAGAGCAGCTCGGTCGCGACCGGGTCGCCCTCCTGGGCGGCCTCGGTGACCAGCGGCCCGGTGATGCCCTCGACCGTGCCGCCCGCCCGGGCCAGCAGCGGCTGCACCACCGGCGACTCCTCGGCGACCAGCTCGCGCGCGTCGCGCACCAGGGCGTTGCCGGAGGAGTACTGCTCCCAGCAGCCCCGGTTGCCGCACGGGCAGCGGTGGCCGCCGGGCAGCACCTGCATGTGCCCGAACTCGCCCGCCAGGCCGTACTTGCCGCGGTCCACGTAGCCGTCCCGGACCACCGCGCCGCCGATGCCGGTGCCCAGGGTGAGCATCACCATGTGGTCCTCGCCGCGCCCGGCGCCGAAGCGCCACTCGGCCCAGGCGGCCGCGTTGGCGTCGTTCTCCACGATCACCGGGAACCGCAGCCGCTCGCTGAGCGCCTCCCGGAGCGGCTCGTTGCGCCAGTTGAGGTGCGGGGCGAACAGCACCTTGGAGCGGTCGGCGTCGACCCAGCCGGCCGCGCCGATGCCCACGGCGTGGACGTCGTGCCGGTCGGCGAGCTGGAGCACCAGCTCGACGATGACGTCCTCGACCACCTTGGGGCTCTTGCTCTTGTGCGGCGTGTCCGTGCGCAGCTTCTCCAGCACCTTGCCCTCGCCGTCCACCACCCCGGCGACCACCTTGGTGCCGCCGATGTCGACACCGATCGTGGGCAGCCGCAGTATCCCGGCGGGCAGGGCGCGCCGGCGGCGCTCGGCGCGCGGGCCGAGGCCGAGCAGGGTCGGCAGGACGGGTGGCCGGGTGCTGCCTTGGGAGCCGGTCACGGCTGCGGACGCTCCTCACGGGTGTCGGGTTCTCGGGGGTCGGATTCTCCGGAAGCCGATTCTCCGCCACCGGGGAGCCCGGTGCCGGAGCCGCCGGGGGCGGAGCCACGGGGGTCGGAGAGCGACGGTCGGGCCAGCTCGTGCGAGAGCTCGGCGAGGTCGGAGCCGCCGGCCATCTCGGTGGTGAGCTGTTCGAGGCTGATCTCGGCACGCGGATGGCTGCCCGCCATCCGGCCCCGCCGGAGCAGGGTGAAGTGGTCGCCGACCAGGTACGCGTGGTGCGGGTTGTGGGTGATCAGCACGACCCCGAGCCCGGCGTCGCGGGCGGCGGTGACGTACTTGAGCACCACCCCGGACTGCTTGACGCCGAGCGCGGCGGTGGGCTCGTCCAGGATCAGCACCTTGGCGCCGAAGTGCACCGCGCGGGCGATCGCCACGCACTGGCGCTGCCCGCCGGAGAGGGTGCCGATCGGCCGGTCGACGTCGTACAGGTCGATGCCCATCCGCGCGAGCGCGTCGCGGGTGGTGGCGCGCATCCCCTCGGCATCCAGCCGCAGGCCGCCCCAGCGGCGCATGCCCTGCTCGGAGCCGAGGAAGAAGTTGCGCCAGACCGGCATCAGCGGGACGACCGCGAGGTCCTGGTAGACGGTGGCGATGCCGCGGTCCAGGGCCTGGCGCGGGGAGTCGAAGCGGACCGCCTCGCCGCCGACGGTGACGGTGCCCTCGTCGTGCTGGTGCAGCCCGGAGATGATCTTGATCAGGGTGGACTTGCCGGCCCCGTTGTCGCCGAGCACGCAGCTGATCTCGCCGGCCCGCAGGGTCAGCGAGACGTCCTGGAGCGCCCGGACGGTGCCGTAGCTCTTGCCGACGCCGTCGAGGGAGAGCAGTTCGGTACCCATGGCTTCCGTGTTCGTCGCGGCCCCCGTGAGGTCCGTGTTCATCGCGGCCCCCGCTCGGCCCGGCGCTTGACGTAGGCGTTCAGCAGCGCGGCCAGCAGCAGCATCGCGCCGAGGAAGAACTTGAACCAGTCCGGGTTCCACTGGGCGTAGATGATCCCCTTGCTGGCCATGCCGAAGATCAGCGCGCCGAGCGCGGAGCCGACCACCGAGCCGTAGCCGCCGGTGATCAGGCAGCCGCCGATGACCGCCGCGACGATGTAGATCAGCTCGTTGCCGACGCCCTCGCCGGACTGCACGGTGTCGAAGGAGAACAGCAGGTGCTGGCCGAGCACCCAGGCGCCGAAGCCGACACCCAGGTACAGCAGGGTCTTCGTCCGGGCGACCGGCACGCCGACCGCGCGGGCCGCGTCCGCGTCGCCGCCGACCGCGAAGATCCAGTTGCCGAAGCGGGTGCGCAGCAGCACCCAGCTGCCGACCACGAGCAGGCCGAGCCACCACCAGACGGTGGCCTTGACGGTCAGCCCGCCGACGGTCACCTCGGAGGCGAACAGCCAGCGGCAGGCGGCGAAGCCCTCCATGTCGGAGATCGACTTGGTGGAGACGGTGCCGGAGATCGCCTTGGTGACGCCCAGGTTGGCGCCGGTCAGCATCAGGAAGGTGCCGAGCGTGACGATGAAGCTGGGCAGCCTGGTGCGGCCGAGCATCCAGCCGTTGAACCCGCCGATGGCCAGCGTGGTCGCCAGCGAGACCAGCACGCCGACCCAGGTCACCGCGGTGAACTGGTACGAGACCATCGAGGAGGTCAGCGCGGCGGTGGTGACCAGCACGCCGGCCGACAGGTCGAACTCGCCGCCGATCATCAGCAGCGAGACCGGCACCGCCATGATCCCGATGGTGGAGGCCGCGTACAGCACGGTGCCCAGCGAGGAGACCCGCAGGAACGGTTCGGCGACGACGGCGAAGACCGTGAAGACCGCGACGGCGGCGATCAGCGAGCCCAGCTCGGGGCGGGCGAGGAGCCGCCGCAGGGCCGGCGGACGGCCGTCGACCAGGCCGTCGTGGGCGAGGAGGTCGGGGGTGCTCACCTGGTCCCCCTCGCGACGTACTCGGCGAGCGCGTCGGCGTTGTCCTTGGTCAGGATCTGCGGACCGGTCTCGACGGGCTTGCCGCCGCCGAGCATGTTCAGGTTGTACTTGTACAGCCAGACCAGGTCGACGCCGGTGTAGCCCTGGAGGTAGGGCTGCTGGTCGACGGCGAAGCCGACGCTGCCGGACTTGAGCCCGGACACCACCTGCGTGCCCAGGTCGAAGGTGTCCAGTTCGACGGTGCGGTGGGCGTCCTGGACGGCCTGGAGGCCGGTGGCGGCCATCGGGCCGGAGAGGGTCAGCACGGTGTCGATGGACGGGTCGGCCTGCAGCTTGGCGGAGATCGCGGCGCGGGCGTCGGGCATGTCGACGCCGTTGACGTAGAGCACCTGGAAGGCCCCGCCGGACTTGGACTGGGCGCCGGAGCAGCGCTGCTCCTGGCCGACGTTGCCCTGCTCGTGGATCACGCAGAGCACGTTCTTGCGGCCGCGCGAGGCCAGCTCGGTACCGGCCGCCTGGCCGGCGGTGGACTCGTCCTGACCGATGTGGGTCAGCGCGCCGAACTTCTGCGAGTACTCCTGGCCGGAGTTGATCGTGATCACGGGGATGCCGGCGGCCTTGGCCTTGCCGAGGACGTCCGCCATGGCGTCGCCCTTGGCGAGGGTGACCAGCAGGCCGTCGACCTTCTGGTCGATGGCGGCCTGAACGAGCTGGACCTGGTTCTGGGTCTGCGCGTCGTTGGAGTACAGGAAGGTGATGTTGTCCTTGGCGGCGGCCTGCTCGGCGCCCTTGCGCACAGTGTCCCAGAAGGCGTCGCCGGCTCCGGCGTGGGTCACCATGGCGACCTTCCAGCGCGGAGTCGAGACGGCGCCGCCGCCGGTGGCCGCGGCCTTGGCGCGGGCCTCCTCGGCGCGTCTGCCTCCAGTACTGCTGCAACCGGCCACGGCGACCGCGAGTGCCAGGACGGCACACGCGGGCCAGAGGCGGTGGGACGGGCGAAAGCGGGTGATGCTCATCCCCATAGTCTCCCTGCCCGTGCCGCGCGGTATCGCACCGCCTCGCCCGGCAGCGCGAACGGCCTGGGAGGTAAGGTGCCCCGGGGGACCTTTCCTGGTAGTTCGCTGAACATCTGGTCCGGACGACGTCCGTTCGGGTGGCAGACTAGGCGCCGATCCGAAGGCGGTTCATCACAAGAAAGTGATGTTCCTCTCAGGTTCCGCACAGATTCGGACGGCAACCGATCACCGGTCCATCGCCGTCTGATGCCATTGACGTGCGTTCGGGCGAGTGGGCCCCGGGCGGCGTGCGACCCGGATACGAGAACTCGATGGAACTGACAGGTACGCCATTCTTCCTCCTCACCGTCATCCTGGTGCCGGTGTCCATCACAGTGGCGTTGCTGTTCTGGGGGAAGGTCGGCGGCCCGCAGCCGGTACGCTACCTCACCCGGATCGTCATGATCATGTTCTGCCAGGTCACGGCCGTCCTGATGGTCTTCGTGATGGTCAACAACGCCAACCTGATCTACGGCAACTGGGACGACCTGCTCGGCACCGGCAACCACGTCCGCGCGGTGCCCGTG
Organism: Kitasatospora sp. NPDC058184; assembly: GCF_042883725.1. Lineage (NCBI taxonomy): Bacteria > Bacillati > Actinomycetota > Actinomycetes > Kitasatosporales > Streptomycetaceae > Kitasatospora > Kitasatospora sp. NPDC058184. The sequence goes on from NZ_JBHVVE010000002.1 coordinate 178,510, forward strand.
GTGGCGCCGGTCGACCCGGCCGCGGCCGCCGCCGGCGGCCAGGGCGCCGAGCCCGCCAAGGAGCCGCAGAAGGTCAAGCAGAGCTTCGGCGGCGTGAACGACCCGCTCGTCCCGAACGACGTGCAGCGGACCGAGCTCAAGGGCCAGGTGTCCGGGGTCGACGGCGAGGTGCTGGTCTGGCTGCCGCCGCAGTACAACGACCCTGCGTTCAAGGACAAGAAGTTCCCCGTGGTCGAGCTGATCCCGGGCTACCCCGGCTCCTCCTCCACCTGGTACGGCACCCTCAAGGTCTCCGAGCAGCTCAAGCCGCTGATGCAGCAGGGCAAGGTCGCCCCGTTCATCCTGGTCTCGCCCCGCACGAAGCTGCTGAACAACCAGGACGCCGGCTGCACCGACATCCCCGGCAAGATCAACGCCGACGCCTGGGTCACCCGCGACGTCCCGCAGATGGTGCTGGACAACTTCCGCGCGGACCCGTCCGCGGACCGCTGGGCGATCGCCGGCTACTCGGCCGGCGCGCACTGCGCGGCCAAGCTGTCGCTGGCCCACCCCAACCGGTACCGGGCCGCCATCGCGATGTCCGGCTACAACGACCCGGCCCAGGAGCCGGACTCCCTGGTCGGCAAGGACGCCAAGCTGCGCGAGGCCAACAACCCGGTCAACATCCTGAAGACCGCCCCGCAGCCGCCGAAGGTCGCCCTGCTGGTCAGCGGCTCCAAGGGCGACGGCTACGAGGACGGCGAGGCGATCCGCGCCGCGGCCAAGGCCCCGACCACCGTCCAGGTCGAGGAGGGCACCGGCCCGCACACCACCGAGCAGTGGAAGAAGATGGTCCCGGCCGCCTTCCAGTGGCTGACCTCGGTCATCCCGGTCCAGTAGGCCGGCCGGCAACAGCGAACCGTACGGGAAGGGCCCGCCGCGACCGAGGTCGCGGCGGGCCCTTGCGCATGTCCGGACGCGGCGTCAGGCCAGCTCCAGCGCCAGGTAGAAGTCCACCCGGTCCTCCAGCCGGGAGAGGTCACGCCCGGTCAGCTCCTCGATCCGGCCGATCCGGTACCGCAGGGTGTTCACGTGGACGTGCAGTTGGGCGGCGCAGCGGGTCCAGGAGCCGTCCGAGCGCAGGAAGGCCTCCAGGGTGCGGACCAGGTCCGCCTGGTGCTCGATGTCGTACGCGATCACCGTGTCCAGCAGCCGGCTGCGGAAGGCGCGGCGCACCTCGTCCGGGACGGCGGCCAGCAGCAGGACGTGCGAGGCGAGCTCCTCGGGGCCCGCGACACAGACCCGGCCGACCCGGGAGGCGGCGATCCGGCGGGCGTGCCGGGCCTCCTCCAGGGCGCCGCGCAGGCCGCCGGCCCCGGCGGCGGGGGCGGAGACGCCGAGGGTGATCCGGCCCTCCGAGCCGAGCCCGGCCTCCAGCGGGGCGAGCAGTTCGCGCAGGGCGTCGGCGGGCACCGGGGCGTCCAGGACGGGCAGCACCACCACGGCGCCGGTGCCCGTCCCGGCGACCAGGGCGCGGTCGAAGGCGCCGCCGAGCGCCTCCTCCAGCACCGCCCGTACGGCGCCCTCCGGCAGGCCGGTGCCCTCGGCGCTGAGCACCAGCCAGGAGCCGTCCTCCGCCTGGGACTTGGCCCCGGGGCCCTCGTAGCGGGCGGCCATCGCCGAGGAGGCGTACAGGGCGCGGCCGACCTCGGCCGGGTCGGCGTCGCGGCGCAGCAGGGCGAGCAGTTCGTCGGCGAGGCGGCGGCGCAGCCGGCGGCCCTCGTCGCGGCGGTGGCGCTCGGCGGCGACCAGCCGGGCCAGGTTCTCGGCGAGCTGCTGGCGCTTGGTGGTCCACTCGGTGACGTCGCCGGCCACCGCGAGCACCCAGTCGGCCAGCAGGCCGCCGCCGGCCGGCGGCTCGTCGTGCTCGGCGGAGGCCGGGGCGGGCAGCAGCGAGAAGGAGCCGGCGGCCAGTCGGGCCCGGTGCGGGGGGCGGCGGCGCTGGCGCTGGGCGGCGAGGTGGGCGCGGACCAGCTGGTCGCGGTCCTGGGCGGAGAGCCGGTCGGCGGGGCCGGCGATCACCGCGCCGGTCGGGGTGAGCACCCAGCAGTCCAGGTCGAGGTCGCCGCCGAGCAGGTCGAGCACCGCGTCCAGTCCGCCGCCGCCGGCCGCCGAGACCAGCAGGCGGTGCCGGTCGACCAGGGCGGCGAGGTCGGCGGCGCGGTCGGCGGAGACCTGGCGGCCGATGAACTCGGTGACGGTGCCGAAGGCGATGTCGTCGGGGACGGCGAGCAGCGGCATCCGGTGCCGGCGGCAGGCCTCGACCAGGTCCTCGGGCACCGGGCCGACCTCGGCCTCGCCGGCCGCCAGGGCCACCGCGCCGCCGGCCGCGAGGGTGCGGACGAAGCGCTCGGAGTCGGCCGGGACGGTGCGCCAGAGCATGCCGGTGAGCACCAGTTCACCGCCGTGCAGGTAGCGGCCCGGGTCCTGGAGGTCCGTCGTCATCACACCGCTGACCTGCCGGTCCAGCTCTTCCTCGGCCGCGAGCAGGCGCAGTCGCGGGGCGCCGGGGGCGAGCAGGTCACGGACGCGCATCCGCGGACTCCTTAACGGGGGCTTGGGGGGAGGGTGAAGGGGTAACGATAGGGCCTGTCCGGCCGGGCGTCCGCCCGGGTCCGTAGCCCGCGCGTCACGGCCGGATTACGGTCGTAGGTAGCACCCGGCGGACACCTGGGCTGCGAGGTTCTCCTCCTTAGAGGAACGTACAGGATGCCGGGCGGGCTCACAGCCGGGGCTTCATGCCATCGGTGACTGCCAGCGGGCCGCGTCGCGGCGGTTCACTGGGCGACACGCCGCCGGGCACCCGGCGGGCGACGACTTGAGGAGACACCCGCATGGAGTTCCTTCGGCCCGCCACCTGGGACGAGGCACTCGCGGCGAAGGCCGAGTACCCGACCGCGCTGCCCGTTTCGGGCGGCACGGACGTCATGGTCGAGCTGAACTTCGACGTGCACCGGCCATCCGCGATTCTCGACCTGAACCGCATCACCGAACTCGCCGAATGGTCGAACGACGGCGAGGTGGTGAGGCTCGGCGCCGCGGTCCCGTACGCCCGGATCATCGCGGAGCTGTCCGGTCCGCTGCCCGGGCTGGCCCTGGCGGCCCACACCGTCGGCTCGCCGCAGATCCGCAACCGCGGCAGCGTCGGCGGCAACCTCGGCGCGGCCTCCCCGGCCGGCGACTCGCACCCGGCGCTGCTCGCGGCCGGGCGGGACGTGTTCGTCGAGGCGGCCTCGGTGCGCGGCACCCGGCTGATCCCGATCGACGACTTCTACGTCGGGGTGAAGCGCAACCTGCTGGAGGCCGACGAGCTGATCCGGGCCGTGCTCATCCCGGTGGCGGACGGGCCGCAGCAGTTCTCGAAGATCGGCACCCGCAACGCCATGGTGATCGCGGTCTGCGCGTTCGGCTTCGCCCTGCACCCGCGGAACGGGACCGTCGGCACCGGCATCGGTTCGGCCGCCCCCACACCGCGCCGCGCCGTCGAGGCCGAGGAGTACCTCCAGGGCGTGCTCGCCGAGCGCGGGCTGTGGGAGTCCGGGGAGCTGCTGGGCGCCGAGGTGGTCCAGCGCTTCGGCGAGCTGGTGAAGGCCGCGGCCTCGCCGATCGACGACGTCCGCGGCACCGCCGACTACCGCCGGCACGCGCTCGCCGTGATGGCCCGCCGCACCCTCACCTGGACCTGGAACGACTACGGCAAGCAGATCAGGAGCGCGGCATGAAGGTCACTTTCACCGCCAACGGCAGGCCCGTCGAGGCCGACGACGTGTGGGAGGGCGAGAGCCTGCTGTACGTGCTGCGCGAGCGGGTCGGCCTGCCCGGCTCGAAGAACGCCTGCGAGCAGGGCGAGTGCGGCTCCTGCACCGTCTACCTGGACGGCCTCCCGGTCTGCTCCTGCCTGGTCGCGGCCGGCCAGGTGCAGGACCGCGAGGTGCGCACGGTCGAGGGCCTGGGCACGGAGGACGGCGAACTGGGCCTGGTCCAGCAGGCGTTCGTCGACGCCGGCGCCGTCCAGTGCGGCTTCTGCACCCCCGGCCTGCTGGTGCAGACCGACGCGCTGCTGGCCGAGGACCCGCAGCCGAGCGACGACGACATCCGCGAGGCGCTGTCCGGCAACCTGTGCCGCTGCACCGGCTACGAGAAGATCATGGACGCGGTGCGGCTGGCTTCGGCCCGCACGTGCGCGGGGACGGAGGGCGCGGCATGAGCGCGCGGACCATCCAGGGGCAGAAGAACCTGCAGAACATCAACCAGGCGGCCAAGGACGGCATCGGCGGCTCGCCGCTGCGCCCGGACGGCAACCTGAAGGTCCGGGGCGAGTTCGCCTACTCCTCCGACCTGTGGCACGAGGACATGCTCTGGGGCACGGCGCTGCGCTCGCCGCACCCCCGGGCGAACATCCTCTCGGTGGACGTCTCCGAGGCGCTCAAGGTGCCCGGGGTGTACGCGGTGCTGACGCACGAGGACATCCCCGGCTCGAAGTACTACGGCCTGGAGATCCAGGACCAGCCGGTCCTGGCCATCGACCGGATCCGCTACCACGGCGAGGCGATCGCGCTGGTCGCCGCCGACCACCCGGAGACGGCCCGCCGGGCGGTGAAGAAGATCGCGGTCGAGTACGAGGTGCTCACCCCGATCGTCACCGAGGAGCAGTGCCTCGACCCGGAGACGTACGGGTACGTGCACGAGCCGCACGAGTACAAGTCCCACGCGTACGGCAACATCTGCCACGAGCAGCAGCTGGTCTCCGGCCGCGGCGTGACCGACGAGGTGCGGGCGCTGGCGGACGTGGTCGTCAGCGGCGACTACGAGGTCGGCATGCAGGACCAGGCCTTCCTCGGCCCGGAGTCCGGCCTCGCGGTGCCCGCCGAGGACGGCGGCATCGACCTCTACATCGCCACCCAGTGGCTGCACGTCGACCGCCAGCAGATGGCGCCGGTGCTGGACCTGCCGGAGGAGAAGGTCCGGCTGACCCTGGCCGGCGTGGGCGGCGCGTTCGGCGGCCGCGAGGACCTGTCGATGCAGATCCACGCCTGCCTGCTGGCCCAGCACACCGGCAAGCCGGTCAAGATCGTCTACTCCCGGGACGAGTCCTTCTTCGGCCACGTCCACCGCCACCCGGCGCGGATGCACTACGAGCACGGCGCCACCCGGGACGGCCGGCTGGTCTACGCCGACTGCCGGATCGTGCTGGACGGCGGCGCGTACGCCTCCGCCTCCCCCGCCGTGGTCGGCAACGCGGCCTCGCTCGGGCACGGCCCGTACGTGATCCCCAACGTGCGGATGCACGCCATCGCGCTGTACAGCAACAACCCGTCCTGCGGGGCGATGCGCGGCTTCGGCGCGGTGCAGGCGGCGTTCGGCTACGAGTCGCAGATGGACAGGCTGGCCGCTGCCCTGGGCATGGACCCGGTGGAACTGCGGCAGCTCAACGCGATGTCCGAGGGCGACTTCATGCCCACCGGCCAGCGGATCGACTCCCCCGCGCCGGTGGCCGAACTGCTGCGGCGGGCCAAGGAGATGCCGCTGCCGCCGCCGCTGGACACCGAGCACCTCGACGTCCGCCGGCTGCCCGGCGCGCTGTCCAACACCTCGCACGGCGAGGGGATCGTCCGCGGCGTCGGCTACTCGGTCGGCATCAAGAACGTCGGCTTCTCCGAGGGCTTCGACGACTACTCCACCGCCCGGGTGCGGCTGGAGGTGATCGGCGGCGAGCCGGTCGCCATGGTGCACACCGCGGCGGCCGAGGTCGGCCAGGGCGGCGTCACGGTGCACGCCCAGATCGCCCGCACCGAGCTGGGCGTCGAGCAGGTCACCATCCACCCGGCCAACACCGAGGTGGGGTCGGCCGGTTCGACCTCCGCCTCGCGCCAGACGTACATGACCGGCGGGGCGGTGAAGCTGGCCGCCGAGGCGGTCCGCCGGGAGCTGTTCGACAAGGGGCGCCGACGCTACGGCTGGACCCACGACGACCTGGTGCTGGCCGACGGCAAGGTGGTGTCGAAGAGCGCCGGCGCGCTGGTCTCCATCGTCGACCTGCTCGGCGACGAGGCCGTCGAGCAGACCCGCGAGCACCACCACCGGCCCACCCAGGCCTTCGACAAGGAGACCGGCCAGGGCTTCGGCCACGTCCAGTACACCTTCTGCGCCAACCGCGCGGTGGTGGACGTGGACGTGGAGCTGGGCCTGGTCAAGGTGGTCGAGCTCACCGCCGTCCAGGACGTCGGCAAGGCGCTCAACCCGCTCTCCGTGGTCGGCCAGATCCAGGGCGGCTGCACCCAGGCGCTGGGCCTCGCGGTGATGGAGGAGATCATCGTGCGGGAGGGCAAGGTGCGCAACGCCTCCTTCACCGACTACCTGATCCCCACCATCCTGGACACCCCGCCGATCCCGGTGGAGGTGCTCGAACTGCCCGACCCCAACGCCCCGTACGGGCTGCGCGGGGTCGGCGAGGCGCCGACCGTCTCGGCGACGCCGTCCATCGTGGCCGCCATCCGCGACGCCACCGGGCTGGCGCTCAACCGGATCCCGGTCCGGCCGGAGCACCTGACCACCGAACGGCCGCTCTGACGGCCCGAGTTCGTCCTCCCCGGGGCGGCGACCGTCTTCCCCGCCGCCCCGGGGACACCTCCCACCGCCCGGAGGCGTCCCGTACACCCGCTGCCCTGCCCACGCCGGGGCCCGCAGCGGTGCGCACCACCCTCTGATGCACCACACCCTCTGATGCACCGCGGGCACTCCCCCGCTGCTCATGAGTGCCCCCGTGAGTCGATACGTCCCCCTACGCCGCTTCGTTGACCGGCGGTCAGGTCGGCTCGCCCACCCCAACCCCCTTTGACACTTGGGATGGACATGACCAGAATCCCCACGGAGCCCGGCACCACCGAAGACAGACCCGCCGAGGACGGACCCGCCGGGAACGAACCCGGCACGTCGCCCCAGGAAGCCCCGCGCCCCACCGGCGCACTGGACGCCTACTTCAAGATCTCGGCCCGGGGATCGACCCTCGCCAACGAACTCCGCGGTGGGGTCACCACCTTCATGGCGATGGCGTACATCATCCTGCTCAACCCGCTCATCCTGAGCGGCGCGGACGCCACCGGCGCCAAACTGGACCCCGCCGCGCTGACCACCGCCACCGCGCTGGCCGCCGCCGTCACCACCGTCCTGATGGGCCTGGTCGGCAACGTGCCGCTCGCCCTCGCCGCCGGGCTCTCCGTCTCCGGCGCGGTCTCCGCGCTGGTCGTCCCGCACACCACCTGGGCGCAGGCCATGGGCCTGTGCGTGATCTACGGCCTGCTGATCGTGCTGCTGGTCGTCTCCGGGCTGCGCGAGCGGATCATGAACGGCATCCCGCTGCCGCTCAAGCACGCCATCACCATCGGCATCGGCCTGTTCGTCACGGTGATCGGCCTCTACAAGGCCGGGTTCATGCACACCGGCGGCCCCACCCCGCTCTCGCTCGGCCCGACCGGCGAGCTGTCCGGCTGGCCGGTGCTGGTCTTCTGCGTCACCCTGCTGGCGATCTTCGTGCTGATGGCGCGCGGTGTCCGCGGCGCGATCCTGCTCGGCATCGCCGGGGGCACCGTGCTCGCGGTGATCGTCAACCGGGCCGCCCACGTGCCCGCCGGGGCCTGGCGGAACTCGGTGCCGGTCTGGCCCGGCAGCCCCGTCTCCGCGCCGGACTTCGGCCTGTTCGGCCACGTCGACCTGTTCGGCGCGTTCGGCGGCCACGGCATGGGCGCGATCAGCGCCTCGGTCGCGGTGTTCACCCTGGTGCTGGCCGGCTTCTTCGACGCGATGGCCACCATCATCGGCGTCGGCACCGAGGCCGGACTGGCCGACCGGCGCGGCCGGATGCCCGGACTGTCCAAGGCGCTGTTCATCGACGGCGCGGGCGGCGCGGTCGGCGGCCTGGCGGGCGCCTCCGGGCAGACCGTCTTCGTCGAGTCCGCCACCGGCGTCGGCGACGGCGCCCGCACCGGACTCGCCTCCACCGTCACCGGCGCCCTGTTCGCGCTGATGCTGTTCTTCTCGCCGATCGCCGGGATCGTCCCGGTCGAGGTGGCCTCGGCCGCCCTGGTCGTGATCGGCTCGATGATGATGAGCCAGGCCCGGCACATCGACTGGTCCGACCGCGAGGTGGCCGTCCCGGCCTTCCTCACCTGCGTGCTGATGCCGTTCACGTACAGCATCACCGCGGGCGTCGCGGCCGGCGTCATCTCGTACACCGTCATCAAGGCCGGGCTGGGGCGCTGGCGCGAGCCCGGGGTGCTGATGTGGATCCTCACCGCGGTGTTCGTGGTGTACTTCGCGATCACCCCGGTCAAGTCCTGGCTGGGCGTGCACTAGGCACCCGGGCGCCTTCGCCCTGTTCGCGCCCGCGTCGGGCAGGACCGCCTCGGGTGCCACCGCCGCCGTACGGGATCGTTTCCCGTACGGCGGCGTCTCCCGCTACTGTCGAAACCGTGTAAGGAGCCTCCCCCATGCAGGACATCGCCGAGCAGCTGCGGGCCTGGCACGCGTCCGGGCGCTCCTTCGCCGTGGCCACCGTGGTCGGCGTCTCCGGCAGCGCTCCGCGCGACCCCGGGGCGGCGCTGGCCGTGGACGCGGACGGCGAGGCGGTCGGCAGCGTCTCCGGCGGGTGCGTCGAGGGCGCGGTGTACGAGCTGTGCCGGGCCGCCCTGGCGAGCGGCGAGCCGGTGCTGGAACGCTTCGGGTACAGCGACGAGGACGCCTTCGCGGTGGGTCTGACCTGCGGCGGCGTCCTGGACGTGTTCGTCCAGCCGGTGGTGCCGGGGGCCGATGCCGGGCTGGACACCGGGATCGCGCACATCGCGGCCGGCACACCGGTGGCCCTGGTCCGGGTGATCGCCGGACCGGGCGGGGCGGGCGGGCTGGTCGGGGCCACCCTGGCGGTCACCGCGGACGGCGTGGCCGGCGCGCTCTCGCCCACCCCCTCGACGGTCGGTGCCCTGGAGCGGGCGATCGTCGTGCGGGCCCGGGCGATGCTGGAGGCCGGACGCACCGGCCGGCTGGTGCTCGGCCTGGACGGCCGCCCCTGCGACGAACACGGCCGGGGCACCGTCACCTGCTTCGTCGAGTCGTACGTGCCCGCGCCGCGGATGCTGGTGTTCGGGGCGATCGACTTCGCGGCCGCGGTGGTGCGGATCGGCAAGTTCCTCGGCTACCACGTGACCGTCTGCGACGCCCGGCCGGTCTTCGCCACCGCCCGTCGCTTCCCGGAGGCCGACGAGGTGGTGGTCGACTGGCCGCACCGCTACCTGGACTCCCAACTCGGCCGGATCGACGGACGCACCGTGCTCTGCGTGCTCACCCACGACGCCAAGTTCGACATCCCGCTGCTGGAACGCGCCCTGCGGCTGCCGGTCGGCTACGTCGGCGCGATGGGATCGCGCCGCACCCACCGGGACCGCGCCGCCCGGCTCCGCGAGGCGGGGCTCACCGAGGCCGAACTGGCCCGGCTGCGCTCCCCGATCGGCCTGGACCTCGGCTCCCGCACCCCGGAGGAGACGGCGGTCTCGGTCGCCGCCGAGATCGTCGCCCACCGGCGCGGCGGCAGCTGCCTGCCACTGAGCGCCTCGGACGGGCCGATCCACCACGACCTGTCGCGCACGGGGACGGAGGGTGACGGGGGCGGCGCGGCCGGCGGCCCGGCACCCCGCACCCACGCGGCCTGAGCCGTGAGCGGCTCCGGCACCGCTCACGTTGCGTGGCCACCGGCGCGGCGGGAGGCTGGAGTTGCGGACTCGCCCCGAGCCCGGGGAAGGAGCGGGCACCATGCGCGCCCTGCTGGAGGTCGAAATCGACACCGCGGCCTCGAACAAGCTGATCAGCGACGGAACGATGGCCGAAGGGGTCCAGCGCATACTGGCCCAACTGAAGCCGGAGGCGGCCTACTTCCTCAACCGCAACGGGAGCCGCGGCATGGTCATGGTCGTCGACGTCCCGGACGAGGCCTCGCTGCCGTCCATCGCCGAGCCGTTCTGGACCCAGCTGAACGCCACCGTCGACCTGCACATCTGCATGAACGCGGACGAACTCATGGAAGGACTGAAGCGTCTCGGCCGCTGAGCGGCCGGGCCGTCCCGCCTCAGTCGGTCAGCGCCAGCTTCACACCGAAGCCCACCACCACCGCGCCGGTCACCCGGTCCATCAGCCGCCGGGCGGCCGGCCGGCGCAGCCAGCCGCGCAGCACCCGGGCGAAACCCACCAGGACGGTCGACCAGAGCAGGCCCTCCACGACGTGCACGCAGGTCAGCGCCACACCGGCGGCGAAGTGCGGGACGCCGACCGGGATGAACTGCGGCAGCACGGCCACGTAGAAGACCCCGACCTTGGGGTTCAGCAGATTGGTCAGCGTGCCCCGCCGCCAGCCGTGCGCGAACCCGCCGTCCTCCGGCTCCTCCTCGGCCGCCGCCTCACCGCCCCGGTTGCGCAGCATCCCGATGCCCATCCACACCAGGTACGCCGCGCCCGCCCATCGCAGGACCTCGTACGCCACCTGCGAGGCGGTGAGCAGCGCCGTCACCCCGGCCGAGGTCAGCGTCCCCCAGATCAGCGTCCCGGTCTGGATCCCCAGCACGACGCCCCACGCCTGCCGGCGCCGCCCCAACGCGGAGGTCCGCAGGACCAGCGCCGTGTCGAGCCCGGGCGTGAGCGTGAGCAGCCCGACGACGAGGGCGAAGGACCACAGGGCCGTTGTCATCTCCATGGGCCTCGATGCTCTCACAGCCCCGGAGGGACCTCGTCAAGCGGCCGTCGCTCAGTCCGCCGACCCCGGCGGGACGACCCACTCGGTGGAGCGCTCACTCACCCTTTTCCACCGGCCCGGTGAGATCGGGCAGCCCACCGTCCTCGAGCCAGGTCGTGAAGACCTGGCGCTTGCGACGCTTCACCGCATCCTCGAGAGCGGCGTTGACGGTGGCGGTCTTGGTCGTCGTACCGAAGATCTCCGCAGCCTCGGCCAGCAGGTCGTCGTTGATGTCCATCACGGTACGGGCCATGACCAACCTCCCGAGCGAAGCGGGGTCTGCGATATCGGGTTCGACCGTATCCGATATCGCAGGCCCCACGGGGCCCGATCGGCCGTTGTTCACCCGGTCAGGTGACGTTGAGGCGGGCGGCGAGGCGCAGCAGGCCGGGGCTGAGGCGGGAGAGGAAGCGGGCGGCCTTGGCCTCGGGGGTGACGGGGACGACGGGCCTGCCGGTGCGGACGGCGGTCACGATCGCGGTGGCGACCTTCTCCGGGGGGAAGCCGCGGCGGGCGTAGAGCTTCGCGGCGCGGGCCTGCTTGGCAGCCTGCTCGGTGGAGGTGGTGGCGGAGAAGGTGGAGGTGCGGGTGATGTTGGTGTTGACGATGCCGGGGCAGATGGTGGAGACGCCGATGCCGTGGCCGACGAACTCGGCGCGCAGGCAGTCGGAGAGCATGAACACCGCGGCCTTGCTGGTGGCGTAGGCGGTGAGCGCCTTGGACGGCAGGTAGGCGGCGGCGGAGGAGACGTTGACGATGTGGCCGCCCTGGCCGCGGTCGGCCATCAGGGTGCCGAAGGCGCGGCAGCCGTGGATCACGCCCCAGAGGTTGACGTCCAGGACCCGCTGCCACTCCTTCTCGGTGGTCTGCAGGAACGTCCCGGAGTGCCCGATGCCCGCGTTGTTGACCATGACGTCGGGCACCCCGTGCTCGGCCGCGACGGTCTGCGCGAAGGCGTCCACCGCGGCGCCGTCGGAGACGTCCACCCGGTAGGCGTGCGCCGGCGGGCCGATCAGCGAGGCCAGTTCGGCGGTGCGCTCGGCGGCCGCGAGGTCGAGGTCGCAGACCACCACCCGGGCGCCGTCCTCGGCGAAGGCGAGCGCGGTGGCCCGGCCGATGCCGCTGCCGCCGCCGGTGACCACGACCAGCCGGCCGTCGCCCTCCTCGGGGCGGGCCCGGCCCTCGTCGGTGCGGGTGGTGAACTCGCGGACCAGTCCGGCCACGGTGGCTCCCTTCTCCAGCAGCGCCGACCAGTGGCCGGCGTGCAGCGTCCTGCGGGTCAGGTTCGGCGCCCAGCGCTCCAGCCCCTCGGAGAGGTAGGTGCCGACGTACCGGTCCCGGGTGAGGGTGATCAGCTGGACCGGCACCTCGGTCGGCCGCTCGCGCGGACTGCCCAGGGTGGGGCGGAAGTTGGCCCGGTACAGCTCGATGCCGCGGACCGCGTCGCGGCGCAGGGTGGGCTGCGGGTGGTCGGCGCGCGGGGTGACGTGCTCCAGGTCGCGCAGCACCCTCGGCCAGGCCCGGGCCAGGCCGAGGCGCCAGACGCCGGGGGCGAGGTAGGGGAGGTGGAAGGCGGTGATGTACCAGGAGTGCAGGCCCTGGTGGAGCAGCTGCCCCAGGTGGCGGGGGGTGGGGCGGCGCAGCCGGTGGCGCAGCCAGTGGCCCATGTGGTCCAGGCTGGGGCCGGACAGGGTGGTGTACGAGGCGATCCGGCGCTCGGCGCCGGGTGCGGTGACGGCCTCCCAGGACTGGATCGAGCCCCAGTCGTGGGCGAGCAGGTGCACCGGTCGGTCGGGGCTGACGGCGTCGGCGACGGCGAACAGGTCCTCGGCGAGGTGCTCCAGGCGGTAGCCGGACCGGTCGGCGGGGGCGGCCGACTCCCCGGCGCCGCGCACGTCGTAGCGGACCACGTGGTGGTCGCGGGCGAGGTCGGCGGCGATGTCGTCCCAGACGGTGTGGGTGTCGGGGTAGCCGTGCACGAGGAGGACGGTGGGGGCGGCCGGGTCGCCCTGCTCGAAGACGGCGAGCGGGAGGCCGCCGGAGTGGACGGTCCGGCGGCGGACCGGGGGCTTCGTCCGCGCCTGGGGCTTCGTCGGGAACGTCATCGGGTGGCCTCCAGGGTGGTCGGCTCGGCGGCGGTCTGCTCGGCGGCGGTCTGCTCCGCGGTGGCGGCGGCGGTCCAGCGGCGGACGTGCGGCAGGTCGTCGTCGAGCCAGTAGGCGTCGTCCTCGGTGACCACCAGCAGTTCCTCGAACTTGATGCCCACGCCCCGGAAGCCGATGTGCGGCTCGACCGCCCACAGCCCCGGGGTGGGCGCGTGCCGGGACGACCGCCCGTCGGCCCAGAGCGGCGAACGGCCGTGCAGCCGCTCGGTGACGAGCTCGCGGCCGAGGGTCTGGAGGGTGCGCACACCGAAGCCGAAGACGCTCACCCCGGCCGGTCCGCGCGCGGTGTTGCGGGTGACCTGGTGGCCGATCACCCGGCCCGGGTAGACCTGGTGGCGGTTGTCGTAGCCGTGCGCGGCGATCTGGGCGTCCACCGCGGCGTACACCTCGGCGAGCGGCCTGCGGGCCCGCACCTCGGCGAGGATCAGCTCGCGGTAGACCTTCAGGTCGGCGGCCAGCCGGTCCCAGACCCGGTTCTCGCCGACCTTGCCGCCGTAGCCGATGTCGGCGGTGTAGCCGTCCACCACGGGCGCGCAGTCCAGCACGTACGGCATGCCCTCCTCCAGCCGGCGGTTGCCGGCGAAGAACTGGAGCGGGGTGTGGAAGTGCCGGAACGCCGTCCGGTCGCCGAACCAGGCGAAGGGGACGTGGAAGAAGTCCTGCACCCCGGCGGCGACCAGGCGGCGGCGCAGCTCGGCGGTGGTCTGCCGCTCGGTGACGCCGGGTTCGATCCAGGCGGCGACCTGTTCGGCGCAGTGGTAGGCGAGCTGCTGGGTCTCGCGGAAGCGGGCGAGGTCGCGCTCGGTGTAGCGGAAGGCGGGGGTCGCTTTCGCCATGGCGGAGCTCCTTCTAGAGGTCGAGCACGAGGGTCTCACCCTCGGCGGCCCGGGAGACGCAGGGCAGCAGGGCGCCGGCGGCGCGCTGCTCGGGGGTGAGCCTGCGGTCCCGGTGGTCGGGCGAGCCGGCCAGCAGGCGGACCTCGCAGGTGCCGCAGAAGCCCTGGTGGCAGGAGTACGGGAGGTCCGGACGGGCCTCGCGCAGCACGTCCAGGGCGGAGCGGTCGGCGGGGACGTCGAGGGTCGGGCCGTCGGTGCCGAGTCGGACGGCGAACGGTTCGCCGTCGGTGACCGGGGCGGCGCCGAAGCGCTCGAAGTGCAGGGAGGCGGCCGGGGAGCCGTCCAGGGCGCGCTGCACGGCGGAGAGCATCGGGGCCGGGCCGCAGCAGTAGACGGCGGCGCCGCGCGGGGCGTGGGCGAGCAGTTCGGCGCCGGTGGGGACGCCGCCGTGCTCGTCGTCGGTGCGCAGCACCACCCGGTGCGGGTCGAGGGCGCGCAGCTCGTCCGTGTACGGGAGGGTGTCGGCGCTGCGGCCGACGTGCACCAGGCGCCAGTCCAGGCTGTGCCGCTGCGCCTCGCGGGCCATCGGGAGCAGCGGGGTGATGCCGATGCCGCCGGCCAGCAGGAGGACGGCGGGCTCGGCGCAGAAGGCGAAGCCGTTGCGCGGGCGGCGGGCGGTGAGCCGGGTGCCGGGGTGCAGGGCGTCGTGGACCTCGACGGACCCGCCGCCGCCCTCGGGCAGCCGTCGGACGGCGATGCGGTAGGCGGTGCGGTCGGCCGGGTCGCCGCTGAGGGAGTAGTGGCGCTCGCGGCCGGAGGGCAGGACGAGGCGCAGGTGGGCGCCGGGCTGCCAGCCGGGCAGCGGGCCGCCGGAGGGGTCGGCGAGTCGCAACTCGACGACGTCGGCGGCCGGTCGGCGGCGTTCGGCGACGACCAGCTGGAGCGGCGGGGTGGGGCGGCTGAGCGGGCGCCGGGGGTTGCGGCGCAGCAGGGGGCTGCCGAGGGCCGGGGAGTAGCGGTCGCCGAAGGCGGTGAGCCGGCGCATGAAGCCGTCGGCGCGGGGGCGGCCGTAGAGGTCGGGGGGCGGGGCGAGCGGGTCCATCCGGCGGGGTCCTTGGGGTGAGGGGGGAGAGGGGGCTGTCGCCCGCGTCAGCCGCGCCCGGCGGCCGCGCGGGCGGCCGGGGAGGCGGCGAGGTAGCCCAGCGCCTGGCTGGACGAGCCCTCCTGGGTCGGGTGGTAGCCCGGCCGCAGGTAGCGCAGCCCGGAGCGGACCGACGTGACCGGGTCCGGCAGCAGTCCGCGCTTGGCGATCCGGCCGGCCTCCCGCCAGGTGGGCTTGAGCCGCCCCGCCAGGGTGGGGTCGGCGGCGAGCAGGAACCGGGCGCCGCGCACCCAGAGGTGGACCAGCAGCGGCCCGGAGACGGCCATTCCGCGCACCCGGCGGAGGTAGCCCGGGTCCAGGTGGACCATCAGGTCGTAGGCGACGCTGCGGTGCTCGACCTCCTCCGCGCCGTGCCAGCGCAGCAGGTCCAGCATCGTCGGGTCCGCCTTGGCGCGGTCCAGGCCCGGGGAGTTGAGCGCCCAGTTGCCGAGGAAGGCGGTGAAGTGCTCGATCGCCGCGATGAAGGCGACCCGCTCGATGACGTTCTCGCGCTGCCGGGCCGGCGACAGCCCCGGCTTGTCGCCGAGGACGCGCTGGAACAGCCAGGAGATCTGCCGGACGTACGGCCGCGGGTCGAGCCCCTGGCCGAGCAGGTGGTCCAGGACCTCCTGGTGCGCCTCGGCGTGGATGGCCTCCTGGCCGATGAACCCGAGGACCTCCTCGCGCAGTTGCTCGTCCCGGATGAGCGGCAGCGCCTCCTTGAACACCTTGACGAACCACCGCTCGCCCTCGGGCAGCAGCAGGTGCAGCACGTTGATGACGTGGGTGGCCATCGGCTCGTCCGGGATCCAGTGCAGCGGCAGCCGGGACCAGTCGAAGCGGACGTCCCGGGGCTCCAGCACGAGGCTCTCGTGCACGCGTGCGGCGGGCGCGGCGAGGGCGGGGACGGGGGTGGAACGGGGCATGGCAGGCCCTCCTGACCTGGGGGCGGCGGCTCGGCTCCAGGGAAACGTACTCGCGGGTAGCCATCGGGACAAGGGGTTCGGCACCCCTTATCGACATCGAGTCTAATAAGTGACGCGCGCCGTCGGGCGACGCGCACGGCCGGACGCCGCCGGACGACACCGGACACCGTGGGGAAACGCGGGAAACGCGGGAGGCCCCACCGGTCTCCCGGCAGGGCCTCCCCGACGTCACGCGCGCGACGGCCGCCCCGCCGTCAGACCGCCATCGCCAGCATCAGCGGCGCCGCCCGGGCCGCCAACAGCTCGGCGGCGGCCTTCAGCTTGTGGATGTTGTCCGCCGGCATCGAGGTGGCCAGGCAGCCGACCGTGCTGCCCGCCGTGATCGGCACGGCCGCGCACACCGTGCCCAGCGCGTACTCCTGGATGTCCAGCACCGGCACCGTGGCCGGCTGCCGCTCCAGCCGGTGCATCAGCTGGTCGGCGTCGACGACGGTGCGGGAGGTGAGCCGGGCGACCGGGTGCCGGGAGAGGTGGTCGCGCCGGGCGTCCGCGTCCAGCTGGCCGAGCAGGCACTTGCCGATCGCACTGGCGTGCGCGGTGGCCCGGAAGTCCACCCACTCCTGCACGGCCGGGGCGTAGTCGGCGGCCGAGACCGCCTCCACCGACAACTCCCCGTCGTGGTACCGGGTGAAGTACACGGCGGCGCCCAACTCGTCCCGGAGTTCGGCGAGCTTGCGGTTGAGCCGGGCCTTCACCAGCTGCTCCCGGTTGTGCTGGCCGAGCAGGGCGAAGGTGCCGCCCAGCAGCCAACCGCCGTCCTGGCACTGGAGGTAGCCCTCGACCTCCAGGATCTCGGCGAGCCGGCGCACGGTCGGCAGCCCGAGCGAGGTCTCCCGGGCGAGGGCCACCAGGGTGGCTCCGTCGGAGTGGCGGTCGACCGCCTCCAGCAGTCTGAGGGCGTGCTGCAGGGAGGTGAACGGGCCCGTCGGACCCTGGTCAAGCGCGGCGTGACGACCCGGGGCTGGTGTCGACATG
Source organism: Kitasatospora sp. NPDC058184 (assembly GCF_042883725.1). Lineage (NCBI taxonomy): Bacteria > Bacillati > Actinomycetota > Actinomycetes > Kitasatosporales > Streptomycetaceae > Kitasatospora > Kitasatospora sp. NPDC058184. The sequence continues at coordinate 195,426 of NZ_JBHVVE010000002.1, forward strand.
TCGTCCCCTTCCGATGTCCCCCCACGGAGCGACCGCGGGCGCACACCAGCCTATCGACCCGGCGGCTCCGACGACTGCCGTCCGTACATATCCGTGGACAATCCGTGCAGGCCCACCGGCCGACCTGGGCGGACGCGACGGGCCCCTCCCCCACTGCCCGGGAGGAGGGGCCCGTTCCGCGGCCGCCGGGTACGGGCCCGGCGGCCGCGAGGGTGGCGGTGCGGAGGGCGGTGCGGGCGGCGCGGGCGGGTCAGCCCTCGTCGCCCGCGCGCAACTTGGCGACGGCGGCGGCCAGTCGGGCGCCGTACTCCTCGTCGGCGGCGTGGAAGTGGGCGAGGTTCCGCTCCACCACGTCGTCGCGCGAGACCTGCGCCAGGAAGCCCGCGATGTTGCCGACCAGGCGGGTCTTCTCGCCGTCCGACATCAGCCGGTACAGCTCGCCGGCCTGGAAGAAGTCGTCGTCCTTGGTGTGCGCCGGGGTGGTGTAGGTGCCGGTGTGGCCGCTCACCTTGACCGGCGCGGCCGTCGCGTCGCCGGTCTGGACCGGACCGTCGTACGAGTTGGGCTCGTAGTTCCTGCCGCGGCCGGCGCTGTTGGCGGCCATCTGGCCGTCCCGGCCGTAGTTGGCGGCCTCGGTGGCGCGCGGGGCGTTCACCGGCAGCTGGGTGTGGTTGACGCCGAGGCGGTAGCGCTGGGCGTCCGCGTAGGCGAACAGGCGGCCCTGGAGCATCTTGTCCGGGGACGGGCCGATGCCGGGCACGAAGTTGTTCGGCGAGAACGCGGCCTGCTCGACCTCGGCGAAGACGTTCTCCGGGTTCCGGTTGAGCACCAGGCGGCCGACCTTGACCAGCGGGTAGTCGGCGTGCGGCCACACCTTGGTGAGGTCGAAGGGGTTGAAGCGGTAGTCCGCGGCCTCGGCGACCGGCATCAGCTGGACGTAGAGGGTCCAGGACGGGAACACCCCGCGCTCGATGGCCTGGTGGAGGTCGCGCTGGTGCGAGTCGGCGTCGCCGCCGACCACCTCGGCGGCCTGGTCGCCGTCCAGGCAGCGGATGCCCTGGTTGGTCTTGAAGTGGTACTTCACCCAGTAGGCGTCGCCGTCGGCGTTGACCCACTGGTAGGTGTGCGAGCCGTAGCCGTTCATGTGACGGTAGGAGGCCGGGATGCCCCGGTCGCCGAACAGCCAGGTGATCTGGTGGGTCGAGGCCGGCGAGTGGGCCCAGAAGTCCCAGACGTTGTCCGCCTCCTGCACGCCGGTGTACGGGTCGCGCTTCTGCGAGTGGATGAAGTCGGGGAACTTGATCGGGTCCTTGATGAAGAACACCGGGGTGTTGTTGCCGACGAGGTCGTAATTGCCCTCCTCGGTATAGAACTTGAGCGCGAAGCCGCGCGGGTCGCGCACCGCGTCGCTGGCGCCCAGGTTGCCGGCCACGGTGGAGAAGCGCAGGAAGACCTCGGTGCGCTTGCCGACCTCGGAGAGGAAGCCCGCCCGGGTGTACCGCGCGACCTCGTCGGTGACCTCGAAGTAGCCGTACGCGCCGGAGCCTCGGGCGTGCACCACCCGCTCCGGGATGCGCTCGCGGTTGAACCGGGCCAGCTTCTCCAGCAGGTGCTGGTCCTGGATCAGCAGCGGACCGTACTCGCCGGCCGAGGCCGAGTTCTGGTTGTCGGCGACCGGGGCGCCGGACTCCGTGGTCAGGATCTTGGGCATGGAGGGTCCTTCAGGTGTCGATAAGCGCGGTGCGTGGAGAGTGAGGTGACGGATCGTCAGATCCGTTCGCCGGAAAGGTTCCCTGGGGTTCCCGACGAGCGGATCCGACGGATCGTCAGTTTCCGAGCAGGCTCCGGACGACGGTCGCGGCCGCGGCCGGGTCGGCCGCCGGGCGGGCGGCGGTCAGCGCGGCGGCCTCGTCGGCGGTGAGACCGGCCCCGGTGAGGGCCTCGACGGCCTCGGCGGCCGGGAGGGCGTTGAACCAGCGCAGCGCGAGGGCCGCGCGGCCGGCCCCGGTGAGGCGGCCGGTGAGCCGGAGGCGGGCGAGGCCGCCGTCCGGGTGGACGTTGATGCGCACGTGGGTCACCGGGCGGCCGGCGGCGAGCCGGAAGCGGTGCCGGGTGTCGGGCTGGAGCCGCGTGCGGGGCAGGAGTTCGAACCACTCGCCGTCGGCCGGGTCGGCCCCGGTCGAGGCGTCGAAGCCGATCAGGTCGGCCCAGCCGGGGGCATTGGCGACGAAGTAGGAGGTGTCCACTTCGGCGGCCAGGACCTCACCGCCCCCGGCCAGGGCGATCTGCACCCAGTCGTTGGCCTTGTCGCGCCGACGCCGGGTCTCCCAGCCGTCGCCCATGACGGAGGCGCGGCCGGGAGCGTTCAGGTTGTGCGGGGAGGAGAAGTAGCGGTCGGAGGCCGCCTCGGCCACGCCGCCGTACTCCTGGGCGGCCAGGTCGAAGGTGAGGCCGTCCAGTTCGCGCGGATCGGGCAGCACCTCGCCGTGCACCCGCAGCCGGGCGACCCCGCCGTCCGGGAAGATGTTCAGCCGTACGTGGGTGTAGCGGGTGCCGTCCGTGACGGCGAACTCGTGGGCGGTGTCGCCGTCGAGCGCGGTGCGCTGCACGATCGTGGCCCACTCGGCGTCCTGGAGCTCCTCGGGCGAGGGGTGGCCGGGGACGGACGCGGCCTCGACCGAGGCGGTCTCCGGGTAGTTGCCCGTGAAGTGGGCGGTGTCCACGATCACGCCGCGGACCACCCCGGCGGCGCCGAGCCGGACGATCGCCCAGTCGTGGTCCTCGTCGGTGGGGTGCGGCTGGTCGGCGGAGACGCCGCGGCGGCGCTTGGACTCCCAGCCGTCCATGATCTGGCCCTTGTGGCCGAAGGTGTGCGGGCGGAACTCGGCCGGCTTGGCGACCAGCAGGTTCTCGGCGTCCGCGAAGGTGTCCTCGTTGGTGGCGACGACGCCCGCCCCGAGCAGTCGGGAGGCCAGGTCGACCAGCTCGGTGAAGGGAGCACTCGGGGTGTCGGCAGTGGTCACTGACTCTCCTTTAGGCGCGTTCGGACGGGATGGGGGTGGCGGTGGTGAAGCGGGTGGGGTCGGCCTGCGGCCGGGCGAGCTGCCGGCCGAAGGGGCGGGCCGCCGGGTCCACCTCGCGGCCGCGCAGCCAGGTGGCGCGCACCGCGCCGGTGAGGGTCCGGCCCGCGTACGGGGTCACCGGGTTGCGGTGGTGCAGCCCGCTCGCACGGACGGCGAACCCGCCGTCCGGGTCGAAGGCGACCAGGTCCGCGTCGTGGCCGGCGGCGATGGCGCCCTTGGTGCCGGTCAGGCCGACCAGTTCGGCCGGTCCGGCGGACATCCAGCGCACCACGTCGGCCAGGGTGTGGCCGCGGCGGCGGGCCTCGGTCCAGACGGCCGGCAGGCCCAGCTGGAGCGAGGCGATCCCGCCCCAGGCGGCCGCGAAGTCGCCGCTGCCGCCGTACTCGGGCAGCAGCTTGAGGTCGGGGGTGGACGGCGAGTGGTCGGAGACGACGGCGATGAACTCGCCGCGGCCCAGGGCCTCCCAGAGCGCGTCCCGGTTGGACTCGTCGCGGATCGGCGGACAGCACTTGAAGGCGGTGTCGCCGTCCGGCACCTGCTCGGCCGCGAGGGTCAGGTAGTGCGGACAGGTCTCGGCGGTCACCCGTACGCCGTCCTCGCGGGCCTGCCGCAGCAGCGGCAGCACGGCGGCCGAGGAGACGTGCAGGACGTGCACCCGGGCGCCGGTGCGCCGGGCCGTGTCGAGCAGCCGGGCGACGGCCGCGGTCTCCGCGTCGGCGGGCCGGGAAGCCAGGAAGTCCCGGTAGTGGACGCCGGGTTGCTGCGGGGCGGCGGCGAGCACGGCCGGGTCCTCGGCGTGGATGATCGCCAGTGCCCCGATCCTGGCCTGCTCGGCCAGCGCCGCCTCCAGGTCGGCGGCCTCGACGTGCGGGAACTCGTCCACCCCGGAGGGGGCGAGGAAGCTCTTGAAGCCGAACACCCCTGCCTGGTGCAGCGGTTCGAGGTCGGCCAGGTTGCCGGGGACGGCGCCGCCCCAGAAGCCGAGGTCGACCCAGGCCTGGCCGTCGGCGGCCTTCCGCTTGAGCGCCAGCCCCGCCACCGTGGTGGTGGGCGGGATCGAGTTGAGCGGCATGTCGACGATGGTGGTGACGCCGCCGGCCGCGGCGGCCCGGGTGGCGGTGGCGAAGCCCTCCCACTCGGTGCGGCCGGGCTCGTTGACGTGCACGTGGGTGTCGACCAGGCCGGGCAGCAGGGCGGTGTCGCCGAGGTCGACGAGCTCGCCCTCGCGGGCCGCGAGCGAGCCGTACGGGGCCGTCCGGGCGATCCTCCCGTCCTGGATCAGCACGTCCGCGGGGCGCTCGCCGTCGGGCAGGACCGCCCGCCGGGAACGGATCACCGTCGGCTGGCTGAAAGGCATGGGGGACCTCCGGAACCTGGGAGTCGAGGGTGTCGGAACACGGGGGAGGCGAGGGATTGCCGGGAGCCTAGGCCCGCCTTCAACAAAACGTCAATGGAGGAACATCCGAGGGATCACCGCGCGGGAAGGTCGCGCACGCACCGGGGTTCAGTGCGACAGGAGCTCCTCGGCCAGCCGCTCCCCCGCGAGTTCGGCCAGCTCGGCGGCCCTGGTCATGCTCTCCCCCGGCCGCTCGGCCAGGTCGGTCAGGGCGATCGCGGCGGTGAAGCCGGCGGCCCGCCACTCGGGCTCGGAGAGCTCCAGCCGGCCCGCCACCGCGGCCACCCGGACCCCCGCCCGGGCGGCCGCCGCGGCGACTCCGGCCGGGGCCTTGCCGTGGAGCGTCTGGGCGTCCAGACACCCCTCCCCGGTCACGACGAGGCGTGCCCCGCGCACGGCCCCGTCGAAGCCCAGCAGGTCGAGCAGCAGCTCGATGCCGGGGCGCATGGTCGCGCCGAGCAGGGCCAGGGCGGCGAAGCCCACCCCGCCCGCGGCGCCGGCACCGGGCGCCTCCCGGACGTCCCGCCCGGTGGCCTCGGCGACCAGGTCGGCGAACCGGGTCAGCCCCGCCTCCAGCACCACCAGGTCCCCGCCGTCGGCGCCCTTCTGTGGGCCGTAGACGGCGGCGGCGCCGCGCGGCCCGAGCAGCGGGTTGTCCACGTCACAGGCCACCACGACCTCGACCCCGCCCAGCACCTCGGCCAGCGGGCCGGGGTCGATCTCCGCGAGCCGGCGCAACGCGGCACCGCCGGGCGGCAGTTCGGCCCCGCCGGCATCGCGCAGCCGTGCCCCGAGCGCCTGCACCATGCCAGCACCGCCGTCCGTACAGGCGCTGCCGCCGAGGCCCAGCACGATCCGCTTGGCGCCGAGCGAGACCGCCTTGGCGATCAACTGGCCGACTCCGTAGGACCCGGCCGCGAGCGGGGCGGTGCGGCCGCCGGGCAGCCGGGCGAGGCCGGAGGCCTGCGCCAGCTCGACCACGGCGGTGTCGTCCCGGACGGCCAGCGCGGCGTCCACCGGCAGGCCGGTCGGGCCGGCCACCTTGGCCGGGACCCGGCTGAAGCCGGCCGCGAGCGCGGCGGCCAGGGTGCCCTCGCCGCCGTCGGCGACGGGCAGTTCGCGCACCTCGGTGCCGGGCGCGGCGCGCCGGATGCCGGCCGCGATCCGGGCCGCCGCCTCGGCACCCTCCAGGCTGCCCTTGAACTTGTCGGGGGCGACGACCACATGGCCCTGGTGGGGGGTGGGGGGCATGGCGCGCTCCTCGCTTCCGTACGGGTCTGGCGGTGGTTCCGGGACGTGCGTCCGGCTGACGTGCGTCCAGCATGGGCCCGGGTGTTCCGGGTGGCCAGCGCCTCGGCCGGGGCGGCCGGGGAGGCCGAGGCGGCCGTGGTGTCCGGAGCGGCCCGCTCCGGGAGGGTGCGCCCCCTCCCCGCCGTTCCCCTCGTCCCGCTTCCGACGTACGAAGGGCTCCCCTCGGCGGGGAGGGAGCCTGGCGACGCGTACCAGGCACGACCGAAGTGCCCCCAGGGGGACGTACGCGTCACCGGCCTGGATCGACCGACGGGCGGGCGGATGAGCCCCGGCCCGCACGCCGGTCGGGTCCGGCCTCCTGGCGGCGCGGGCACGACCGGATAGGTACACGCCACCAGGAGGAGTTCGGGGCCGGGGGCTCCGCGCGGGAGCCCCCGGCGGTTACGCGACCTCGCGCCCGGAGAGCCGCTCGACGCCGCGCAGCAGCGCCGAGTGGTCGAGCGAGCCGTCGCCGTTGGCCCGGGCGGAGGCGACCAGCTGGGCCACCACGGCGCCGACCGGCAGCGCGGCGCCCACGGCGCGGGCGGCGTCGGTGACGATGCCCATGTCCTTGTGGTGCAGGTCGATCCGGAAGCCGGGGGCGAACTCGCGGTTCAGCATGTTCGCCCGCTTGCGGTTGAGCACGGTGGAGCCGGCCAGGCCGCCGCCGAGCACGTCCAGCGCGGCCGCGAGGTCGACGCCGGCGTTCTCCAGGAACACCACGGCCTCGGCGAGCACCTGGATGTTGACCGCGACGATCAGCTGGTTGGCGGCCTTGACGGTCTGGCCGGCGCCGGCCGGGCCGACGTGGACGACCGTGGTGCCCAGCGCGTCGAACAGCGGCCTGGCCTCGGCGAAGTCCTCGGCCGCACCGCCGACCATGATCGACAGGACGGCCTCGACGGCGCCGGCCTCACCGCCGGAGACCGGGGCGTCCAGGGTGCGGACACCCTTCTCCCTGGCGGCGGCCTCGACCCTGATCGAGGTCTGCGGGGTGATCGAGGACATGTCGATCACCAGGGTGCCGGGCCTGGCGTTCTCCAGCACGCCGCCCTCCCCCAGGACGACCTGCTCGACCTGCGGGTCGGCCGGGACCATGGTGATGACCACCTCGGCGTCCCTGACCGCCTCCGCGATGCTGCCGGCGCCGTGGCCGCCGAGCGCGACCAGGGCGTCGATCGGCGGCCGGGTGAGGTTGAAGCCGGTGACGTGGTGGCCGGCCTTGACCAGGTTGGCGGCCATCGGGCTGCCCATGATGCCGAGGCCGATGAAGGCGATCTTGCGGCTCATCGCGTCGAGTTCCTTACGTGTGCGGGTGGGAGGTCGGGTGGGTCGGCGGTGCGCTGCCCGCCGCTCGAACCGGGCACTGCTCGGCGGCGCGCCGCCGGGCGGCTCCGCTACTGGGCGGCGCGCAGCTCGCGCGGCAGCCACCCGAAGCTGTCGGCGCTGACGCCGCCGGAGGGGCGGTACTCCAGACCGATGGAGCCCGCGTAGCCCGCGGCCGTGAGCCGGGCGAACAGGTCCTCGAAGTCCAGCTCGCCGGTGCCGGGCTCGTTGCGGCCCGGGGTGTCGGCGATCTGCACGTGGCCGATGCGGTCGGCGTGGGTGTCGATGACCGCCGCCAGGTCCTCGCCGTTCCTGGCCAGGTGGTACAGGTCGCAGAGGAACCTGGCGTTCCCCAGGCCGGTGGCGGCGTTGACCCGGTCGACCACCTCGACCGCGGCGGCGGCCGAGACCAGCGGGTAGTCCGGCGACTCGGCCCTGTTCAGGGCCTCGATCAGCAGGACGGCGCCGATCCCGTGCGCGGCCCGCGCGGCGAGCACCAGGTTCTCCAGCGCGAGCGCGTCCTGCTCGGCCGGGTCGACGCCCTCGACCCGGTTGCCGTACAGCGCGTTGAGCGCGGTGGCGCCGAGCGAGGCGGCGAGTTCGGCGGCGACCGGGAGGTTGGCGCGGAAGCGGTCCCGCTCGGCGGGCACCGAGACGGTTCCGCGGGCGCCCTTGCTCAGGTCGTCCAGGAGGTTGAGGCCGGTGAGCCGCACGCCGGCGTCGGTGAACGCCTTGCGCAACGCGTCCAGTTCGGCCTGCGAGGGGTCATGCTCCGCGCCGAAGGGCCACCACAGTTCGGCGGCGGTGAAGCCGGCCGCGGCGGCCGCGGCGGGGCGCTCCAGGAGCGGCAGTTCGCCGAACAGGATCGACAGGTTGACCGTGAAGCCGTGCTTGGCAGCCGCCGTCACGTCGCTCACCTCTCATCTCTCTTCCTTCATCCGCAACTTCCACGATCCGGAAGAGGGATTCTGTGTGGTGGAAGCATCTCCGGCCCGCCGAGCGGGTGTCAAGGGAGTCGCAACATTTTGTTGAAGCAGTCCCGAGGGGCCCTGCCGGGCGCCCCGAGGGCACGCCGGGGCAGTCCCGAGGGCACACCGAGGCCACACCGGCGGCGCGCCGTCCGCGGGGGCCGGACCGTTCGATCCCCCGACCCCTGCCCGCCCGCACCCCCGCTCGCTACAGTGACCCCGTGCGATTGATGGTGGAGTTCACGACAGAACCGTTCGAACTGGACACGTTCCCGGAGCACGCCGCGGCGGCTCGCCGGGTGGTCGACGACGCCGGCCTGGACGTCTCGGTCGGCCCCTTCGGCACCGGTGCCGAGGGCGGGGCCGAGCAGGTCCTCGCCGCGGTGACCAAGCTGCTCAAGGAGACCCTGGACGCCGGGGCGACCCGGATCTCGGTCCAGGTCAGCGTGCTGGGCGAGGAGGACGGTACGCCGTGACCGAGAACGTGGAACACCCGCTCGCCGCGGCGGTGAAGCCGCTGCTGGCCGCGGTCGGCGCGACGCACGTCCCGCTGGACGAGGCGAAGCCCGACGACGTGGTCCTGGAGTGGGAGGGCACCCCGGCCCTGGCCGTCCGACTGCCGCACCTGAGCAGCGCGTTGGACCGGCTGCTCGCCGAGATGACCCGGCAGTTCGACGGCCGCCCGCTGGCCGAGCTCGACCGCCTGGAGAAGCAGCGGGTCGTCGCCCTGCTGGAGGAGCGCGGCGCCTTCACCGTCCGCCACGGCGTGGAGACCGTCGCCTCCGCCCTGGGCGTCAGCCGTTTCACCGTGTACAACTACCTGAACCGCCAGGACGGCGCGAAGTCGTCCTGACACTCCGGCTCGACGCCCTCCGGGGCACGTGCGCGCCCCCGCCCCGGGGGCTTCCGAACGGGTGACCCCGCCGACACGACAGGACCGGATCGGCCTGCGGCGGGGCACACTTGGCGAATCGCACACGAAAGGGCCCGACATCGGGGCCCGGTTCAAAACGTAACCACCAACCGTTCAACAAAGTGTTGACGGCCGGGTGGGGCCGATCTAGCTTTTCCGGGTGGCACCACTCTTCAGGAGGTCCACCCGTGACCAACCACCCCCACACCCTTGACGTCCTGGCCGCGACCGATGCCGCGGCACTGGAAGGGATCCTGCTGGAGGTCTGCTCCAGCCCCCGCTGGGCCGCCGCGGTCGCCGCGGCCCGGCCCTGGTCCGACCGCGACACCCTGCTCGCCGCCAACGCGGCAGCCATGGCGTCACTGACGACCGAGGACCTGCGCGACGCGATGGCCGGCCACGCCCGGATCGGCAGGCCGACGGCCGGCGACGCCGTCTCCGAGCGCGAACAGGCCGGCATCCAGGGCGTGGACCAGGCGGTCCTCGACGCGCTGCACGAGGCCAACGCCGCCTACGAGGCCAAGTTCGGCCACGTTTTCCTGATCTGCGCGACCGGCCGCACCGCGGTCGGCATGCTCGCCGCCCTGCGCGAACGCCACCCCAACGACGCCGCCACCGAGGCGGAGATCGTCCGCGGGGAGCTGCGCAAGATCAACGACATCCGGCTCGACCGCCTGCTCGACGCTTCCTGACGCTCCGCCATATCCCGCTTTCTCTCATCCTCCTTGCCAGAAACTTCCGGCATCCACTGATGCTGACGCACCATCACTTCTGCCATCAGTAAGGTCACTTCACCCATGACTGGCATCTCCACCCACGTGCTCGACACCAGCCTCGGCCGACCGGCCGAAGGCGTCCCGGTCGAGCTCGCACTGCACACCGAGGGTGGCTGGCAGGTGCTCGGCACCTCCGCCACGGACTCCGACGGCCGGGTCAAGGACCTGCCGGCCGTGGAGGCGGGCTCGGTCGTCCGGCTGCTCTTCGACACCGGCGCGTACTCCGCGTCCACGTCCGCCGAGCCGCCGTTCTTCCCCGAGGTCTCGATCGTCTTCACGGTCGCGCCCGAACAGCACCACTACCACGTGCCGTTGCTGCTCAACCCGTTCGGATACTCGGTCTACCGCGGAAGCTAGTGGACCGACCTGGAAAGCTTAGGAGCCACGTCATGGCCCACGTGCTCGGTCAGAACCAGTACGGCAAGGCGGAGAACCGCATCGTCCGGATCCACCGCGACTCCACCCGGCACGAGATCAAGGACCTGAACGTCTCGGTCTCGCTCCGCGGCGAGTTCGAGGACGTCCACCTCACCGGGTCCAACGCCAACTGCCTTCCCACCGACACCACCAAGAACACCGTCTACGCCTTCGCCAAGGAGCACGGCATCGAGTCGGCCGAGGCGTTCGGCATCCTCCTGGCCCGCCACTTCGTCGACGACACCGAGCGCGGCGTCGTGCACAGCGCCCGGATCCGGATCGAGGAGTACTCCTGGGACCGGATCCGGACGCCGGACAGCTCGGCCCGCTTCATCGGCTCGGAGGAGGTCGGCCACTCCTTCGTCCGCAACGGCCAGGAGGTCCGCACCAGCGAGATCGTCTACGACGGGGAGTCCGTCCAGGTCATATCCGGCCTGAAGGACCTGGTCGTCATGAACTCCACCAACTCGGAGTTCTGGGGCTACATCAAGGACGGCTACACCACCCTCCAGGAAGCGTACGACCGCATCCTCGCCACCCAGGTCACCGCCCGCTGGAAGTTCGGCTACAGCGGCCGGGACGGCGAGGCCCAGCCCAACTGGAACCGCTCCTACACCCACGTGAAGCGGCACCTGCTGGAGGCGTTCGCCGAGACCTACTCCTACTCGCTGCAGCAGACCCTGCACGCGATGGGAACCCGGGTCCTCAACAACCGCGCCGAGGTGGACGAGGTCCGCCTCGAACTGCCGAACAAGCACCACTTCCTGGTCGACCTGGAGCCGTTCGGCCTCAAGAACGAGAACGAGGTCTACTTCGCCGCCGACCGCATGTACGGCCTGATCGAGGGCACCGTGCACCGCGAGGGCGTCGTCCCGGTCATCCCGGTCGCCTGACCTCCCCCACCCTCGGCACCCTCAGCACCCGCACCACCAGGTGGACGCCGCCCGGAATCGCCGCATCCCCCGGTCCCCACGGGCCGGACGGCCGGGCGGGCCGCCCCACCGGCCCCATCACCAGGCACCACCCGCACCAGTTAGTTCTTCTCCACCTCCACCCCCACCCACCGGAGTTCGTGTCTGCCTCGCGGCGGCCGGCCCGGGGCACTGGAGAGCCCGGCCGAGGGATCCTTGCACCGCCGTCCCGCCCCCGGTCGTACCAGCACCAGCACCAGCCGCACTCCAGCGCCACGGGCGCGCCGGGAGCCACGGGCACAAGAGGGGCTCGACATGGCACCCAGCAACACCACCAGTACAGACGGCGGTTCCACCCCGGAGAGAACGCAGGACCCGGACGGCACGGACGGCACGCCGGCGAACCGCACCGGCAAGCCGCCCCGGCCCGGAACCCATCCCGTGGACGAGTTGCTGCCCCCGGTGAAGCTGTTCTCCACCGGACTCCAGCACGTCGCCGCGATGTACGCGGGGGTCGTCGCACCCCCGCTCATCGTCGGCGCCGGCGTCGGGCTCTCCCCCGCCGAACTCGCCCTGCTCATCTCGGCCAGCCTGTTCACCGCCGGACTGGCCACCCTCCTCCAGACCCTCGGCATCTGGAAGATCGGCGCGCGGCTGCCGTTCGTGAACGGCGTCTCCTTCGCGGGGGTCGCGCCCATGATCGCCATCGCCAAGGGCTCCATCGAGAAGACGGGAGGACCGAAGGAGGCCCTCCCGGTGATCTTCGGAGCGGTGATCGTCGCGGGGCTCCTGTGCTTCCTCGCGGCACCGTACTTCTGCAAGCTCATCCGGTTCTTCCCCCCGGTCGTCCAGGGCACCGTGATCACCCTCATCGGGGTGTCCCTGCTCCCGGTGGCGGTCAACTGGGCGCGCGGCGGTTCGCCGGGCGCCCCCGGGTACGGCTCCATGCGGGCCGTCGGCCTCGCCGCGATCACCCTCGTCGCGGTGGTGCTCTGCAACCGGCTGCTGCGCGGGTTCTGGCAGCAGCTGTCCCTGCTCATCGGCCTGGCGTTCGGCACCCTGATCGCCTTCCCGCTGGGGCTCGCCGACTTCGGCGCGGTCAAGGACGCGAAGGTCTTCTCGCTCCCCTCCCCGTTCCACTTCGGCGCGCCCGTGTTCGACGCCGCCGCGATCGTCTCGATGTGCATCGTCATGGTGGTCGCGATGACCGAGTCCACCGCCGACATGCTCGCCCTCGGCAGGATCGTCGACCGCGAGGCGGACGAACCCACCCTCGCCGCCGGCCTGCGGGCCGACGGCCTGGCCACCGCGCTCAGCCCCGTCTTCAACGGCTTCGCCGCCAGCGCCTTCGCCCAGAACATCGGGCTGGTGGCGCTGACGAAGATCCGCAGCCGCTTCGTGGTCGCGGCCGGCGGAGGCATCCTGGTCCTGCTGGGGCTGTTCCCCGTGCTGGGCTCGGTCGTCTCCCTGGTGCCGCAGCCCGTCCTCGGCGGCGCCGGGATCGTGCTCTTCGGCACGGTCGCGGCCAGCGGCATCCGCACCCTCGCGGAGGCCGGCATGGAGTCCGGCTCGAACACCATCCTGGTGTCCGTCTCGCTCGGGGTCGGCATCGTCCCGATCGCCGCGCCGACGTTCTACGACTCCTTCCCGGAGGCCGCCCGGACCCTGCTGCACTCGGGGATATCGGCCGGCTGCGTGGTGGCCGTCCTGCTCAACCTGCTCTTCCACCACGTCGGGGCCGCCCGTCGCTCCAGGCCCGGCCAGGGCTCCGACGCGACGGTGCCGGCGGCTCCGACCGCTCCCGCGGTGCCGTCGGTGCCGTCGATGCCGACAGGTCCCACGGTTCCGACGGCGACGCCGTCCTGACCGGCCCCGGGAGGGGCGCGCACCACGGTGCGCACCCCTCCCGGCCCTCCCCCCTAGGAGTCACGCCATGGCAGTCCAGCCCCCGCCCACCGACCAGCGGACCGTGATCGAGAACGTCGCGATCGCCACCGTGGACGCGAACGACACCGAGTACGCCCGCGGCCACGTGGTCCTCCTCGGCAACACCATCGAGGCGGTGGGCGACGGCCCCGCCCCCGCGTGGCTGGACAACGTGGTGCGCCGGATCAACGGCGAGGGCCACCTGGCCGCCCCCGGCCTGGTCAACACCCACCACCACTTCTACCAGTGGATCACCCGCGGCCTGGCCCAGGACGACATCCTGTTCGACTGGCTGGTCGCCCTCTACCCGACCTGGGCGCGGATCGACGAGCGGCTCGTGCACGCCGCGAGCCAGGGCTCCGCCGCCGCGCTGCTCAAGTCCGGCTGCACCACCGCCTCGGACCACCACTACGTCTTCCCGAAGGACGGCGGCGACATCCTCGGCGCCTCCATCGAGGCCGTCCAGGAGCTCGGCCTGCGCTTCACCGCGCTGCGCGGCTCGATGGACCGCTCGAAGAAGGACGGCGGGCTGCCGCCGGACCACGCGGTCGAGGAGCTGGACGACATCCTGGCCGCCTCCGAGAGCGCCGTGGACCGCTACCACGACTCCTCCTTCGGCTCGATGCTGCACATCGCCCTCGCGCCCTGTTCCCCCTTCTCCGTCTCCACCGACCTGCTCCGGCAGTCCGCCGAACTCGCCCGCCGCAAGGGCGTCCGGCTGCACACCCACGGCTCGGAGACGGCCGAGGAGGAGGCGTTCTGCAAGGAGCTGTTCGGCATGGGGCCGACCGACTACTTCGAGTCGGTGGGCTGGCTCGGCGAGGACGTCTGGATGGCGCACTGCGTGCACATGAACGACTCCGACATCGCCAAGTTCGCCGAGACCGGCACCGGCGTCGCCCACTGCCCGTCCTCCAACGCCCGCCTGGCGGCCGGGATCGCGCGGGTGCCCGACATGCTCCGGGCCGGCGTCCCGGTCGGGCTCGGGGTGGACGGCACCGCCTCCAACGAGTCCGGCGAGCTCGGTACGGAGCTGCGCAACGCCCTGCTGATCAACCGGTTGCACGGCTCCCCCGCCGCGCTGACCGGGCGGCAGGCGCTGCGCCTGGGCACCATGGGCGGCGCCCGGGTGCTCGGCCGGCAGGACGAGATCGGCTCGATCGAGGTCGGCAAGCTCGCCGACCTGGCGCTGTGGAAGATCGACGGGGTCATGCACTCGTCCATCGCCGACCCGGTCGCCGCGCTCACCTTCGGCGCGCTGCCGCCACTGTCGGTGCTGTTCGTCAACGGCAACGCGGTGGTCGAGAAGGGGCAGCTGACCACCGTCAACGAGGACCGGATCGCACGCGACTGCGCCCGCGCCGCCCGCGAGCTGGCGGCGCGTCCGGTCTAGGGCCGGTCCGGTCTGAGTCGGTCCGGTCTAGCGCCGGTTCGGTCCGGTCCGGGGCCGGTTCGACGCCCACCCCGTACTCCGGGGGCGCCCAGGGACGGTGCGCCCCCGGGCTCCGCGCACCTCGGGGCGACGGACGGACGACAGTGGCAGACAGATGACAGCTGACAACTTTCGTCATCTGTTATCTGTCAGCTGTTCTCTGTCGTCCGTTCGCCGTCATCGGTGCGCGGACCGCAGCCCCGGACCCACGGCGAGGGTCCGGGGCTGCCGGCGCACCCGGTGGCAGCCGTCAGGCCGTGCGCCCGATCGACGCCAGGTAGGCGCGCCAGCCGCCGTGGTGGGTGATCTCCCGGTGGACGCCGCGCTCCAGCTCGCCCCGGGAGAGCAGCATGGACAGGCACGCGGAGCCGTCCTCCAGCTCGATGACGCCCAGTTCCAGCTCCCGCGGCTCCCCCGGCAGGATGACGTCCCGCAGCCGCTCCAGGGGGATGTCGTACAGCTCGCCCTCGATGGCGGTGTCCGCCTCCGGGTCGGCCAGCAGTCCCGGGCAGACGTCCGTGCCGCCGCTGTGGTCGATGGAGAAGAAGCGGTAACCGGGGGCGGTCCTGGCCGGCCCGATCAGCGAGTCGGCGACCTTCGCGTGGAAGGGACCGCCGACCATTGCCTGGCCGTTGAAGAACATGCGCGCCATGGGTGAACTCCTTACGTGGACAAGACCGTTCCGTACGGCGACGAGAGGACGGGTGGGATTCGTCGCCGTACGGAACGGAGTGGTGGACCGCCGGCGCACCGCAGCCGGGCAGGCTCCGGCGGGCAGGTCGGGATCAGCCCAGCAGCGGGAGCGCGGGGAGGGTCAGAAAGTCCACGAACTCCTCGGCCAGGGCGACCTGTTCGAAGAGCCGGGCGGCCTCCGGCCAGCGGCCGGCGCCGTAGGCCTCCTCGCCCAGCTCGGCGAGGAGTTCGGCCAGCTCCGCGGCGACCAGGGAGCGGACCAGGTCGGCGGTGGCCTTCTCGCCGGTGTCGGAGAGCACGACCCCGTTGTGGATCCACTGCCAGATCTGCGAGCGGGAGATCTCGGCGGTGGCGGCGTCCTCCATCATGTTGAAGATGCCGACGGCCCCGAGCCCGCGCAGCCAGGCCTCGATGTAGCGGATGCCGACCTGGACGGCGTTGTGCAGCCCCGCGCGGGTGCAGGTGCCGCCGGCTCCGGCGATGTCGAGGAGCTGGGCGGCGGTCACCGGCTCGGCCGGGCCGGGGTTGTCCTTCTGGTGGGGCCGCTCGCCGAGCACCGAGTCGAAGGAGGCCCGGGCGACCGGCACCAGGTCGGGGTGGGCGACCCAGGAGCCGTCGAAGCCGTTCCCGGCCTCGCGGTCCTTGTCCGCCTTGACCTTCTCCAGCGCGGCCGCGTTGACCTCCGGGTCGCGGCGGCTCGGGATGAACGCGGCCATGCCGCCGATCGCGTGGGCGCCGCGCCGGTGGCAGGTCCGCACCAGCAGCCGGGTGTAGGCGGCCATGAACGGCGAGGCCATGGTGACGGTGTTGCGGTCCGGCAGGATGTAGTGCTCGCCGGCGTCGCGGAAGTTCTTGACGATCGAGAACAGGTAGTCCCAGCGCCCGGCGTTGAGGCCGGCCGCGTGGTCGCGCAGCTCGTAGAGGATCTCGTCCATCTCGAACGCGGCGGTGATGGTCTCGATCAGCACGGTCGCCCGGATCGTGCCGTGCGGGATGCCGAGGCCGGCCTGGGCGTGGGTGAACACGTCGTTCCACAGCCGGGCCTCGAGGTGGCTCTCGGTCTTCGGCAGGTAGAAGTACGGGCCGGAGTTGGGGTCCTCGGCGCCCTTGGCCAGCAGCCGGGCGGCGTTGTGGAAGAAGTAGAGGCCGAAGTCGACGAACGCGCCGGCCACCGGGGTGCCGTCGACCAGCAGGTGGTTCTCGTCCAGGTGCCAGCCGCGGGGGCGGACCACGACGGTGGCGAGTTCGGCGGCGGGCTTGAGGGTGTACGCCTTGCCGGCCGCGCCGGTGAAGTCGATCCGGCCCTCGAAGGCGTCGGTCAGGTTGACCTGGCCGCCGACCACGTTCTCCCAGGTCGGGGCGGAGGCGTCCTCGAAGTCCGCGAGCCAGATCCGCGCCCCGGAGTTGAGCGCGTTGACGACCATCTTGCGGTCGGTCGGCCCGGTGATCTCGACCCGGCGGTCCCGGAGGGCGCGGGGCGCCTCGGCGACCTTCCAGTCCCCGGCCCGGATGTCGGCGGTGTCGGGGCGGAAGTCCAGCGTGCCGGTGGCGGCGATCTCGGCGCGGCGGGCCTTCCGCCCGGCCAGCAGCTCCTGTCGGCGCCCCTCGAAGGCCTGATGGAGCCCGGCGACGAAGGCGAGCGCCTCCGGAGTGAGCACCTCCTCCGCCCGGGGGACGCGAGGACCGGCGACAGTGACGACCGGAGCGGCGGGCGAGGCGCCGACGGGCCCCTGATCTGCAGCCATGAGCAGGACACTCCTAAGACGGTTGAGCCTGGCGGAGGGAGCTCCGGTGGGAACTTCCTCAGGGAACTTCCTCGATCGGTACCCGCCTGTCGGCGAGTTCGATTCTGTAAGGTGGAGACTAGTTTCCGCGATACAGAATTTCAACGGTTTGTTGAAGAGATCGCCGGGACTCTACTCCTCCCCGACAGTGAAGGAAACGCCGGTGGTTGCGACCCCCGACCCAGCATCGACGACAGGCGCCGACCGCGCGGGCGGCGGCGTGCAGTCCGTCGAACGCGCCTTCCAACTCCTGGAGGCGCTGGCCGACTCCGGCGGCGTGGCCACCCTCAGCGAGCTCTCCACCACGTCCGGCCTCCCGATGCCGACCATCCACCGGTTGGTTCGTACCCTCGTGCAGCAGGGCTATGTCCGCCAGGACACCGCGCGCCGCTACACCCTCGGCCCCCGGCTGATCCGGCTCGGCGAGACGGCCGGCCGGCTGCTCGGCAGCTGGGCCCGCCCGTACCTGGCCGAGCTCATGGAGGCCACCGGCGAGACCGCCAACCTGGCGGTGCTGGAGGGCGGCGAGGTGGTGTACGTCGGCCAGGTGCAGTCGCGCCGCTCGATGCGGATGTTCACCGAGGTCGGCCGACGGGTGCAGCCGCACTGCACCGGCGTCGGCAAGGCGCTGCTCGCCCAGCTGCCGGAGGACGAGGCCCGCGCCGTGCTCGGCCCCAACCCGCTGCCCGCGCACACCGAGTACACGGTCACCGACCCGCAGGAGCTGATGCGCCAGCTCGCCGAGGCGCGCGAGCGCGGCTACGTGGTCGACGACCAGGAGCAGGAGATCGGCGTCCGCTGCATCGCGCTCGCCGTCCCGGGCGCGCCGACGCCCACCGCGCTCTCGGTCTCCGGCCCGGAGGCCCGCATCCGGGCCCTGGAGGAACAGGCCGGAGCCGCCTCGCTGGTGCCGGTGATGCACCAGATCGCGAGCCGGCTGGGCCAGGTCCTCGCTCCCTGACGGAACGTCAACCACCCTTGCCCGCCGACCCGGTTGGCACGGCGTGCCGCGTCATCCGTTCGGGCGGACGACGGGCGGGTTGCCGCCCGGCTCCGGCAGTGGCTCCGCCACCCTGGTGCCGACGCGGCCCGCAACGGCGCGGGCGGCCGGGACGCGAGGGCAGGGTGAGCGGGGATGGAGCAGCAGCACCGGGACGCATGGGAGGGCGCGCGGGGCGGTGGGGTCCGGGGAGGTGAGGTCCGGACCGATGGCGTACGGGCCGGTGGCGTACGGCGCGCCGCGAGGGGCCGGGGGTTCGGCGGGGCCGGGCTGGTCGCGGCCGTGGCGGCGGGGTGCGCGGTGACGGTACTGGCCACCGACCCGGTCTGGGCGCTGCGGCGGCCCGAGCCCCGGCCCGCCGTGGAGGTCGTCGCGGCCGGTCCGCCCTCGCCGTCCACCCTGCCCGCACCGGCGACGCCCACCGCCTCGACCCTGCCGGCCCCGGCCAAGCCCGGAGCCGGGCCCGGGGCCGGGTCCACCGCCGGGTCCGGGACGGCCGAGGCCGCCGCGCGACCGTCCGACTCCGACCTGGAGGTGGTCCGGATCGACCCGGACGCGGCCGCGCCCGGCGGCACCACCACCATCCACGCCTTCGTCGGCAACGGCGGCCCGGATACCACCGCCTCCCCGTTCACGGTCGCGATCACCCTGCCGGAGGGCGTCAGCCCGGAGGGCCCGTTCTTCCCGTCCACCTGCCAGGTGGTGAGCCGTGGCCGCGTCGTGCGGTGCGTGTTCGCGCCCGGGCTGCGGGAGGGGCGCAGCGCGACCGCCCTCATCCCGGTCCGGCTCGCCCCGGACCTGCCGGAGGGCAGGCTGAGCGGCGGCTCGGTCGCGGTGCGCAGCGCGGACGACCGGTACGAGGGCAACAACCGGCAGCCGTTCGACATCACGGTGGCCGGGACGGCCGCCGGTTCCTGAGCCGCGTAGGCCGCGCGGTCCCGTCGGCGGGGTCGGCCCTGCCGACGGGACCGTCCTGCTGGTGGCGGGCGGGGCGCCGCACCCGCCGAGGTGCCGACCAACAGCCCCGTGCGGCAGCCGAGTTGACCGGCTTGAGGCTCAGCCCAGCCAGGCGTTGACCTGGCTCGCCGCGTCCGGTGCCCAGGCGAGCTCCAGGTGGTTCAGGCCGCCGAGCAGCCGGGTGCCGCCGACCGTCGCGATGCCGGTGGTGTCCAGCGCGCTCGCGGTGAAGACCAGCCCGTCGCTCGGCCCGCGGCCCTCGTTGAGCACACCCGGGATGTCGGCGGACCCGCCCGCCAGCAGGTAGGTGCGCACCGCGGCCGGGATGCCGGCCTGCCGGAGCGGGGCGATCAGCGAGCCCGCGTCGATCGCCGCCTGGATGCCCTGGCCGGAGGTGTAGAAGCCCTGGCCGCCGTAGTAGGTGGTCCACCAGTCCTGCGCACTGCTGTCCACCCCGTAGGTGCCGTCCCAGCGGGCGAGCAGCTGGCGCTGGCCCGGGTAGCAGTCGTAGCCGCCGCTCGGCAGCACCCCGAGGCAGGGCTGCGCGGTGTACGTGCCGTAGCAGGTCATGGAGAGGTGCGGGGACGGCGCGTTGGCGGTGCCGCCGCAGGCGGGCCAGGTCACCAGGTCGAAGTCCCAGCCGTGCGCGTACACGTAGTCGAGCCCGCCGTGCGGCCCGCCCAGCGTGACCAGCCGGCGCACGTCGCCCGCGTACGCCCTCCCCCAGGAGGGCTTCACCGAGGACACGTACGCCCGGGCGGCGACCTCGCCCTTGCTCCAGGCCACCACGTCGACCTGGGGGACCCCGAGCCGGGCCCGGATCAGCGCGACCGCGTCGCCGACCGCCTGCGCCTGGAGCAGGTTGTCGCCGTGCTTGTGGGCGAAGCCGATCGCGAAGACCCGGTGGCCGGTGCCGGCCAGGTACTGGGCGAGCCCGGTGGACGGGCAGTTCGCGGCACCGCAGGCGCCGCTCTCCCCCGGGTTCGCCCAGGCCCGGTCGGCGTTGTCGTTGGCGCCGTGGACCAGCAGGACGGGGGTGGCCTGGGCGCCGGTGTCCCAGCCCGCGGCGGAGTAGAGCAGGAACCGGGCGGAGGAGGGCCGACCGGTGCCGAAGTACGTCCGGCGGGCGCCGTCCTGGTCGCCGCGCCCGTCGGCGGGGAACTGCTCGGCGCCGAAGCCGGGGGTGGTGTCGAGGTAGCGCTCGACCTTGGCCCAGCCGTTGCCGGGGGCGGGGAAGGTCGCTTCCAGGGTGAGGGGGGCGGCGGCCACGGCCCGGGCCGTAGCCGCCTGCGCGGCGGTGGGGGTGCCGAGCAGGGCGGCGGCGAGGGTCAGGAGCACGGCGGCGAGGGCGGTGGGGACGCGTCTCGCGGGGCCGGGGCGTGTGGGGGTACGTCTCATGGCCGGACGCTAGGGCCGGCGCGCGGCCCTGCCCATGTGCCGGTCGCACACCCGGGCCGCCGCGTGGTGGCGGACCGTACCGTGGCCTTTGCCTGACCGAGTGCGCCCGGTCGGATAAATTGGAAGCCTGACATCATCCGCCGTGCACAAGAGCGGCGAGCCCGACCGGGTGCTCGCCACGACCTGACAGAGACGAGGACCCGCCCCACCATGACCGCGCCCCTGCCCGCCTTCGCCGGCCGCACCTACCTCTTCCGGGTCGACAACGGCGCGGCCTTCCGCAACACCTACTCGGCCGACGGCACGCGGCTGCGCTGGGAGGGCCTCGGCGAGTCCGCGGGCCAGTGGGAGGACGTGCGCCTGCACGTCGCCGAGGTCGCGCCCTCGATCTACTTCGTCAGCTGGACCGAGCAGAGCGGGATCACCGTCAGCCACGTGATGGACCTCGGCAGGCTGACCGTGCGGGCCTTCTGGACCTTCGAGGGCGAGGGCGGCCGGGTCGGCCAGCTGCACACCGGGACGCTGGAGCGGGTGGCCTGAGCGGCGGGACCGCCGTACGGGGGCCGTACGGCTCCTGAACGTCCGGGCCGACCGCATGGCCGAATGACCGAACCCCCGGTGCCATGGCTCCGGGGGTTCGGTCGTTCGGTCGTTCAGGCCCGTTCGGTCAGGCCCGGCCGGTCAGGCTCATGCCGACTGGTTCGGCACCTTGAGGTGCTGGGACAGCCACTCCAGCGAGGAGGGCAGCAGGGCGCTCCAGGTCTCGAAGTTGTGGCCGCCGTTCTCCAGCATGCTGTACGAGACCTTCATCGGGCTCTGCACCCCGTCGACGAAGGCCTCGGTCTGCTGCCGGTAGTCGCCGTCGCCCTTCTTGGTGCCGGCCAGCAGCACGGACACCTTCGGCTGCGGCAGGTTCTTCAGCCGCCACAGCAGGTTGGCCTCGTCGCGGCGCTGCTTGCTGCCGCCGAAGAGGTCGCCCGTCGTCGGGTCGTCGGCGGCGTCGTAGTAGGCGGAGAGGGCGACGGCGGTCGGGAAGACGTCCGGGTGGCGCATGGCCAGCTTGAGCGCGCAGTAGCCGCCGGTCGAGTTGCCCATGAAGGCCCAGGCCTGCGGGTCGGTGGAGACCCGGTAGCTGGCCTGGATCGCCGAGGGCACGTCCTTGGTGAAGTAGGTGTCGGACTGCGGGCCGTTCGGGACGTCCTCGCACTCGGTGTCCTGGGGCAGCGCGGGCGAGGGGCGCACCAGGACCATGACGGTCGGCTGCATCCGCCCCTCCTGCAGCAGCTTGAGCGCGGCGCCCGGGTAGTTGAAGCGGGTGATCAGGTTCTCGGCGATTCCTGGGAATCCGGTGCTGACGATCACGGCCGGGAACTGCTTCTGGGCGTACTCCGGCTGGAAGTACTGCGGGGGCAGGTAGACGTAGCCCTCGGTGGACAGCCGGCTGGCCGCGCCGTCTATCCGGACCTTGCGGATCTCGCCGGACTGGGCGGGCTCGCGGCCCATCGCGCCACCGCCCTTGACCGCGGCCTGGCCCATCGTCTCCACCATCAGCCGACCGGAGGCGTCCGCCTTGTTGTGGATGACCACCGGGCCGGTGTCGCCGGTGCCCAGCAGGTCGTCCCAACTGCTGTAGAAGGCGAAGTAGTTGTTCGCGACCAGGCCGAGCGCGGCGAGCACCGCGAGCTGGGTGGCGAGCAGCGCGCCGATCCGGCCGAGCACCGACTGCCAGGTCTTCTTCGCGAGTCTGGGCCACAGCCAGACCGTGCCGACCATCATCACGACCGCGATCAGTGCGGTCAGCGCCAGCACCTTGTGGCTCGTCAGACCCATGTCCCGCTTGCTCCCACGCCTCGAACTCCAGTCCCCTCCGCTGGGGACATCCGAGGAGGTCACCCCGGTTCCCCGGCCGGGGCGCGAGGACCAACCCTAACGCCAGCTGGGAGGAAGCTGACCGCGGCTGGGAGGTGACGGGGAGCCGGGCTGACAGATGACAACGTTCAGATAACAGATTTCGAAAGTTGTCATCTGACATCTGTCAGCGGTCGGCCGTCCTCCGTCAGCCGGAGCGGGCGGGGTGGGCTGCGCCCGGGCTCAGCCCACCCGCTCCCAGAGCCGCAGCCCCGCCGTGAGCTCGCGCATGCAGCGCGCGCCGAGGTCCTGCGGGGACCCCGGACCGGCGAGGGGCGCCTCGGAGGAGGCCCACTGCTCCAGGGCCACCCGGATCGCCGCGGTCGCGGCGGCGGCGGCCAGCCGGATCTCCAGCGGATCGGTGCCGTCCGGGCAGCGCTCGGTGAGGGCGACCCGCAGCCGCGCCTCCGAGTCGGCGTGGACCCGCTGCCAGGTGGCGTTCAGCTTCGGGTCGCGCAGCAGGCCGCGGGCCCACCCCATCATCTCCGCCCGCGCCTCGTCGGCCGGGGTCAGCGACGCGACCGCCGCGCGCTCCAGCGCCTCGCGCAGCGGCAGGTCGGCCGGGCTCGCCGCGAAGAGCTCCACCCACTCCTGCCCGCCCGACGCGAGCAGCGGGGCGACGGCGTCCTCCTTGACGGAGAAGTACCGGTAGAAGGTGCGCAGCGAGATGCCCGCGGCGAGGGCGATCTCCTCGGCGGTGGTCGCCTCGGCTCCCCGCTCGGCGAAGAGCGCGGCGGCGGTACGGGCGATCTCCAGTCGGGTGGCCTCACGGCGGCGCTGGGTCAGGGTCGGGCGTCCGGTCACAGGGCCAGCCTACGCGGACGCATGCCAAGGTGGCACGTCACGACGATCTGGCACGTCCAGCCTTTTTGGCACAACGTGCCACTCGGGCGTACCGTGGTTCCCGAGGTCGAGAGACCACGAACGAACGGAGTACCACCATGGAGCGCTTCAGCGGACGGAACGTCCTGATCACCGGCGGCGGCTCGGGCATCGGCCAGGCCACCGTGCACCGGATCCTCGCCGAGGGCGGGAAGGTCGTCGCCGTCGACGTCAACGAGGACGGCCTGAAGAAGACCCTGGACCGCGCCACCGCCGAGGGCACCGCGGACCGCCTGACCATTCAGGTCCTGGACATCTCGGACGAGGCGGCCGTCGTCGCGGGCGTCGCCGAGGCGACCGCCGGCCTGGGCGGCCTGGACGTGCTGGTCAACGCGGCCGGCATCCTCCGCTCCTCGCACACCCACGAGACCAGCCTGGAGTTCTGGAACAAGCTCCTCGCGGTGAACCTGACCGGCACCTTCCTGATGACCCGCGAGGCGCTCCCCGCGCTGCTCGCGGGCGGCCGGGGCGTGGTGGTCAACTTCAGCTCCACCTCCGCGAGCTTCGCCCACCCGTACATGGCCGCGTACGCCGCGACCAAGGGCGGCATCCAGTCCTTCACCCACGCCATCGCCTCGGAGTACTCGAAGCAGGGCCTGCGCGCGGTCTGCGTCGCGCCGGGTAGCATCGACAGCGGCATGACCCACAACCCGGGCCTGCCCGCCGACGCCGACTTCAGCCTGCTGGCCAAGCTCTCCCCCGCCCTCGGCCAGGGCTTCGCCGGCCCGGAGACGGTGGCCGGCGTGATCGCCATGCTCGCCTCCGACGACGGCGCCTTCGTCACCGGCACCGAGCTGCGCATCGACGGCGGCACCCACATGTGACCGGCTGATCGCCCCCTCGGTCCGGTCGAAGGCGGGGCCTGTGCCGTCCCCCGTACGGCGCAGGCCCCGCCTTCGCGTCGCTGTCCCTGTCGCTGTCGGAGCCGGAGCCGGGTGCGGCGGCGGTCGGTCAGGTCACCGCAGGGGCTTCCCGAGCAGGAGTTCCCGGGTGACCCCGTCGGCGAGCAGGTCGCCCGGCTCCGCGAGCGGGGCGAAGCCGTGCCGGCGGTAGAGGGCGAGCGCCGCTTCGTTGCCGGGGAGCACGGCGAGGCGCAGCGTGGTCCCGCCGGTGGCGCGGGCCCAGCGCTCGACCTCCTCGACGAGCCGGTCGGCGACGCCCCGGCCGCGCGCCCGCGGGGCGACCCAGAGCGAGCGCAACTCCCGTACCCCGTCCGGCGATCCGGGCAGGCCGCCGACGAGCCCGACCGGGTCCTCGTCCAGCAGGGCCGCGACGTGGTGGGCGCCCGGGATGCCGAGCCGGTCTCGCCAGCGCTCCTCGCCGCCCCGGTGCCAGTCGGCGAGGCCGGCCTTGCAGGCCTCCGGTGCGTCGGTCAGGGCGGCGAGGCGGAGGTCCCGCCAGAGCTGCCAGTCGGCGGTCGTGAGGGTTCGGAGCGTCAGCGTCACCATGTCCGGCACCGTAGAGGGCCCGACCGGCGGCCGTCAGTCCGTTTCCGGTACCTGCGGGCCCGCGCGCCACCGGCCCCGGCGGTTCGGCGGGGTCCGACGGCCCGGCGGGCGCCCTACGGCGGGTGCCCTACGGCGTGCGCCAGTCGGCGGCGAAGGCGGCGGCCGGATTGGCGGTGAGGAGCAGCTCGGGCAGTTCGGGGCCGTGGCTGCGGGCGAGGCGCGGGGCGAGCTCGGTGAGCAGCCGGACCGGGCCGCCGGCCGCGCGGGCGGTCCGGGTCGTGGTGTCGGCGCCGAGCAGCAGCTGGGCGGCGTGGCCCGCCTCGACCAGGTCGGCGATGACCTCGAAGGCCTGGTGGTCGCCTGCGTGGCCGGCCCGGGAGGGGCTGTCCAGCGCGAGGTACACGCCCTCGGCGGCCAGTCGGCGGTGCAGCGCACGGTCGGGGAGCCGGGTGAGGTGGCCGAGGATGACCCGGTCGGGCCGGACGCCGTGCCGGTGGCACAGCCGGTGCACGACCCCGGGCGGGGCGCCGTCGGCTTCGAGGTGGACGGCGATCGGGGCGCCGGTGGCGTGGTGGGCCTCGGCGGCGGCGGCCATCGTCCACCGGGTGTGGCGACTGTCGGGCCCCGCGTCGGCCGCGACCTTGATCAGCCCGGCCCGGACCCCCTCGGGCGCGCCGGGCAGACCGGTGGTGAGCTCGGCGACGAAACGTTCCGCCAGGTCGGCGTACGGGCCGGGGCGGTCCTCCGCCCCGGCGCCGGTGGCGGAGAAGGAGCCCGGCGCGTAGTGGACCGCCTGGTGCGCGCCGGTGGCGGCGACGATCCGCACGCCGGTCGTACGGGAGAGCGCGGCGAGCGAGTCCGCGCCCCGGCCCAGGCCGAGCGGGGTCCACTGGACGAGGGTGCGGCCGCCGGCGGCGGCGTAGGCGCGCAGGACGTCCTCGGCGGCGGCCGGGTCGTCCAGCTCCTGGCCGGGGAGCAGCGGGCTGCGGATGAAGAGGTGGTCGTGGGCGTCGGTGACGCCGAGGACGGCGGGGTCCAGGTCGCCGAGGACGGTGCGGACGGTGCGGCTCATGCCCCGGCCTCCTCGGTGACGGTCCCGGCGGCGCCCTCGGCGGCCTTGGTGGCCTTGGTGGCCTTGGTGGCCTCGGCACTCTCGGTGCTCTCGGTGCTCTCGGCGAAGGTCGCGGTGCTCTCGGCGAAGGTCGCGGTGGCGACCCGCAGGCCGGCCAGCGCCTTGGGGAGGCCGACGTACGGGGCGAGGTGGACCATGACCTCGGTGATCTCCGCCTCCGTCAGGCCGATCCGCCGGCTGTAGCGGACGTGGTCGGCGAGCTGCGGCTCGACGCCGCCGAGGGCGGTGAGGGCGGCCAGGTTGGCGATCTGGCGGTCGCGCAGGGCGAGGCCGGGGCGCTGGTAGGTGCCGCCGAAGAGGCTGGTGACGATCCAGTCGGGGAAGCCGGGGGCGAGGGCGTCCAGGCCGCCGAGGGTGGCGGCGGCGCCCGGACCGGCCAGGTCGGCGAGCAGGGCGTGGCCGGCCGCGCGGTCGAGCGGGGCCGGGGTGAGGTCGGGGCCGGCGGGGGCGGTCGCGGGGGACATCGGGGCGGTGGGTCCTTTCACCAGTGGCGGCCGGCGGGCAGCCGGTCCAGTTCGGGGCGGGACAGGTGCAGCACCTGGTACCGGACGCCGGGCGCGCCCTCGGGGGCCGGGCCGTGCCAGAGCGCGAAGCTGAGCAGCTCCCAGCGGCTCGGGTCGACGGCCACGGCGGCGGTGTACAGGTCCGGGTGCGCGGGCAGGTCGGCGAGCGCCCGCTCGACGGCCTCGGCCGGGTCGGCGCCTTCCGGCAGCCGTACGGTCGCCCGGGTGGCGGTGCTGGGCTGCTCGGTCCCCTCCCCCGCCACTGACGACGTGCCGCGGGTCAGGCCCGCGCCGAGCCAGTGCCGGACGGCGGGGCGGCCGAAGTCGGCGCTCAGGCCGCGGAAGCCCGGGCCCCAGAGGAAGCCGTTCATGCCCTCGGCGGTGCGCCAGAGGTAGAACGGCGCGTACTGGTTGACGGGCGAGCCCTGCCGACCGCGCTCACGGACCAGGTAGGCCTTGAGGCCGAGGCCCGGGTGCGCGTCGAGCAGGTGGCCCTTGTCGGCGACGCGCTTGCGGATGACACCCATGTCGTAGTCGGCGGGGAGGGTGATCTCGTACTGCATGGCGTGCACGGCGGGGCTCCTCGGGTTCTGGCCGGTCTGACGGCGGGCGTCCTGGTTTTCGGCGGGCGCGTCGGCTCTGGTCGTACGGGTTCGGCCGCGAGGGTTCGGCGGCGCGCCCGGGGCCGTGCGGGTCAGGCCGTGCGGTGTGCCGCGAGCAGGCCGAGGGCGCCGCGGACGGCCCGGTCGAACGGCTCGGCGCTGTCGGCGGCGCGGGCCAGGACGTAGCCGCCCTGGACGACGGCGACCACGGCGGCGGCCGTGTCGGCCGGGTCGAGGCCTGGGGTGAACTCGCCGTCCGCCTGGCCCTGGGCGACCAGTTCGGCGATCCGGCCGCGCAGCCAGTCGAAGGTCTCCTCGACGGGCGCGCGCAGCTGCGGGTCGGCGACGACGTCGGGGTCCTGGGCCATCCGGCCGATCCGGCAGCCGCGCAGGACGTCGCGGTCGCGGTGCAGGTAGGCGGCGATCCGGTCGTAGGCGGTGCCGGGGGCGGCGAGGTCGGCCTCGGCGACGCCCCGCATCTGCTCGGCGCTGCGGCGCAGGGCGGCGGCCGCGAGGTCGGGCTTGCCGGTGAAGTGGTGGTACATGCTGCCCTGGCCGACCCCGGAGCGCTGCTGGATGGCCTTGGGGCTGGTGCCGACGTAGCCGCGCTCCCAGAGGAGGGCCTGGGTGCTCTCGATGAGACGGTCCTGGGTGCTCATGCGAGCCACTGTACATACCAGTAGGTACAGAAGACCAGTGCTGACTCCGCCCGGGCGCCCCGGGGCGCCCGGATCCTCCTCGCGGAACGGTTGAGGGCCGTGCGCCGCCCCCCGGCGGCCACGGCCCCTCGACCGTTCGTCATCCCCCGCACCGCCGAGCGGCATTCCGGCGCGCCTGGTGGCGCGCGTCACGTCACGGACGGTGGCCGGCGTCACGCCGCGCAGGGGGTGCACGGCGCACTGCGCGGGCGGGCGCCGGACGCGGGCGACTACGGCAGCGCGCGGCGGACCTCCGGGGCCACCTCGCTCGCGAACAGCTCCAGTTGCTCGCGCTGCGCCCCCTCGGTGAGTGCGTCCACCCCGATGCCGACCACCTCGTTGCCGAAGGCCTCGTGGTAGCGGTGGATCTTCTCGATCACCTGCTGCGGACTGCCGACCAGGGCCGAACCGCGCTCCAGCGCGTCCTCCAGCGACGTGAACGGCGAGTTGTTGTGCCGGCCGGCGGCCGAGTCGAACAGCGCGTTCCAGTACGGGCGGAAGCCCTCGACCGCGTCCTGCGAGCGCTTGGCGACGTACAGTCCGCCGAAGCTCGCGCCCACCCTGGCCCGCTCCGGGTCGTGCCCGTAGTACTCCCAGCGCTCGCGGTAGTGGTCGACCAGCGCCCGGTACTTCTCCAGCGGGTGGAAGGAGTTGGCGGAGAAGAGCGGGTCGCCGTGGCGGGCCGCGAGGTCGGTGGACCGCGTGCTGGTCGCGCTGCCGTGCCACACCGGGATCGGGTCCTGGAGCGGGCGCGGCCAGACGGTGGCGTCCCGGAGCGGCGGGCGGGTCGAGCCCTCCCAGGTCACCTTCTCCTCGCGCCAGAGCCTGCGCAGCAGAGCGTAGTTCTCGGCGAGCGCCTCCCACTGGCGCTCCTCGGGAAGGCCGAACAGCCCGAAGTGGCGCGGGTCGTTGCCCTTGCCGACGATCAACTCAAGTCGGCCACCGGAGAGTTGGTCGAGCATCGCGTAGTCCTCGGCGACCCGGACCGGGTCGAGGATGCTGAGCACCGTCACCGTGGTGAACAGCCGGATGGTGGAGGTGCGGGCGGCGATCGCGCTGAGCAGCAGGGGCGGGGCCGGGGAGAGGAACGGCTCGCCGTGCCGCTCCCCCACGCCGTAGCCGTCGTAGCCGAGCCGCTCGGCGAGGACCGCCTGGTCGATGACGTTGTGGAGCTTCTGCTCCGGGGTGCGCCGGACGCCGGTGACCGGATCGGGGGCGTTGGCGACGAGGGACGAGACGGTGAACCGCACGGCGGTCTCCTTGAACGCTCGGGAGGGGCTCGGGAGGGGCTCGGGAGGGGCTCGGGAGGGGCTCGGGAGGGGCTCGGGAAGAGTCGGAGGGGCTCGGGAAGAGTCGGAGGGGCTCGAGGACGAGCCCTCGGGAAGGGGTTCGGCGCAGACCGGGCCGGGCTTGACGAGGCCGGTGGAGCCCCGGGAGCCGACGGGCCGCGGAGCACGGGGAGCCGGTACGTGGTCCGGCGCCGCACTCCCACGGGCGGGCACCGGCGGAGCGGCTGACGGGACGGGCGGCGCGCCGCTCAGGCGGCAGGGCACGCGGGTGGCGTCAGCGGACGGTGCTGCGGTGGCGGCGACAACAACAGCGGGCTGCGGCGGCGGTCACGGTCCGGACTGCCATCTCGCCTCCCCCTCGCCTCGCACGCGCACGATCCTCCGCGAGCATAGGCACCGGCCGGGGACGGGGCAAGGGCTTGATCCGCCACGGCCGACTGGCAAGATGTCCGGCATGAGCTACCTCGCCGCGGATGACCGCTATGACTCGATGACCTATCGGAAGGCCGGCCACAGCGGCGTCCAGCTGCCCGCCGTATCGCTCGGGCTCTGGCACAACTTCGGTGACGCCCAGCCGCTGGAGGTGCAGCGGGCGGTGCTCCGCCGGGCCTTCGACCGGGGCGTCACCCACTTCGACCTGGCGAACAACTACGGCCCGCCGTACGGCAGCGCCGAGCGCAACTTCGGCTACCTGTTCGCCCAGGACTTCCGGCCGTACCGGGACGAGCTGTTCATCGCCACCAAGGCCGGCTGGGACATGTGGCCCGGCCCGTACGGCAACGGCGGCAGCCGCAAGTACCTGCTGGCCAGCCTCGACCAGTCGCTGGACCGGATGGGCCTGGACTACGTCGACGTCTTCTACTCGCACCGGTACGACCCGGACACCCCGATCGAGGAGACGATGGGGGCGCTCGACAGCGCGGTGCGCTCGGGCAAGGCGCTGTACGCCGCGATCTCCAACTACCCGGCGGAGCAGCACCGGGAGGCGGTGGCGATCCTGCGCGAGCTGGGGACGCCGGTGCTGATGAACCAGTCGGCGTACTCGATCCTCAACCGGTACGTGGAGGACCACGGCGTGCTGGACGCGGTGGGCGACACCCGGACCAGCCTCATCGCGTACTCGCCGCTGGCCCAGGGGCTGCTGACCGACCGCTACCTGACCGGGGAGGTGCCGGCGGGCTCGCGGATGTCGGTCGGGAAGTTCCTCACCGAGGAGGCGCTGGCCGGGCCGAAGCTGGACCGGCTGCGGGCGCTGGCCAAGGTCGCCGAGGGGCGCGGGCAGACGCTGGCGCAGCTGGCGCTGTGCTGGGTGCTGCGGGACCCGCGGGTGGTCTCGGTGATCATCGGCGCGAGCAGCGTGGCCCAGCTGGACCAGAACCTCGACGCGCTGGCGGGCGGCCCGCTGACGGCTGAGGAGCTGGCGGAGATCGACCGGCTGAGCCGCTGAGCCGAGGCGGCGGCGGTGGAGCGGGAGGCGTTGACTGACGGCTGACGGCTGACGATCGACGGATGACAGCTGACAGATTTCGAAATCTGTCAGCTGTCATCTGTTATCTGTTCGCTGATATCTGTTACTTGTCAGCCGTCAGCTGTTCGCTGCCGGCCGCTTGACGCCCAGAGCGGGCAGAACCGTTTCTGCAACCCGGTGGGCCTCCTCCAGCAGCGGGTTGCCCGACAGGATGAAGGTGTCGACACCCAGCGCCTCGAACTCCTGCAGGCGCTCGATCACCTGGGCCGTCGAGCCGACCACCGCGGTGCCGGGGCCGGGGCGGAACAGGCTCATCCCCGGCCAGAGGTTGGGGTAGGCCTCCAGCTCGCGGGCCCGGGCCGGCACCTTGCCCCCGTGCTGGCGGAACTGCCGCTGCCAGCCGACCCCGTCCTCCCCCTTCGCCCCGCCCAGCTGGCGCGCGTAGGTGGCCTCGCTGGTGACGTCCAGCAGCCGGTCGGCGGCCGCCCAGGCCTCGTCCTCGGTGTCGCGGACGATCAGGTGCAGCCGCAGTCCGATCCGCAGGGTCCGGCCGTGGGCGGCGGCGCGCTCGCGGACCAGGTCCAGCTTCTCCTTGAGCAGGTGCGGCGGCTCGCCCCAGGTCAGGTAGACGTCCACGTGCTCGGCCGCCATCTCGATGCCGGCCGCCGAACTGCCACCGAACCAGAGCGGAATGCCGCCGGGCTGCGCCGGGGCCAGCTCGCGCAGGCTCGCGCCCGCGTTCTTCAGCTCGTAGAACTCGCCCTTGTGGTCGAAGACTTCGCCCGCCGTGAGGCGCTTGACGATCGACCAGTACTCGCCGCTGAGCCGGTAGCGGTCGTCGTGCTCGACGTCCAGGCCGTACTCGCGCAGCTGCGCGGTCGAGCCGTTCACCACGTTGAAGCGCAGTCGGCCGCCGTGCAGGTGGTCGAAGCTGAGCGCCATCTTGGCCAGCAGGGTGGGTGAGACCAGCCCCGGGTGGATGGCCAGCAGCGGCTTGAAGGCCGGGGTGGTGGCGGCGGCGAGCGCGCTGCCGAGCGTCCAGACGTCGTACAGGTCGGTCGCGAGCAGGGCGCCGGTGTAGCCCAACCGCTCCACGCTGCCCGCCAGTTGCTGGAGGTAGCGGAGGTCCACCGGGCGGCGTCCGGCCGGCTCCCAGGGGTAGTGGCCCTCGCGCGGGATGATGTACCAGAGGACTTCGGAGGCCATGGGTCAGACCGCCTTCGCGAGCGCGGCGGCCACCGGGGCCTCCAGCGCGGAGAGGTGGGCGTCGGCGACGGTCAGCTCCCGGTCGATGAAGCCCACACCGTGGAAGATGTCCGCGGCCTCCTGCTGCTCGACGACGAACCCGGCCGTGGCGGGCTCCAGTCGCCAGGGCAGTGCGACCAGCGCGGACTGCCAGTCGGCGGCCGTGCCGCCCAGGTTCTCGGCGGCGATCGCGGCGGCCTCGGCCGGGTTGGCGGCCACCCAGGCGTCCGCCCGGCGCAGCGCGGTCGCGATCGCGGCGACCACCTCGGGGCGCCCGGTCGCGAAGTCCCGACGGGTGAAGAACACCGAGCGGTCGGTGATGACGTCACCGGTGCGGACCAGTTCACGGAACTCCCCGGTGCGGCGGGCCGCGGCGAGTTCGGCGCCCTGGGCGATCCAGCCGGCGATCTCGCCGTCGCGCAGCCGCCGGGCCTGGTCCTCACCGGCCGCCGGGCGCGCCGGGGTGACATCCTCGCCGTACGAGAGCCCCTGGGCGTGCAGGGCCTTGGCGAGCAGGTGGGTCTGCCAGGAACCGACGGAGAGGACGACGGTGCCGCCCTTGAGGTCCGCCACCGTCCGCACCGGACCGGAGTCCAGCACCAGCAGGGCACCGTGGTCCGGGCGGGGCGCCGAGACCGCCGCGTAGACCAGGTCGTGGCCGGCCGCCTGGGCGGTGATCGGCGGAGTGGAACCGGTGCCGCCGAAGTCGATGACGCCCTCGGCGAGCAAGGCGCCGGTGCGGGTGCCGTCCGCGTAGTGGTGGAAGGCGCCGGTCTCGCCGAGCGGGGCCAGCTCCTCGTCCAGGTACGGGAGTCGGGCGAGGTAGTAGAGCGAGGGGTTGCTGGCGTGGACGCCGAGGGTGACGGTCATCTGGTCAACTCCGGTGGTGCGGGCCTGGCTTGTGGGAAGGCAGGCGGGATCGGGGGAAGGTCGGGGAAAGCAGGGGGGTCGCGGACGTCAGTGGACGCCGAGGTCGGCGAGCAGACGGCGGCGCAGGTCGGCGAAGGCGGGATCGGCCGGATCGCGCGGGCTCTCGACGGTGACGGCCTCGTCCCGGGCGAGCAGGCCGTCGCGCAGGACCACGACCCGGTCGGCGAGCCGTACGGCCTCGTCCACGTCGTGGGTGACCAGCAGGACCGCCGGGCGGTGGCGGCGCACCAGGTCGCCGACGAGGTCCTGCATGCGCAGTCGGGTGAGCGCGTCCAGGGCGGCGAACGGTTCGTCCAGCAGCAGGAGTTGCGGCTCGCGGACGAGTGCCCGGGCGAGCGCGACGCGCTGCGCCTCACCGCCGGAGAGGGTGGCCGGCCAGGCCTCGGCGTGCCGCTCCAGGCCGACCTCGGCGAGTGCCTTCAGCCCGGTCTCCCGGGTCGCGGCGCCGCGCGGGAGGCCGACCGTGACATTGGCCAGCACCCGCTTGGACGGCACCAGCCGGGGCTCCTGGAACACCACGGTACGGACCGGCGGGACGAGCACGGTGCCCTCGTCGGCCTGGTCGAGCGCCCCGAGGATGCGCAGCAGCGTGGTCTTGCCGGTTCCGCTGGCGCCGAGCAGGGCGACGAACTCGCCGCGGGCGATGGAGAGGTCGACCCCGTCGAGGACCGCCCGGGTGCCGAACACCCGGCGCAGGCCGCGCAGGTGGACGGCCGGGGCCGTCCGCTCGGTCACCGAGGGAGGAGCGGGCGAACGGGGCGAGGAGGGGGCGAGGGTGGCGGCGGTGGTCGTGTCGGCGGTCATCGGGCCGCTCCCTGGACGGCCTGGCGCCACGGCATCAGCACGCGCTCCAGGACTCGGACGATGCCGTCGGCGGCGAGGCCGAGCAGCCCGTAGATCAGGATGCAGACGGCGAGGACGTCAGTGCGCGAGTAGTTCTGCGCCTGGGCCATCAAGTACCCGATGCCCTCGGTGGAGTTGATCTCCTCGGCGGCGATCAGGGCGATCACGCTGAGCGTCATCGACAGGCGCAGTCCGGACAGCAGCGAGGGCAGCGCACCGGGCAGCACGACGGTGCGCACGATCGCCCAGCGGCCGAGGCCGAAGCTGCGCATCGCCTCGACCAGTTTGCGGTCGGTGCTGCGGACCCCGCCCGAGGCGGACACGTACATCGGGAAGCTGGTGGCGACCCCGATCAGGGCCACCTTCGCGGTCTCCGTGATGCCGAACCACACCATGAACAGCGGGACGAGGGCCAGGAACGGGACGGTCCGCAGGATCTGGATCGCGGAGTCGAGCAACTCCTCGCCGAGCCGGGTGAATCCGGTGACCACGCCGAGCACCAGGCCGGTGGTCGCGCCGAAGAACAGGCCGAGCCCGGCCCGGGTGAGGGAGACGGACAGGGCGTCGGTCAGCTGACCGTTGCCCCACAACTCCCCCACGGCCTGGGCGACCTGGGCGGGCGAGGCGAGCACGTCCTGGGTCAGCGCGCCGGTGGCGGACGCGAGCGCCCAGCCGCCGAGCAGGGCGAGCGGACCGACGGTGCGCAGGGTCACGGCCAGCGCGCGGGGGCGGGGCCGGTGCCGCCGGCTCTGCGGGGCGACTAGGCCGGCGTCGAGGGCGGCCCGGGTGTCCTCGGGGGTGAACTTCTCGGTCACGGTGGTCACTTGGCACCGTCCCCGAGCCTGTTGACGTCGATCAGGTAGGGCTTGACGTCCACCAGCTGCTTGGTGACCTTCTGGTCCGCGAAGAACTGGGCGACCGTCCCGAACCGGGCGGTGTCGGCGTCGGAGATGGCGTCGGCCGGGGTCCCCTGCCTGCTGACGTTCACCGCGACGTCCTTCTCGGCGGGGGTGACGGCGGTCGGGCCGGCGTCGGTGAACACGTTGAGGTAGCCGGCCGGGTCGGCCTTCTCCTTCTCGCCGTTCGCGCGCAGGTAGGTGTAGAACGCCTTGACCACCTCGGGGTGCTTGTCGGCGAAGCCGTTGCGCACCGCCCAGACGGCGTAGTTGTCGGAGCCGACCTCCTGACCGTTGACCAGGAAGTGCGCGCCGGCGTTGGCGATGGCGGGCGTCGAGAAGGTGTTCCAGGTCGCCCAGGCGTCCACCTGGCCGGAGTTGAAGACCCCGGAGGTCTGGTCGGCGCGCAGGTAGACCCGCTCCACCTTGTCGGCCGGGACGCCGTTCTTCGCCAGCGCCTTGAGCAGCAGGTACTCGCTGGTGCCGCCCTGGGAGACGGCGACCTTCCGGCCGACCAGGTCCTGAACGGACTTGACGGGCGAGTCGTTCTTCACCAGGATCCCCTCGCCGACGCCGTCGGGCGCGGTCTGGGCGAACAGCTTGAAGCCGGGCTTCTGGGCGAGCGCGGCGACGGCCGAGGTGATCGAGCCCTGGGCGACGTCCAGCTGGTCGGCGGAGAGGGCCTGGGCGGCGGGGGCGAAGGGTCCGGCGCTGCCGGTCCAGGCGACCTTGGCGTGGACGGCCGCCAGGGCCCGGTCCAGCGAACCGTCCTTCTTGCCGCGGGCGAGGAAGCCGTTGTTGCCGGGGTCGGGCAGGCGGAGCACCACGTCGGCCTTGCCACCGGCCCCGCCGGCGGCGGAGGCCTTGGCCCCGTCGGCGGACGAGCCGCAGGCGGCCAGGGCGGTGGAGGCGAGCAGCGCGGTGGCGGCGAGGGCGAGGCGGGGGGTCTTCACGGGGGTCTCCATGTGAGTGACAGATGACAGCCGACAGCTGACAACTTTTGAAATCTGTTAGCTGAACGCCGTTACCTGAAGTCTGTGATCCGAGCGTTGTCGGCGCCCGCACCCGAACCTGCGGCGCCGCTCGTGTCGGTGCCGGCAGCGACACCCGCACCCTCACCCGCACGCCGCGCACGCAGCAGCTCGCGGGCCGCACGGAGCGGCTCCGGGTCGGCCCACGCCCGGACGTCCACCGGCGCGGTGAGGAAGCCCTGCTCCCCGAGGAACCGTTCCTGCAGCGCCAGCAGCTCCAGCCGCTCCGCCGACAGGTCCAGGTGCAGGGTGCGGTGACTGCCCGGCGCATAGGCCCCGGCGACGCCCTCGGCCCCGGCACCGGTCTCGGCCCGCAGGATCCGGACCACCTCCTCCGGGTGCTCCGCCGCCCAGTCGGCGGCCTCCAGCAGCACCGCGAGGAACCGCGCGACCAGCTCGGGCTGCTCGTCCAGCAGCCGCTGGTGGACGGTGATCGGCCGCGGGGTGCCGTTGTTGACCCGGGCCCGGCGGTCCGGCGCCGCGTCCAGCTCCACGGCCACCTCCGCACCGATCCGGCGGGCCGCCTCGACGGCGAGCGCCCCCTTCACGTACACCGCGTCCACCACCCCGTCCCGCAGGGCGGCCAGCTCCGCGGACCACTGCCCGCCGCCCGGAACGCCGGGGACGTCCACCAGCTCGGCGTCCGCCAGGGTGAGGCCCGCGAGCCCGAGGGCGCCGCGGAGGCCGGCCAACGCCATCGCCCGCCAGAAGTCGATGCCGATGTCATGATGCGGCACCGCCAGCCGCAGTCCGCGCAGCTGCGCCGGTTCGGTCACGCCGCTGCCGGCCCGCACCAGCACCACCTGGCGCTCCTCGATCCAGGTGAGGCCGATCAGCCTGGTCGCCTCGCCGCGCGAACGGGCCCACAGTGCAGGGACGTTGCCGCCCTCCCGGAACAGTCCGGTCAGCGCGTGGGTGTAGTGGTGGTCCGCCGCCACCTCCGGCGGAGCGTCCTGCAAGGAGCGGACGGCGATGCCGTCGGCGGCGAACTCCCGGGCGAGCCACCCCTGGTCGGCGGCGATCCCGGTCGCGGTGGGCACCGGGCAGCGGGTGAACCAGAGGGTGTCGGGAAGCGGGGAGGCGTTCTGGATGCGACTGGACAACGGAGTTGGTCCTCTACGGGGGCTCCGACGACAGCCGGAGGAGCTCGGGATCGATTACCGCACGAAGGCACAGGAAGCCTGGTGCGCAAGGAAGTTGTACGCCACGATGCAGGGAGGAAGGCAGGTGGCGCGGGAGGCGTCGGTCAGCGACAACACGCACGGGAGGGGAGACACCGGTGGGACGTCACGGTGCTTCTCCTTCCGCAGAGTCGGGGCAGGCGCCGCCTGGACCGAGTGGCCGTCCGGCGCGATGCCAGGAGCGTTCCACGGCGGACGAGCCCGAGGCAAGTCTTTGCCACATGATGGGATCGGTTGTTCATCAACGCCATTCCATTGCAACGTCGTCGACACATTCCCGCAGCACCGGCTGCCCTACGCTGAGACCGCCTCCGGCCGCCGGGCCGGAGTTCCGAACCGAAACGCGAGGTGCCATGCCCGGGGCCGCCACCGCCGTCCAGAGTCCGCCGGCCGGTGCGCAGGCCGTCCAGCGCGCGCTCGGACTGCTGCACTGCTTCCATGACAACGGCCCCGACCTGAGCGCCTCGGACCTGGCCCGCCGGATGGGCCTGTCGGTCTCAACCGCGCACCGGCTGGCCCGCACGCTGGTCAGCGCCGGGTTCCTGGAGCAGGACGAGCAGACCGCCCGCTACCGGCTCGGTCCGGCCGTCGCCGAACTCGGCCAGCTCACCTTCCACCAGCGCGGGTTGCACCTCGCCGGGCCCGAGCTGGAGCTGCTGTCCCGGCGCACCAAGGCCACCGCCGACCTGGCGATCCGCAGCGGCGCGCACGCGGTGATCCTGGTCGGCGGATCGGTCCGCCCGGACACCGGACTGGGCCTGCGCCGCCCACTGCACTCCACGGCGCTCGGCAAGGTCCTGCTGGCCTGGCCCCGCCCGGGCGAGACGACGCCCTCGACACTCGGCCCGCTGGCCTCCTTCACCGACCGCACGATCACCGAACCGGCGCTCCTGGAGGAGGAGTTGGCGAAGGTCCGGACGGCCGGGTACGCGCTCAACGACGGCGAGTCGACCGCCGGGGTGCGGACGGTGGCCGTGCCCGTCCTGGACGGCGCCGGGCAGGCGCGGTTCGCGCTGGCGGTCCGTTCGACGCCCGCGCACCTCACCGACGACCGGCTGGACTGGTTCCTCGGCCACGCCCGCGGCTGCGCCGACGCCCTCGCCGTCCTCCTGCTCCCGCCGGACCAGCGCGGCTGACGCTCCCGGCACGCCTTCCACTCCACAGGGACGCGACGAAGCAGCGGGCCGCCCGTCCGTGTCCAGGACGAGTGGTCCGCTGCTTCGACCGGCCGACGCTCAACCGACCGGCGGCAAGAGGCCGTTGGCGACCGGCTGCCAGATCGGGCGCCAGACCGGCCGTCCAGATCCGCCGTCAGATCCGCCGTCAGGCCGGAACCAGCCGTCAGACCGCGGCCGGGGTGTACTTGTAGCCGACCCGGCGGACCGTCACGATGGTGTCCCGGTAGGCCGGTCCGAGCTTGCGGCGCAGCCGGGCGACGTGCACGTCGACCGTCCGCCCGTCCCCGACATGGCCGTAGCCCCAGACCGCGGAGACCAGGTGGTCCCGGGTGTGCACCCGCTGCGGGTGCTCGGTGAGGTGCGCCAGCAGCTCGAACTCCAGGTAGGTGAGGTCGAGCAGCCGCCCGTCGACGTAGGCGTTGCGCCGCTCGGTGTCGACGGCGATGCCGCGCCCGGCCGGGCGGACCGGACGGACCCCCGCCACGGTCTGGCCGGCGGGCCCGCCGGTCGTCGGCTGCGCCCCGTGGGCCGGGTGGGCCCCGGGGAGCGTGTGGGTTCCGGGCTGGGCGGCGGCCCCGACGCCGGCCGGAGCCCCCGGCAGGCCGACGACCTGCGCCGCCGGGCCCTCGGTCGGCACCAGCACCAGGTACCCGACCATCGCGCCGCCGTTCACGCCGCCGAACTGGATTCCGTACTGGGCGAGCAGACCCTGCGGCAGCGCGCCCTGCGGCAGGGTGGCGACGACGGCCGCCCCCTCCGGCAGCGCGGCGAGCAGCGACTGGGGCACCTGCGGGACGGTCACTCCCGGCTGCGCGGCTGCGGGTGCCGGGACGGTCGCCGGACGGGTCGGTCCGACATGGGCCGGGCCGACGTTGGCCGTTCCGGCGTGGGTCGGTCCGGCATAGGGCGGACGGGCCGCCACCCCGGGCCATCGGTCGGACAGCGACGCCGGGGGGACGGACGGTCCCGCGGCCCCGGACGCGCCGGGACCGACCGGCGCGGTGGCGGGGACGGAGGAGACCGGCGGGACGGAGCGGACCGCGCGCAGGTGCGGGGTCGCGGTGGGCAGGGGCAGGGTGGCCGTGGAGGAAGAAGACATGGTGTGCCGCTCATTTCGCGCGTGACGGACGGGGTGGAGTCGTCTGCGCGTCGACCGGGCGTACTGCCTGGGCTGGACCGGAACGAACCGGATCAGCGGGCGGAGGGCCGGGACGCGCTGGGCGAGCCGGGACACGTTTGATCGAACAGGTGCGGCTGCCGGGACGGCCAGAACGGCTCGAGGTCGAGGCGACCCCGCCGGCTGTCCACGGCGCGGCTCCCGCACCGGTTCCACCGTCCGGTCCGTCCACCCGCGCGCATCGCGGGGGCCGACCCGGCCGTTCGGGTACGGCCGACGATGCCGGGGGTGGTGCTGGGGCAGACGATGTTCACTGGTGGTCTCTCCGCTGGGCGGGTCCGGTTGGTCGGCCGCGGGCACGCCGGACGGGCGCTCCGCTACGGCCTGGTCGACGGGTTTCGGCGGTGCGTCGGACGGTGGACCGAGAGGGCCGGGTGGGCCGTCAGCGCCGGGGACGTACCGGGAAGGTCGGGAAGGTCAGGCCGGTCAGCGACAACACGCGCTGCAGATCAGCGCGTGGTCGATGTAGCGGCGGACGGTGAGCGCCGGATCGGCGGCACCGGTCACGGCGACGCCGGGCATGGGGGCACCGGGCAGCGGGGAGCCGGGCACGGCGGTGGTGATGCGTCGTCGGCCGACGGTCATCCTGCTGCCCTCCCCCTCGTTCTCCACACGGCGGCGCACCGTTGACGGTGCCCGCCGACGATGCCTCGCCGGTTCGTCGAAGGCCGTCCGCCGGTTGCAACGCCCGTACGAACGGGGCGTTTCCGGCGCCCCCGACGGCATGGCCGGGCGGCCTTCGTCCACAGAGCCTTCCACGGCCGGGCCGGTCTAGGCAACCTTCGGCGCAGTGATCGTCCACGATGCGGACGGTGGAATGAGACGGCGGGCGGAAGGGGCAGGTCGGCGCGCTGACCTGCCGACTCTTCGCACGCCCGTCGTACGGCGGTCGCCCAGCCGTCCTTCACCCGTTGTCGAGCCGGAGCGCGGGCCGACCCCGGCCGGAGCCGGACCTGCTCCGACCGGACCGAGCCGGGTCCGGCCGGGGCCGAGCCGCCCTCAGGCGCCGACCGGGGCGCGGCGGTGCCGGCCGGCGGCGGCGTGCTCGACCAGCGCGACGAGCAGGTCCTTGCCGTCCTGCCGCAGCCGCGCGTCGCAGAGCACCACCGGGATGTCCGGGTCGAGGTCGAGTGCCTCGCGGACCTCGTCCGGAGAGAACCGCTCGGTGCCCTCGAAGCAGTTCACCGCGACCAGGAACGGGATGCCGCGCTGCTCGAAGAAGTCCACCGACGGGAAGCAGTCGGCCAGCCGCCGGGTGTCCGCGAGCACCAGGGCGCCGAGCGCGCCGCGGGCCAACTCGTCCCAGACGAACCAGAACCGGTCCTGCCCGGGCGTGCCGAACAGGTAGAGCGCGAGGCCCGGCCGCAGATCGATCCGGCCGAAGTCCATCGCGACGGTGGTGGTGCGCTTCGCCTCCACCCCCGAGGTGTCGTCGACCGGGCGGCCCAGCTCGCTGAGCTCCTCCTCGGTCCGCAACGGCCGGATCTCGCTGACCGATCCGACCAGCGTGGTCTTGCCCGCGCCGAAGCCGCCCGCGACCAGGATCTTCACCGCGACGGCCGGACCGCCGCGCCAGCGCGGGTCGTTGGCGTTCGCCGGGTGGGACGCGGTGCCGTCCGGATCGGGCACGGTGCCCTCCGGGCGGGGGCGGGGGTCAGAGCGCACGGAGTCCATTGATCACGTCTCGCAGCAGGCGCTCGTCCGGCAGCTCGGCGAGCGGAACGGGTCGGGTGACGCTGATCAGCTCGGCGTCGTAGAGGTCGCCGAGCAGCACCCGCACCACGCTGACCGGCAGGTCGGTGTAGGAGCCGAGCTCGGCGACGGAGAGCGGCTCGCGGCGGCACAGGGTGAGCAGCGTCTGGTGCTCCGGGTCGAGGACGTGCGCGGGCACGGCCCCCGCGACCGGCCCGGGATCGACGGCGGTGACCAGCGAGATCAGGTCGAACAGCCCCTCCTCGACCGGCCGGGTGCGGCCGCGGGTCATCGAGTAGAGCCGCACCACCGGGCCGGCCTCGTCGTCGAACCAGCGGTCGTCGACCGGGGTGCGCGGCCGGAACAGGTCGACGTCGGGCCCGTCCGGGTCGACCTCGCCGTCCTGGCCGTCATGGCCGTCCGGGCGGTCGACGGCGTCCGAACCGCCACTGCCGGACGGCCCGGCGGGACCGGAGGAACCGCCGGTGCCCGACGAACCGCCGACGCCGGAGGAACCGCCGCTGCCGGACGGCCCGGCCGTACCCACCGGCACCTGGGGGCCGTCCGGCGTCTCCGGGCCGTCCGGCTCATCCGCCTTCGGATCCGCCATCGGACCGCTCATCTCACCGGCGGGGCGGTTTCGGTGCGCGGCTCGGCGGCCATGTGCTCGCCGACCCGCTTGACCAGCAGCGCCATCTCGTACGCGATCTGGCCGATGTCCGCCTCGGCCTCGCTCAGCACGGCCAGGCAGCTGCCGTCGCCGGCGGCCGTGATGAACAGGAAGGCCTCGTCCAGCTCCACCATGGTCTGCCGGACGCCGCCGACCTTGAAGTGCCCGCCGGCGCCCTTCGCCAGGCTGTGGAACCCGGCGGCGACGGCGGCCAGGTGCTCGGCGTCCTCGCGGTCGAGGTCGCGGGAGGCGCCGGTGGCCAGGCCGTCGTTGGAGAGGATCACCGCGTGCCGCAGGGCCGCGACGCGCCCCACCAGGTCGTCCAGGAGCCAGTTGAGGTCCCCTGACGACTGCATCGACGTGGTCATGAATCAGTTCCTTCCGCTGGAGCGGGTGGTGCGTGTGGAGCGGGTGGTGCAGGTGGTGCGGATGAAGCGGGTGGTGCGGGTACGACGGTGTCCGGGGTCCGGCGGACCGGCTGCCCCGGCGGTACCCGCCGGACGAGCGGCGCCCGGCCGATGTCCCGCGGCGCGGGCAGCGCCGCCGGGGCGGGCGCCGGGGCGATCGCCCGCCGGGACCGGTCGGGCGGCTGCCAGGCCGGTACGGCGGTGGGCCGTCCGGTCCCCCGCACGGCACGATCGTCGGGTGTGCCGGGACGATCCGTCAACGGAGCGCCGGTCCGGTCCGTCGGCGCACCGGGGCGGCCCGGGGAGCCGACCGTACGGTCCGCCGGGGCCGTGGCCCCTCGCCCCCGGGTGAAGCCGCGCTGGAAGGAGGCGAAGGTGGCCCTGGCCTCCTCGGGGGAGCGTTCCCGGACCTCCCGGGCCTCCCCGCCGTCCTGGGTGCCTCCGGCCGATCCGTCGCCGGCCGACGCGCCTCCGGCCCCGCCGTCGGCTCCGGTACCGGCTCCGTTGCGGAACCGTTCCTTCAGCTGTTCCGTGAGCTGCTCCCTGAGCTGCGGCGCCAGGTTCGCCTGCCGGACCCGCCGGGGCAGGCCGCCCGCCGTCCGGGGAGCGGCACCCGCGGGCGGAACCGCGACCGGGTCGGTCCGCCCGACGGAGCCGCCGACTCCACTGGCCCCGGCAGCTCCGATGACCCCGGTAGCTCCGCCGGCCTCGGCAGCCGCGACGGCCGCCTCGGCCGCGGCCACCACGACGTCCTCCCGCCGGTGCCGCCCCGGCCCCGGCGCGTCCTCGGGGTCCGCCGCGGGCGCGGGGACCAGCACCGGCCCGCCCTTGCCGCGCGAGACCCGGCGCGGCAGTCCGCCCGCCGTCCGGCCCGCGTCCGGCGCGGAGGGGCGCGGCCCTCCCGTCGCCCCGCGGTGCCTGCCGTCCGCGTCACCACCGGCACCGGCGGAACCGACGGAACCGACCGCGGACGCCGACGAGGGAGCCGACGGGGAAGCACCACCCGACCCGGGCACCGCGACCAGGTCCCGCTGCCCGCGCCGGCCGCCCGCCGCGGGCCGCTGCCCGGCCGTGCCCGGCTCCGGCCGCCCGTCCGGCGCCTCCGCGAGCAGCTCGCGCGGGATCAGCACCACCGCCGTCGTCCCGCCGTACGGGGACGGCCGCAGGTGCACCCGGATGCCGTGCCGGCGGGCCAGCCGGCTGACCACGAACAGGCCCAGCCGGTCGGTGTCGGCGAGGTCGAACTCCTGCTCCACGGCGAGGCGTTCGTTGATCTCGGCGAGCAGCTGCTCGCTCAGCCCGAGGCCGCGGTCGTCGATCTCCAGCGCGAAGCCGT
This sequence comes from Kitasatospora sp. NPDC058184, assembly GCF_042883725.1. Lineage (NCBI taxonomy): Bacteria > Bacillati > Actinomycetota > Actinomycetes > Kitasatosporales > Streptomycetaceae > Kitasatospora > Kitasatospora sp. NPDC058184. The sequence continues at coordinate 238,212 of NZ_JBHVVE010000002.1, forward strand.
GCGCCACCACCTCGCCCTGGACGGTGACCTGGGTGCTCGGCGGGGAGAACACGGCGGCGTTCTCGACGAGTTCGGCGACCAGGTGGGTGACGTCCGCGACGGCGCTGCCGAGCAGGCCGGTGCCGGGGAACGGCCGGACGATCACCCGGGCGTAGTCCTCGACCTCGCCGACCGCCGCCCGGACCACGTCCACCATCCGGACCGGCTTGCGCCAGGCGCGCCCGGGCGAGCCGCCGGCCAGGATGATCAGGCCCTCGGCGTGCCGGCGCATGCGGGTGGTGAGGTGGTCGACCTTGAAGAGGTCCTCCAGCTCCGCCGGGTCCTCGGTGCGGCGCTCCATGGTGTCGAGCAGGGTGAGCTGGCGGTGCAGTAGCACCTGGCTGCGCCGGGCCAGGTTGACGAACACCGCCGAGACCCCGCGCCGCAGTTCGGCCTGCTCGACGGCGGCCTCGACGGCGGCGCGTTGCACCGCGTTGAAGGCCTGGCCGACCTGGCCGATCTCGGCGTCCCCGAAGTGCAGCTCGGGGGCCTCCGTAGCCACGTCCACCGGCTCGCCGCGGCGCAGCCGCAGCATGACGGACGGCAGCCGGGTGCCGGCCAGCTCGTGGGCCGCGTTGCGCAGGCCGATCAGCTGGCGGGCGAGGCCGCGGCCGATCCGGAACGAGATCATGATCGACAGCACCACGGCGACCAGGCCGATGGCACCGGCGATGCCGCCGCGCCACAGCAGTCCCATCGAGGCGGACCGCGCGCGCTCGTCCAGCCCGGCGGAGATCCGGCTGTTGATCGAGGCGAGGTCGCCGAGCGCCCGGTCGGCGGTCACCCGCCAGGAGTCGCTGTTGAGCGCCTGGACCACCCGCTCGGGGCCGCCGGCGCCGACGAAGTCCGCCTCGGCGCGGGCCAGCGCGCCCCAGGCCTCGCCGCCGCGCAGCGCGACGTAGTCGGACTGGTCGGCGGGGTCGAGTTCGGCGACGTAGACGGTGAACAGCGCCTGCTGGTTGTGCAGGGCGTCCAGCGCGACCTGATACTGCTCGGCGGTGGGCTTGGCGACGCCGGTACGCAGGCCCTCCATCGCCGCGTCCTCCTGCGACAGGTACTCGCGGGCGCGCACCAGCTCGATCAGGATGGTGCCCTGACGCGGGAGTTGGCCGCTCTGCCGGGCGACGTAGGCGGACCGGAAGCCGAACACCGGCTTGACCAGGTCGCTGTACTGGCCCAGCGCGAACTCCCAGTTCAGCGCGGAGCGGCCGACCTGGGCGCGGAGCGGTCCGAGCTGGTCGGCGGCGGCGACGATCTGCACGAAGCGGCCGCGCTGCGGGGCGGAGAGCTTGCCCGCGGAGGTGTCCTTCTTCTGCCGCAGCACGTCCAGGCTGCGGTCGGTGGCGGCCTTGGCCCGCTCGTAGCCGTCCCTGGCGGCCGGCGAGCGCGGGTCGGCCAGGCGCTGGACGGCGGCGCGGCGCTCGTTCTGCAGGTCCCCGGTGTACTGGTCGACCGGGCCCGCGAACTCCTTGTACGTACGGCTGATCCCGAGCTGGTTCCAGACATCCCCGGTGGTGGCGATCGTCGCGTAGGCCCACAGCGCGGCGAGCGCGACGATGGGCACCAGGAGCAGCGCGATGATCTTCGCGCGGATCGAGCTGCTGCGCAGACGCATGGAGTCCTCGGTCGGGAAGTGCCAGGCGCGGACGGGGAGCGGTGGGAACGATAGGAACGGCGGGAGCGGCGGGAACGGTGGAGGGATGGTGTCGAGGCGCCGGTTCAGGGCCGGATCGGGGCCGAGGCGGAGCCGGGTCGGTGGTGGTACGGGGCTGGTACGGGGGGTGGCGCGGGACGGCATGGAGGGTGCCGAGGGCAAGGTCGGAGGAGGGGTTTCCGGCCACAGGTCTGCGAGACTCTACTACGCCCTCACCACTCGTTCGAGGGGCGAACCAGTCCACCGACCGGTCTCGTCCCGCACACGTCAGAAACCGGCCTCCCCCTCCCCCGCTTCACGTCCGGAATGTCCGCCCGTGCCCGGAAATGCGGGATTGACACGAGGCCCCCGCACCCTCAGCGGTTCCTCCTCCGCACCTCCCCGGGGACGACACCACCGGAGGAGGCCGGTGCCGATCTCGTCGTGTCACCGCCACAACCCTGGGCAGTGACAGGGTGATCCGATAGTTTCGGCCCACCCCGTACTACCGGCACCGAACTGGGGAGGACTGTGCGCGAGTTCACCACCCCCGCCCCGGCCGTGCCCGAGGCCTCCGGAGGACTCGCCGACTCCCTCTACGACACCGCCGGGCGCACCCCCGACCTGGTCCAGCTGTCCCGGCGGACCGAGGACGGGCAGTGGCAGGACGTCACCGCCCGGGAGTTCCGGGACCAGGTGCTCGCCCTGGCCAAGGGTCTGCTCACCCACGGCGTGCGCTACGGCGACCGGGTCGCCCTGATGTCCCGCACCCGCTACGAGTGGACGCTGTTCGACTACGCACTCTGGTCGATCGGCGCGATCACCGTGCCGGTCTACCCCACCGCCTCCCCCGAGCAGGTGCGCTGGATCCTCGCCGAGACCCAGGCGGTGGCCTGTCTGGTCGAGGACGAGGACGCCGCGATGACCGTCGGCGCGGTCTGCGACGCGCTGCCCGACCTCACCGGCATCTGGCAGCTGGACCGCGACTGCGTCGCCGCGATCACCGAGGACGGCCTCGGCGTGCCCGACTCCCTGGTGCACCGCCAGCGCCTCGGCGTCGCCGCCGGGAACATCGCCACCGTCGTCTACACCTCGGGCACCACCGGCCGCCCCAAGGGCTGCCTGATCACCCACGCCAACCTGGCCGCCGAGGCGGACGCCCTGCTCGCCGGCTGGGGGGACGTCCTGCGCGACACCGGCGGCGGCCGCCCCGCCACCCTGCTGTTCCTGCCGCTCGCGCACGTCTACGGGCGGGCCGTGCAGATCGCGGCGATCCGCGGCGGCTTCCGGATCGGGCACATCCCCGAGGTCTCCACCGACGCGCTGCTGCCCGCGCTGGAGACCTTCCGCCCGACCTTCCTGCACGCCGTCCCGTACGTCTTCGAGAAGATCTTCCAGCAGGCCCGGCGGGCCGCCGAGGACGCCGGGCGCGGCGAACTCTTCGAGCAGGCCCGGCAGGTGGCCGTCGACTGGGCCGCCGCCCGGGAGCAGAAGGCCTTCGGCCGCGGCCCCGGACCGGGCGCGGCCCTGCGGCTGCGCCACCTCGCGTACGAGCGGACCGTCTACCCGAGGCTGCGGGCGGTGCTCGGCGGCCGGGTGCGCAGCGTGATGTGCGGCGGCTCCACGCTCCGGCGCGAGCTGGGCCTGTTCTTCACCGGCGCCGGCCTCCAGCTGTACGAGGGCTACGGGCTGACCGAGACCACCGCCGCGATCACCGCCAACCCGGCCGGCCGGCAGAAGCTCGGCACGGTCGGACAGCCGGTGCCGGGCGCCTCGGTGGCGATCGCCGACGACGGCGAGGTGTGGGTGCGCGGCGGCTCGGTCTTCGGCGGCTACCTCAACCATCCGCGGTGCACCGCCGAGTCCCTGGTCGACGGGTGGTTCGCGACCGGTGACCTGGGCCGGCTGGACGAGGACGGCTACCTCAGCATCACCGGCCGCAAGAAGGACCTGATCGTCACCAGCAGCGGCAAGAACCTGGCCCCGGCGGCCCTGGAGGAACGGGTCGAGGCGCACCCGCTGGTCTCCCAGTGCCTGGTGGTGGGCGACGACCGCCCGTACGTGGCCGCACTGATCACGCTCGACCCGGCCGCCCTGGCGCACTGGCTGAAGACCCACGGGCGGGAGCAGGCGGACCCGTGGACGGTGCTCGCGGACGAGGAGCTGCACGTGGAGGTCCAGCGTGCGGTGGCGGCCGCGAACACGGCCGTCTCGCGGGCCGAGTCGATCCGCGCGTTCCGGCTGCTGCCACGGGAGTTCAGCCAGGAGCAGGGGCTGCTGACGCCCTCGCTCAAGCTGCGGCGGGCGGCGATCGCCGAGCACTACGCGACGGACATCGAGGAGTTGTACCTGCCCTGAACCGGGGCTGTCCGTCTGGTCCTTGACGTACCGTCTTGTCCCTTGTGCCACAGGCGCGATGACCGCGCAGCGGCGAACTGGTTCATCCGCCGTTCCCTTGACGGCCTTATTGGTCTAGTCCATTGTTGCGACGATCCAGAGTTCCACGGTCCGATTCCGCTCACGCCCTCCCCACGGGCGTACCCCCACCTGCTGGAGTCCTCACGTGTCGATGTCCACACGCCTGTCCGCGCGCCTGTCCGCGCTGGCCGCCTCGGTCGCCCTGCTCACCGGCCTCGCCGCACCGGCGGCCTCGGCCGACGCCGCCCCGGCCGGCGGTCCGAGTGCCCAGGCCGCCCCGGCTGGCGGTCCGAGCGCCCAGGCCGCCCCGACCGTCAACCTCGCCACCAACCCCGGCTTCGAACTGCCCTCCCCCGACCTCGCCGACTGGGGCAGCGTCCCCGGCTGGAGCTGCACCGGCGGACCGGCCGAAGCGGCCGTCACCGCCAACGCCCCGCACACCGGCGCCTCCGCGCTGACCGTCACCCCCGCGAACGCCGACTCCACCGGGGAGTGCGCGCAGACCGTCGCGGTCCAGCCCAACACCACCTACACGGCCTCCGCATGGGTGCGCGGCAACTTCGTCTACCTGGGCGCCACCGGCACCGGCAAGGACGTCGCACCCGCCTGGACGGAGACCACCGGCGGCGGCTGGCAGCGACTGAGCACCCGGTTCACCACCGGCCCGAACGCGCGCAGCATCCGGCTGTACGTCCACGGCTGGTACCAGCAGGGCCCGTTCTCCGTGGACGACGTCCGAGTGGACGGCCCCGCACCCGCCCCGGCCGTCGCCGCCGGCTCCGTCCCCACCAACGACAAGGTCGTCTTCTTCACCGTGGACGACGGCTGGCAGCGCACCCCCGAGGCGGAACGGTTCATCGCCGACCACCGGCTGCCGATCACCGCCTTCCCGCTGCCGATGCCGGCCGCCACCGACCCGGACTTCTTCCGGCGGGTCACCGCCGTACCCGGCTCCTCGGTCCAGGACCACAGCGTCTCCCACACCGACCTCAGCACGCTCCCGCTGGAACGGCAGCAGGTCGAGATCTGCGACGCCCGTGACTCCATGACCCGCATCTTCGGCTCCACGCCGACGTTCTTCCGCCCGCCGTACTTCACCTGGAACGCCGACACCCTGCAGGCCGCCGCCAACTGCGGCATCCGCACCGTGCTCACCGCCGACGCGGACTTCAGCTGGGGCGCCGCCAACATCTGGCACCCGGGCCTGCTGCAGCCGGGCGACGTCGTCCTGATGCACTGGACCGACACCCTCGCCTCCGACCTCCAGCGCGCCCTCGCCGCCGCCGACGCCGCCGGGCTCAAGCCGGCCGGCCTGGTCGACTACCTCCGCTGACGGGCACCGTCCGGGCCTGACGGACGCGCCGCCGCCTCCGAGGGGGCGGCGGCGCGTCGCCGTTCGCTCGGGCGCTCCCGCGCTCCGGCGCTCCGGCGCTCCGGCGCTCAGCCGCCGAAGACGTCTCCCGTCCATCCGGTCAGGCGCGCTTCGAAGTCGGCCGCGGAGGTGATGTCCTGGGCCGGGATCGCACCGCCCGACTCGTGCTCCCCCGCCGTGACCAGCTTCTCCTCCCAGCCAGCGGCCAGGTAGGACACGTCCGCCCAGCCCCCGCAGAAGAGCACCACCTCCAGTTCCGCACCGGTCAGCGGGTCGGCCAGCCGCAGGCCGACCGAGTCCGGATCGACGACCCGGGCACGGTCCGTCTCCAGCGGCTGCGGCCACGGCGCGAGCCAATCGCGCCAGGTGAGCGGACCCACCGTCAGCCGGGCCGCACGCCATCCCGGGGCCCGGGCGGCGATCCGCGCGGCGGCGTCGTCGAGGTCCACCACACGTTCCATGGCGGCTTCCGGTTCCTCTCCGGCGGCGATCGTCCTCGTTGACAGCGTGTCCGCGGCCTGGCTCTAATGGGGGCGTGCAGCGCGGCGTCGGCCACAGAGTAGTGGGCCGGCCGACAGCCGAGCGAGCACCTTTCCGAAGGGACGATGCGCGATGAGCACTCTCTCCGCTTCCCTGATCTGACGCCGGGCGGTCACCGCGCTGCCCGCGTGCGCGAACCGTGCCCCGTGACGGACGTCTACGGACGCCGACGGACGTCTGCGGACATCGCCGGACGCGCGACCAGCCGTATCACCGGCTCCGGCACTCGGCACTCGGCACAGCAGGTGACCGCGACTTCCCCTTTCCTCTCTGGAGATCCACCACACACGCATGCCCATGTCCTTCAACCAGAACGTCATCGAGGAGTTCCGCGCCAACGGCGGGCGGGTCGGCGGCCCGTTCGAGGGCGGCGACCTGCTGTTGCTGACCACCACCGGGGCACGCTCCGGGCGGCCGCACACCGTGTCGCTCGGGTACGTCCGGGCGGAGGGGCTGCTCCTGGTCGTCGCCTCGGCCGCCGGGGCGCCGGAACACCCCCAGTGGTACCGCAACCTCCTCGCCCACCCGGTGGTCCGGGTCGAGATCGGCGCCGAGGCCTTCGACAGCGCAGGATCCGGCGTCGAGGCCTTCGACACCGTCGCCGTGCCCGCCGAAGGCGACCGCCGGGAACGGCTGTTCGCCGCCGTCGTCCGGCAGGCTCCGGGCTACGGCGACTACCAGGCGCACACCGACCGGGAGTTGCCGGTCGTCGCCCTGGAACGACCCGAGCCGCCCTCCGTCAGCCCCGCCCCGGTGGTGCGCAGCCTCGCCGACAAGCTGCTGGAGGCGCACACCTGGCTGCGCGCACAGCTGCGCCACGTACGGGAGGAAGCGCACGCCCACCTCCCGGGCCGACCGGCCCCGCTCGGGCTGCAGCTGCGCCAGCACTGCCTGGCCTTCTGCGACGGGCTGACGCACCACCACACCGGCGAGGACACCGCCGTGTTCCCCGCCCTCGCACGCAGCCACCCGGAGCTGGCCGACGTCCTGGCGCGGCTCGACGAGCAGCACCGGGCCATCGGGCGGATCAAGGAGGAGTTGGTGGCCCTGCTGGCCGGGATCGCGGTCACCGAACCGGAGCGGCTCCGTACGGAGCTGGACCGGATGTCCGCCGAACTGGAGGCGCACCTCGACTTCGAGGAGGCGGAACTCCTGCCGGTCCTCGCCGGCATCCCCTTCCCGCCGACCGGACCGGCCCCGGGCAGGCCCGCGCCGAACGGATCCGCGCCGAACGGATCGGCACCGAACGGCCGCTGAAACGGCGGTGCCGCCGCCCCCTCCCGAAACGTGGGAGGGGACGGCGGCACCGGCATGCCCCAGGACGGGACGGTGCCCGTCGGAGCCCGTCCGTGACGACGGTCCGCCAAAACGGTTCGCTACTGCGGTCCGCCACGACGACCACTGCGGGCCGATCCGGCTCCTACGGCCCTTACGGCCTACCGTCCTCAGGAGGCCGAGAACACCGGCAGGTAGCCGCCGGACTGGCCGGCCGCCTTCGGGTGGTAGCTCTCGTCGACCGGCAGGGTGGCACTGTTCAGCCAGGTGGTCAGCGAGCCGCAGATCTCGTGCTCGGTGAAGACGTTGCGGACGTCGCCGAAGGCGAAGCCGGCGTTGGCGGCCCGCTTGGCGAGGACGCCGTCCAGGGTGTCGGCGGCACTGTTGATGGCGGCGCGAGCCGTGTCGCCGATACCGAAGATGCAGCTGCCGCCGATCTTGTAGATGTGCGGGTAGCCCATCACCACGACGTGGGCGTTGGGGGACTTCGACTTGATCGCCGAGTACACCTTGTCCAGCTGGCCGGGCAGGGTGGTGGTGGCGTAGTTCTTGGCGGTGTTGACGGCGTTGACGCAGTCGGACTCCGAACCGAGGACACAGGTCTGCATGGTGTCGGCGAAACCGGCGTCGTTGCCGCCGACCGAGATGCTGACCAGCGTGGTGCCGGCGTCCAGGGCGGAGATCTGGCTGTTGAGGATGTCACCGGTCTTGGCGCCCGAACAGGCCACGAACTTGAAGGAGGACGGCGCGTGCGCGTTCTTCCAGAGGTACGCGTACGCGTTGGTGCTGCGCTTGCAGCTGCCGCTGTCGCTCAGGTAGCTGCCGGCACCGACGCCGGAGGAGTACGAGTCCCCGAGGGCCACGTAGTTGACACCGGCGGCGTTCGCGGACGACGCGGCGAAGAGCGTCGTCATGGTGAGGCCTGCCGCTACGGCGGCGATGGACAGGGCACGGGCAGGGCGGATCATCGCATCTCCAGTGGGGTGGCGTGGCGAGGGTCACAGAAGTGATACCAGGCGGTAGCCAAACCCGGAAGCGGTCATGCCAAGGATATTGACGGGCCGTCCGACAGCCCGGAGATGAATTGCCGCCGACAATCCGGGATTTCGCCCAGGTCAGCGGGGGTACGCGGTGACGCGCGTAGCGCAGCGCGCGTAGACCGGCAACTTGCGGAAGTTCTGTGCACGGTAAGCGGGGGGCTGCCGCCCGGTTACCGCCGAGTCAGATTCGAAGCGGGTGCCGAGGGGCACAGGGGGGGCTGACGGAACACCTCAAGGCACGTCAGAAGGTGGGCGGAACAGGGCATCGGCGGAAGCGGTGAAATTCACCGGTGAGCCTGATCGGACCCGTGCGGCTGATCGGACGCGTGCGGCTGACGGTTGACGTCCGCCATGGCCGCGCCTGCCGCGCCTGCCGTACGTGCCGCGCGATGTGGCAGCGCGTCAAGGCAGCACGGCGGGACACCACGCCAGGGCAGCGCATCAGGGCGCCCCGCCGGGAGGTCGCGCAGGAGTACGGCGACGCGCGTGGTCAGCCGTGCACGCCGGGGCGGCCACCACCGAGGTGCACGGCACCCGGGTAGACGGCGCCCGGGGAGACCGTGCAGCCCTCGACCGGCAGCTCCTCGATCGCCTCGTTCGCGGCCGCGGGCACGCCGAGCCAGCGCGCGGCGGTGGCGACCGCCGCGCGGGCCTGACGCAGCCCGGGCGCGCCCCAGCCGAGCAGCTCGACGGCGAGGCCCGGCGCGACCAGCAGTCGCCGGTAGTGCCGGCCCGAGGCCGGGTCGGCCACGCTCGGGCCGACCGCCCGCAGCGCCGCCGCCATCCGGACCCGCGCGCACTCGTGCCCGCCGTTCGCCGAACCGACCCGGTCGTAGAGGTAGCCGAGGTAGTACGGCCGGCCGATCACGGCCTGCGCCTCCTCGGCGGCCTCCCGGGCCAGGGCGGCCGCCGGATCACCGCCGTCCTCCGGCTCCAGCGACCCACCGGGCAGCGAGCAGATCCCGTCCCGGGGGTTCACCAGCGTCAGCACCCGCCCGTCCGGTGCGAACAGCCACCCCCAGGACTGCTTGACCGGCAGCCCCTCCGGCACCTGCTCGCCCGGCCGCCACGGCCAGCCCGCGGTGGGACGCCGCCGCACCTTCCCGAGCAGTTCGGCGATCTCCGCGCTGTACTCGATCGGGCTCATGCTCTCGCCCCGCGGCGCTCGGCGGGGGTGCTCGCCCCTGCGCACCCCCTGGCACCGAGCTCGCTCCGCTCGCTCATCCGTCCCCCTCTCGCTGTCGGGCTTCGCCGGACCGGCGGTGCGCGGGGAGGACCTGCAGGGCGCGGTACGGAGCGGCCGGAGCGGCGGCGTGGGGCACCGCACGCTCCTGCTGTTGATCTTCTCCGAATCTTCCCCGAACAGGCGGTCGATGAACAGTCCCCAGCGCCGCATGGTGGACGCGGAGGCGGTGAACGCGGCGAACGCGGTGGACGCGGAGGCGACGAGCCCCCCGATCACCCCAGCGGCCCACCCCCTTCCCCGGCGCCCCGGAAGCCGGGCAGCGGGAACCCGGGCCGAGGGTCCACCCCGGGCGGGAACGGCATCCCACGCGCGGCATCGTCGGCCAGCTCGTCGAACACCTCGTGCGCCGTCATCGGCCGCAGCCGCCCGCCGGTCAACGCCCAGCCGAGCACCGGCGGCCGGAGCCCGGCGTCGTCGGCCGGGGAGGCCGGGCCCCTAGCCGGGGCGGACCGGCCGTCGGCCTGACCGGCGGCCCGGACACCCGCCGACGGATCGCCGTGCAGCAGCAACGCCCCCTCCCCGCCCAGGGCGACGCCCGCCGCGAGCGTGACGCAGAACGCCTCGGCGTCCCGCCCGGCCGGGTACAGCCGCCCCTCCTCCACGCAGACGTCCACCGCCGAGGTGAGCTCCTCGCCGTCCTCCGGGCCGTGGCAGCGCAGCGTCAGCAGGTGGCACCCCTCCCCCGCGCCCTCGGCGAGCGCCAGGTAGACGGACGTCACGTACCGCATCACGGCCGCCATCCGGAACTGCCCGTCCGGGTCCTCGCCGACGGCGTCCAGCAGGGCCGCGCAGGCCACGGACATCCGCACCCGCGCCCGGTGGTCGTCCAGCAGCACCGGGAGCAGCTCGGCCAGCCGCTCCCCCGCGTAGACGAACGGCTCCCCCGCCAGCTCGGGATCGCCCGCGTAGGCGACCCGGGCGGCGGGCATCCGAGGATCGAGGCCGAGCGCCTCGCAGTAGTCCTCGAAGTCGCCCGCCTCCAGGACCCGCAGGTGCACCTCCAGCCCCTGCCGGTGCAGGGCCGTGAGCTGCTCCTCCGCCCGCCGCAGGTAGGCCTGGTGCCCGAGCCCGCCGAACAGCCCGTACCGCGTAAGCCCGGCGAAGTCCCCGGCGTCGACGGCCAGGGCCACCGCCACCGGCTGGGGCGGCGGCGCGCCCCGGACCCGCCCGCCGAGCCCGACCGCCCGCGCACCGTCCCCTCCCGCACGGGCCCCCGGCGGCCGGCCGCCCCCGGGCGGCGCCGCCCCGCCGGGCCCGGCGGCCGACACCCCGCCGACACCGCCGCCCGGCCTCCGCCCGGCCATCACCAGCACCCGCCGCCGCCCCCGCGACGGACGCCCCGCCGCAGCGCCCAGCGCCTCGCACACCGACTCCCGCACGACAGTCATGACTCCTCCTTCTCGCTCGCCCGACTCCGGACCTCGTCGGCCGCCCCGACCGGGGGTGGCCGACGCCGAGGAACATACACAGAGCCACTGACAATTCACCCCAAGTAATCGAACAAGCTCAGCGCCACCCTCACCGGCACCGCACGGCACCCGCGGCCCGCCGTCCCCCCGGGACTCCCGGGACCCCCGGGACCCCCGGGACCCCCGGGACCCCCGGGGTGTGTGGTTTCCACCGGGCCGGGCGGGATTGTCAGTGCTGCGCGTTAGGGTCGGGGACCATGCGACTGCTGCATACCTCCGACTGGCATCTCGGGCGCTCGTTCCACCGGGAGAGCCTGCACGACGCCCAGCGCGCCTTCCTGGACCACCTGGTGGAAGTGGTCCGGTCCGAGGGCGTGGACGCCGTGCTGGTCGCGGGGGACGTGTACGACCGGGCGCTGCCCGGGCTGGAAGCGATCGCGCTGTTCGACGACGTGCTGCACCGGCTGGCGGACCTCGGGGTGCCGACGGTCTTCATCAGCGGCAACCACGACTCGGCCCGCCGCCTCGGCGTCGGGGCGGGGCTGATCGGGCGGGCCGGCATCCACCTGCGGACCGACCCGGGCGAGTGCGCCGAGCCCGTCCTGCTGGCGGACGAGCACGGCCCGGTGGCGGTGTACGGGCTCCCCTACCTGGAGCCGACGCTGGTGCGCGAGCGGTTCGGGCTGGCCAAGGGCGGGCACGCGGCGGTGCTCGGCGCCGCGATGGACCAGGTCCGGGCGGATCTCGCGGCGCGCCCGTCCGGCACCCGGGCGGTGGTGCTGGCGCACGCCTTCGTCACCGGCGGCGCGCCGAGCGACAGCGAACGGGACATCGCGGTCGGCGGCGTGGCCTCCGTACCCGCGTCGGTCTTCGACGGGGTGCACTACGCGGCGCTCGGCCACCTGCACGGCTGCCAGACGCTCGCCCCGCACCTGCGCTACAGCGGCTCCCCGCTCGCCTACTCCTTCTCCGAGGTGAAGCAGCGCAAGACCATGTGGCTGGTCGACCTGGCCGCCGACGGCTCGGTGACGGCCGAACGCGTCCCCTGCCCCGAGCCGCGCCGGCTGGCGACGCTGCGCGGCACCCTCGACGCGCTGCTCACCGAGGAGGGGTACGCCGAGCACGAGCAGTCCTGGGTGCAGGCCACGCTCACCGACGCGGCCCGGCCGAGCGAGCCGATGGAGCGGTTGCGCCGCCGCTTCCCGCACACCCTCCAGCTGCTGTTCGACCCCGAGCGGAGCGAGGCCGAGCCCTCGCAGTCGTACGCGGCGCGGGTCAGCGGCCGCGGGGACCTGGAGATCGCGGAGGGCTTCCTGCGGCACGTCCGCCCCGGTGCCGAGCCGGAGCCGGACGAGCTCGGCTGGCTGCGCGAGGGCTTCGAGCACGTCCGGGAGACCACCGACCGGAAGGCGGACCTGCCCCGATGAGGCTGCACAAGCTCACCGTCACCGCCTTCGGCCCGTTCGCGGGCAGCGAGACGGTGGACTTCGACGCGCTCGCCGCCGGCGGGCTGTTCCTGCTGCGCGGCGCCACGGGCGCGGGCAAGACCAGCGTGCTGGACGCGGTCTGCTTCGCCCTGTACGGCGAGACGCCGGGCGCGCGCCGGGCCAACCGGCTGCGCAGCGACCACGCCGACCCGAAGCGGCTGACCTCGGTGGAGCTGGAGCTGACCCTCGGCGGGCGGCGGCTCCAGGTCACCCGGCTGCCGGAGCAGCGCCGGCCGAAGAAGGTCGGCACCGGCACCACCGTGGAGCGGGCGCAGACCCTGCTGCGCGAGTGGGTCGCCGACACGGGCGACGGCACGCCCGGCTGGCGGGGGCTCAGCAAGTCGCATCAGGAGGCCGGGGAGGAGATCCACCGGCTGGTCGGCATGAACCGGGAGCAGTTCTGCCAGGTGGTGCTACTGCCGCAGGGCGACTTCGCCCGCTTCCTCAAGGCCGACTCGGAGGAGCGCGGCAAGCTGCTGCGGCGGCTGTTCGACACCGAGCGGTTCCAGTACGTGGAGGCCTGGCTGGCCGAGCAGCGGCGCGGCCAGGAGGCCGCCGTCCAGGCCGGCCGGCGGCGGCTGCGGGACCTCGCCAGCAAGGCCGAGCAGGCGGCCGGTCCGGACGCCGAGCCCGCCGCGGGCTGGGTGCCGGCCGAGGACGACGCCGCCGGCCTGGCCGCCGGGGTGCTGGGCTGGGCGGCGGTCCTGCGCGGCGGCGCGGCCGAGCAGCTCGCTGTCGCCGAGGCCGCGCTCGCGGGTGCCGGGGCGGCCCAGCGCGCCGCCCAGGAGCGGCGCGAGGCCGCCGAGGAGCTGGCCGGCCGGCAGCGCCGGCACCGGGAGGCAGTGGGCCTGGCCGAGCGGCTGGCCGGCTTCGAGCCCGCCGCGGCCGCGGACCGACAGCGGCTGGCCGCCGCGCAGGAGGCCGTCGGGGTGGAGTCGGCGCTGCGGCTGCGGGAGAGCGCGGCCGAGGCGCTCGGTCGCGCCCGGCTGGCGGAGCGCCGGCACCGCGAGGCGCTGGCCGGCTCCGGTGGCGAGGGCCGGGAGCTCGCCGGGGCGGACACCGCCGGGCTGGCCGAGGCCGAGCTGCGGCTGCGGGCCGAGGTGGTCCGGCTGGAGGCGGCCACGACGGAGGAGCGGCGTTGCGCCGAACTCGCCCGCGAGCAGCGCTCCCTGACGGAGGACCGGCGCGCCGCCGAGGAGCTGGCCGAGGAGGCCGAGGACTGGCTCGCCGAGTTCGAGGACGGGCTGGCCCGCCTGGAGCAGCAGCACACCGAGGCCCGGTCGGAGACCTCGAGGGTCGAGCAACTGGACGGGCAGCGCGCCGAGTTGACCGTCCGCTTGGGCGCGGCCCGGGAGCGCGACGGCCTGCGCGCCGAGATCGCCGCGGCGGAGCCCCGGGTGGTCGCCCTGCGCACCGCCGCGCTGGACGCCCGCGAGCACAGCCTGGACCTGCGGGACCGCCGGCTCAGCGGCATGGCCGCCGAGCTGGCCGAGCAGCTGCGGGCGGGCCGGGCCTGCCGGGTCTGCGGCTCACCCGAGCATCCGGCGCCCGCCGAGGCCGCGCCCGGCAGCCGGGTCGGCGCCGAGGACGAGGAGCGGGCGCGCCGGGCGCAGGCCGCCGCCGAGCGGGTCTGGACGGAGGCCGACCAGGCGCTCACCGCGCTGCGGGTGCGCGAGGCCACCGCGTCCGGCGCGGCCGGGCCGGACGGTACGGAGGCGCTCGCGCAGGCCCTCGCCGGGCTGGAGCGCGAGCACCGCGAGGCGCGGCACGCGGCGGAGTCGCTCGGCCGGGTCGAGCAGGAGATCGCCCGGCTGTCTCAGGACCGTGCCCGCCGGGTCGACGAGCTGCACGAGGCCAAGGAGCGCGCGGCCGTCCTCTCCGACCGGCTGCTGGCGCTCGACACCGAGCAGCAGGCGCTGACCGCCCGGGTTGCGGCCGCCCGGGGCGAGGCGGCCTCGGTCGCCGACCGGGCCACGGCCCTCACCCGGCTCACCGAGGCGGTCGCCACGGCCGCGGTCGCCGCCCGGGCGTACGCGGAGGCGGCGGCCCGGCTCGGCGAGGCCGAGGAGGAGCTGGGCAAGGCCGCCGCCGCGGCGGGCTTCCCGGACGCCGCGGCGGCGCTGGCGGTGCTGCTGCCGCGCGAGGAGCGCGAGCGGCTGGAGGCCCGGCTGGAGCGGCACCGCGCGGAGACCGCCGCCGTCCGCCGCGAGCTGGCGCTGCCGGAGCTGGCCGAGGCCGCGGTCCGTCCGCCGGTGGACCTGCCCGCCGTGGCGGCCGCGCTCGGCACCGCGACCGACCGGCTCGGCCGGGCGCACGCCGCCCACGCGGCCGCCCGAGAGCGCTGCGGGGCGCTGGCCGCGATCGGGCGGCAGCTGACCGGGCTCGCCGCCGAACTGGCCCCGGCGCTGGACAGGTACGGGCGGATCAACCGGCTCGCCGCGCTCGCGGCCGGCACCTCGGCCGACAACCGGCTGCGGATGCGCCTGGAGTCGTACGTCCTGGCGGCCCGGCTGGAGCAGGTCGCGGCGGCGGCCAGCGACCGGCTGGTCCGGATGTCCGGCGGGCGCTACACCCTGGTGCACAGCGACGACCGGGGCACCGGGACCAAGCGCTCGGGCCTGGCCCTGCGGGTGGTCGACGCCTGGACGGGCACCGAGCGGGACACCGCGACCCTCTCCGGCGGCGAGAGCTTCTTCGCCTCGCTCTCCCTCGCCCTGGGCCTGGCCGACGTGGTCACCGACGAGGCGGGCGGCATGCCGCTGGACACCCTCTTCATCGACGAGGGCTTCGGCACCCTCGACGAGCACGCCCTGGAGGAGGTCATGGACGTCCTGGACGGACTGCGCGAGCGGGACCGCGCGGTCGGCATCGTCAGCCACGTCGCCGACCTGCGCAGCCGCATCCCCGCCCAGTTGCTGGTCCGCAAGGGGCGGCACGGCTCGACCCTGGCGCTGGCCGGGCGGGAGGACGCGTAGGGCCTGAACCCCCGGACCCTGGTCCGGAGGTTCAGCCCGAGCAGGCGATCCGCTGCGCCTGCTGCCAGGCGCACACCGGGCAGAGGGTGCTGCCCGGCTGGTCGGCGGGCAGTTCGGTCGGCTCGCCGCACAGGACGCAGTCGGCGCGCGGCCCGGCCGCCCGCGGGTCGTGCCACAGCGCCGCCTCCGCTCCGCCGTCGGGCGCGAGTTCGCAGACGCCCGCTTCCTGGTTCGCACCGGTGTCGCTCATACCGACTTCCTACTCCGCGCCGCCGCCCTGCCGCAACACGCCGCAGGTGACCGGGCCGCCGCCCGCCCCTCTCTCCCTCCGCCCCGCCCCGCCTCGCCTCGCCTCGCCAGCAGCGAACAGATGTCAGAAAACGTTCGCTGAAAGCTGTCGGCTGAACTCTGTTCGCTGACGTTCGTTCGCTGAAACCTGTCCGCTGAAACCTGTTCACTGAAGCCCGCCACAGGTCCGCCCCCGCCCCGCCGACGGCCCCCTCCCACCTGGCGGTTACCGTGGCCGGCATGCCCACCGACCTGCACCGACGCCTGCTCGCCGCCCGCGCCACCACCCCGTCGTACCCCGAGGTGGGTGCCACCCGGGACGGGGGCGGGCGGCTCCCGGACGGCTACGCCCACCTGCGGCGGCGGGTCCACCTGGGGCACGGGCCGGAGGTGCTGGAGCGGGCCGGGCGCTACGTGTTCGGCTGGGGCAGCCAGTTGGGCACCGGCTTCGCGGTGCACCCGGCCGGCCCGGCCCGGGAGGGCGGGACGGTACTGCTGCGGCTGAACCTGCCGGGGAGCCGGTGGCCCCGGCTGGTGATCCCCTGCCGGGTGGTGTGGACGGTGGAGGAGCCGGACCGGATCGGCTTCGGGTACGGCACCCTCCCCGGGCACCCGGAGTGCGGCGAGGAGGCGTTCCTGGTGTCGATGGACGCCGGCGGCGAGGTGTGGTTCGAGGTCACCGCGTTCTCCCGGCTGTCCGCCTGGTACGCCAGGCTCGGCCGGCCGGTGGCCCTGCTCTGCCAGCACCTGGCGATCGAGCGCTACCTCGCCGCGGTGGCCGCGCACGTCCGCTGAGCCACCGGGTCCGCCGAGGCCACCCGCCGTACCGCCCGCCGTTCCCGCGCGTCAGCCGAGGAAGGACAGCCGGACGGTCCGGCGCGGGTTGTCCCCGTTGGTGTCGACCAGGACCACCGACTGCCAGACGCCGAGGGCCAGTTGACCGCCGAGCACCGGCAGGGTCGCGTGCGGGGCGACCAGTCCGGGCACCACGTGGTCCCGGCCGTGGCCCGGGCTGCCGTGCCGGTGGCGCCAGCGGTCGTCGGCCGGGAGCAGGTCGCGCAGGGTGGCGAGGAAGTCGTCGTCGCTGCCCGAACCGGTCTCCAGTACCGCGATCCCCGCGGTGGCGTGCGGGACGAAGATGTTGAGCAGGCCGTCGCGCCCGGTGGCCCGTTCGTCGAGGAACTCGACGCAGCGGTCGGTGATGTCGAGCGCGACCTCGCGGGAGCCGGTGGTGATCTCGAAGGTGCTGCTCTGGAAGGTGGTGGTCGGGAGCGAGCCGGTCTGGGTGGAGTGGTTGTTGTCCGCCATGGCGCCATCCTGTCCCAGGTCAGCGGGCCGGGCGTACTCCCTCGCCGTCTGGCCGTGCCGGGCGGGCAAACTCGCATAGGCTGAAAGGTTCAGACCACATCACCCCGGACGGCCGCGACGCTCCCCCGGGCACCGCCCGGACGCCGTCCGGACACACTGAAGACCCGGCGGACCGGACGGTCCACCGGGTCGGTTCCGACCGGGCGGCGGGGAGGGACCCGTGCCGCACCGGTCGGACTAGCCGCGCCCGCCGAAAAGGCTCCGCCGCAGCCGACGCAGCGGCGTCAGCAGCGAGATCCTGGTGTGGCGACGACGGGTCGTCGGGGCCTCGGCGCCGCGCGGCGTGAGCTCCCTTATCAACCCGAGCGCCTCGGCGGTGTCCACCGCCGGGAGTGCGGGCGCGCCGAGCACGGCCAGGTGTCGGTCGATCCGGCGGCCGGTCGTGCCGACACCGCACTGGATCGCCGGCACGCGGGGCCGAGTCCGCACTTGCATGTGTTCCATCAGTTTTTCCCACCCCTACGAGGCGCCAGGGCCGTGAGGCGAAGACTATCCGTGAAGGACGGCCTTCGCGCAACCGTCCTTGGTGTTGTGCCACCGTATCGTGCGGCGTCAACTGACGAAGCACCAGGGGCCGCCCGGCCGGTCACGACTAGGCATCAATGATGGTGCACGACCGGCCATCCGTCACCAGGGCGGGCGGGCGCGAGTGCGGCAACCCTGCGCATGACGCGCGCCCGGCGCACAGCGGCGCCCCGGCGGCACCCCGCCCACGCACCGCCGGCGCCGACCGCCCGCACCGACCGCTTCCCGCCCGCCCCCGCCCGCGTCCCCCTATTAAGGGGACAGCCGCCACATCGACAAAGCGATCACCGACCGGCCCATCGGGCACGGCCCGCCCGGGCATGACCGCCCGAGCGCGGACCCCGATGACGCCGTGACCGACCGACTTCAGGAAGTGAACACATTCGAGGGATTGACTCCCGCCGAACCTCCAAGCAATATCGGATGCACACGCCAGTGCCCGCACCGCACTCAAGCGTGTGTTCGAGTGATGAAGAACTCCGGCTCCCGCGAGCCACTGCCCGGCCGCCTCGACGCTGCGGTGGCCAGGCTCGCGCGGTGCCCGGACCGGCGGTCGGTCGTCGAGGGTCGGCCGGATCGCCACCTGACTGCCGGTGCCGCCCCGCGAGGGGCCCGGCACCGGCGGTTCCGGGTCCGCCACGGACGGCTTGTCCGCCACGGACGGCTTTCACGGACACCCTTCCCGGACACCCCCCGAGCCCCCGCCGCAGCCGCGGCGCCGCCACCGCCGCCCAGGCCCCCCAAGGGCCGCAAGGCCCCGGAAGGCCCGCACCGGACGTCCGCGCAGGTCGCGCCCGGTGGATCGGTACACTCGGCCAGCGTGTCCCTCCTCCTCAGCATCGTGCTCCCGGTCCACGGCGTGGAGCGGTACCTCCCGCGCTGCCTCGACTCGATCCTCGGCGACGTCCCCGCCGCCGAGACCCGTTTCGAGGTGATCGCGGTCGACGACCTCTCCCCCGACGGCTCCGGCGCGATCCTGGACGCCTACGCGGCCCGCGACAACCGGCTGCGGGTGCTGCACCTCACCGAGAACCAGGGCCTCGGCGGCGCCCGCACCGCCGCCCTGCCGCAGGCCCGCGGCGAGTACGTCTGGTTCGTGGACAGCGACGACTGGGTGCCCGAGGGGACGGTCGGCACGCTGCTGGACGAGCTGGCGCGGGAGCGTCTCCGGGAGACCCCCGCCGACGTGCTGCTCACCGGCTTCACCCACGTCTACCCGGACGGCGGGACGGAGCCCAACCCCTGGCGCCACGTGCTGGCCGACTCCCCGCTGGTCGAGGGCTGCACCCTGGCCGAGCACCCGGCGCTGTTCCAGACCGTGATGTCGGTGTGGAACAAGCTGTTCCGCCGCGCGTTCCTGGACGGCCTCGGCGTCTCCTTCGGCCGCGGCTACTACGAGGACATCTCGGTCACCTACCCGGCGCTGCTGGCCGCCGAGCGGCTGCGCTACCTGGACCGCCCCTGCTACTTCTACCGGCGCGGCCGGGACGGCGCGATCACCGCCACCGCCTCCCCCAAGCACGCCGACGTGTTCGCCCAGTACGACGCGATCTTCGCCTTCCTGGACCGCCCGGACCGCCCCGGCCGGCCCGTCCCGGACTCGCTGCGCACCCTGGTCTTCGACCGGACCGTCCGCCAGGCCCTGAACGTCTACGACACCCCCGGGCTGGTCCCCACCGACCTGCGCAAGGACTTCTTCCAGCGGATCGCCCGGCACTTCGACCGCCATCGCCCGGCCGGCTACCGCTTCCCCGGCGGGGTGCGCGGCGTGCAGTACCGGCTGGCCGCCCGCGGCGCCCGGATCGCGTACGCCGAGCTGCGCCGCACCGGCCGGCTGCCGCGCGAACTCAAGCGCGGGGCACGGGCGGTGGCGCCCGCGGTGAAGAAGGGGATGCGCAGCGGCGCCCGGTTCACCGCGTACAACGCGTTCCGCCGGCTGCCACTGGACCAGCACCTCGCGGTCTACGCCGCGTACTGGCACCGGGGTTACGCGTGCAGCCCGGCGGCGATCTACGAGAAGGCGAAGGAACTCGCCCCGCGGGTGCGGGGCGTGTGGGTGGTGGAGAACCGCGCCCAGGCCGCCACGCTGCCGCCCGGGGTGCCGTACGTGATCGTCAACACCCCCGCCTACCTCAGGGCGATGGCGACCGCCAAGTACTTCGTCAACAACGTCAACTTCCCCCGCACCATGACGAAGCGGGCGGGCACGGTGCACGTCCAGACCCAGCACGGCACCCCGCTCAAGGCGATGGGCATGGACCTGCGCGACCATCCGGCGGCGGCCGAGGGGATGGACTTCGACCTGCTCCAGGAGGCCGTCGACCGCTGGGACTTCCTGGTCTCCCCCAACCCGCACACCAGCGGGCACTTCGCCCGTGCCTTCCCCGGCCGGTACGAGATGCTGGACACCGGCTACCCGCGCAACGACCGGCTGGCGAACGCCACTTCGGACGAGGTCCGGGCGATGCGCGAGCTGCTCGGGCTGCGGCCGGACACCCGGGCGGTGCTGTACGCGCCGACCCACCGGGGCAGCAAGGGCGGCTACGTGCCGCTGCTGGACGTGGCGGAGCTGGCCCGGCGGCTGGGCCCGGACTTCACGCTGCTGGTGCGCACCCACTACTTCCACGCGGACGGCCCGGGCGACCTGACGGCGGCCGGTGCGGAGTCGGCGCGGATCGTGGACGTCTCGGCGCACCCGACCGTCGAGGACCTCTACCTCGCGGCGGACATGCTGGTGACGGACTACTCGTCGATGATGTTCGACTACGCGGTGCTGGACCGGCCGGTGGTGGTCTTCGCCCCGGACTGGGAGGAGTACCAGCGGGAACGCGGCGTCTACTTCGACCTGTTCGCGGAGCCGCCGGGCGCGGTCACGGTGGACGCGGACGGGCTGGCGCGGGCGCTGCTGGCGGGCGACCCCGAGCCGGCGGCGCGGGCCGACTTCCGGGCGAAGTTCTGCGTCTGGGACGACGGCGGGGCAGCGGAGCGGGTGGTGCGCCGGGTGTTCCCGGTGGAGAAGGAGAAGTAGGAGGAGCGGCGCGGGAGCGTCCGCGGGACCTCCGGACGGGGCCGGCGCCGCCGGTACGGCGACCGGCCCCGTCGGCACGGGCTCAGCGCCGGCGGGCGGCCAGGAACTCCTCGAAGGTCAGGACGCCGTCGTGGTTGGTGTCCATGCTGTGGATCAGCGCCTCGGCCATCGAGATGGTGACGTCGTGGTCGCCCATCTCGTTGGCGGCCAGAGCGTACTCGGCCGGGGTGATCTTGCCGTCGCCGTCCTTGTCGAAGCGGTCGAAAAAGGCCTTGATCGCCTCGGTGGTCTCCATGGTGCCCTCCTGGGTACTGCGGGGTGTCGCTCGGTTCGGACGGCCGTACCCTACCCGGCCGTGGTGTTCGCCACGGTCGCCGGGAGTGGACGCGCGCCGGGGTCGGTGTCGTAGTCTGCGGATCTGATTGCAGGCCCGGGCTCCTCCCGGGCGATCGTTCGTCCAGGGAGGGAATCGTGCTCGACCTCGCCACCAAGTTGGTGCTGAAACCGGTCTCGCGGGGGATCTGGCGGCCGGTCATCGAGGGAATCGGGAACGTGCCGCGCAAGGGCGGGGTGATCCTGGCCAGCAACCACCTGTCCTTCATCGACAGCGTGGTGATCCCGCTGACCGCCCCGCGCCGGGTCCACTTCCTCGCCAAGGCCGAGTACTTCACCGGCACCGGGCTCAAGGGCCGGCTCTCCAAGGGCTTCTTCGAGGCCATCGGCGCCGTGCCGGTCGAGCGCGGCACCTACCGTTCCGCTCAGGCCTCGCTGGAGTCGGCGCTGGAGATCCTGGAGGACGGCAAGGCCTTCGGCATCTACCCCGAGGGCACCCGCTCCCTGGACGGCCGGCTCTACCGGGGCAAGACGGGCGTCGCCTGGCTCGCGCTGACCGCGGGCGTGCCGGTGGTGCCGGTGGCACTGGAGGGTCCGGAGCAGATCCTGCCGGTGGGCAAGCGGCTGCCGCGGCTGAAGAAGGTGACGGTCCGCTTCGGCGAGCCGCTGCACTTCGACGAGCTGCACGGGCAGGCCCGCTCGCTGAAGGCCCGTCGGCAGGTGACCGACGAGGTGATGGCGGCCATCCAGCGGCTCTCCGGCCAGGAGGTCGCGGAGAGCTACAACGAGGTCCCGAAGGCGGCCTGACCGCCGGCCCGTCCCGGGCGCACGCGCTCGCACGCCGGCCCGTCCCGCGCGTCCGAGCGCGGCGGCCGCCCCGTCGGCCCGGCTCGACACGAACCCGGGCGCACCCGCCCCGTCACACGTGCCCGAGTGCGGCCGGTTCGGGCTGCCGGGCGGCCTCCGGCACCTCCCGGCGCAGCAGCGCCGCGTACCGTCCGTCCAGCGCCACCAGCTCCTCGTGGGTGCCGAGTTCGACCACCTCGCCGTGGTCCAGGACGGCGATCTGGTCGGCGGCGCGGACGGTGGAGAGCCGGTGCGCGATGGTGATGGTGGTGCGGCCGGCGGCCAGGGTGTCCACGGCCTGCTGGACGGCGTGCTCGGTGCGGTTGTCGAGCGCGCTGGTGGCCTCGTCGAGGATGAGCACCGGCGGGTTGCGCAGGATCGTCCGGGCGAGTGCGAGGCGCTGCTTCTCGCCGCCGGAGAAGCGGTAGCCGCGCTCGCCGACCAGGGTGTCGTAGCCGTCCGGGAGGGCGGCGATGGTGTCGTGGACCTGTGCGGCCCGGGCGGCCTCGACCAGCTCGGCGTCGCTGGCGCCCGGCTTGGCGAAGCGCAGGTTCTCGGCGACCGAGGCGTGGAAGAGGTAGGTCTCCTGGGAGACCACGCCGACCGCGCGGGCCAGGGTGTCGAAGGACAGTTCGCGCACGTCCACGCCGTCCAGGGTGACGCTTCCGCCGGTGACGTCGTACAGCCGCGGGACGAGGTAGCTGAGGGTGGTCTTGCCCGAGCCGGTCTCGCCGACCACGGCCAGCGAGCTCCCGGCCGGGACGGTGAGGTCGACGCCGGCCAGGGTGGGGCGCTCCTGCGCCGGGTCGTAGCGGAAGTCGACGTCCTTGAAGCGGACCTCGCCGCGGATGTCGGTCAGGGTGACCGGGTCGGCCGGCTCGTCGATCTCCACCGGCAGGTCGAGGTACTCGAAGATGCGCTGGAAGAGGGCGAGCGAGGTCTGCACGTCCACGCCGGTGGAGAGCAGGCTGACGGTGGGCCGGAAGAGGCCCTGCTGGAGGGTGACGAAGGCGACCAGGGTGCCGACCGAGACGATCGGCGCACCGGCGGCGGAGGTCAGCCCGGCCGCCCAGTAGATCAGCGCGGGCATCGCGGCCATCACGATCTGGATGGTGTTCATCCGCCAGCGCCCGGCCATGCTGGCCCGCACCTCCAGGTCGGCGAGCTGGTCGGACTGCCCGGTGAACTCCCGGGCGAGCGAGCCGGAGCGGCCCATGGTGCGGCCGAGCAGGATGCCGCTGACCGAGAGCGACTCCTGGACCGCCGAGCTCATCGCGGCCAGCTGCTTCTGCCGCTCGGTGGTGATCTTCTTGCGCTCCTGCCCGACCCTGCGGCTGATCCAGACGAACAGCGGGAGCAGCAGCAGCGAGACGACGGTCAGCCGCCAGTCGAGGGCGACCATGGCGACGACGGAGGCGACCACGGCGGTCAGGTTGGAGACCAGGCTGGTCGCGGTGGAGGTCACCGTGGACTGCATGCCGCCGATGTCGTTGGCGATCCGGGACTGCACCTCACCGGTGCGGGTGCGGGTGAAGAAGGCCAGCGACTGCCGCTGGAGGTGGCCGTAGACGGCGGTGCGCAGGTCGTGCATCACGCGCTGGCCGACGGTGGTGGAGATCAGCGTCTGGAGCACGTTGAAGATGCTGTTCACCACGGCGGTCAGGATCATCCCGAGCGCGAGCAGGCTGAGCAGCCCGGTGCGGCCCTGCGGGATGGCGGTGTCCAGGACGGCCCTGAGCAGGAAGGGCGAGACGACCGAGACCACGGCCGAGGCGGCGACCAGCAGCCCGACGACGGCCAGGCGGGCCCGGTACGGGCGGAAGAGCGCGAGGATACGGCGCCACTCGGCCGGTGGGCGGGGTTCGCCCTCGGCTCGCTCGGGCGGGGTCCAGTCGATGGCGGTGGGCCTCAAGGACGGGCCTCCCTGGGTGGGGCGGTCGGGTGCGGGGCAATATAGCGAGGATAGCTCATAGTTAGATAAGCTAATAGTGACTATTGCCCTATTCCTCGTCCGTACAGGCTCCGCGGAGCGCCCGTACGATCCCTGCGAAGCGCGCGTACGGACCCCGCGGAGCGCGCGTACGGGCCCGCGGAGTGCCCGACCGCCCCGACCGCCCCGGGCCTCAGTTGGTCCGGTAGGTGCGCGCCGCCTTCGAGGAGACCCCGCCGAGCTTGCCGGAGGGCAGCATTCGGGCGATGGCCACGGCGACCTTGTACCGCTTGCCCGGCACGGACACGGCCCGGCCGCGCGCCAGGTCGCGCATCGCCTCGTCCACCACCCGCTCGGCGGACAGCCAGGACCAGGACGGGATGTTCCCGGTGCCCATGCCGGCCCGCTGGTGGAACTCGGTCCGGGTGAAGCCCGGGCAGAGCGCCATCATCCGAACGCCCGTACCGCCGAGGTCGCGCAGCACGCCCTGGGTGAAACTGACCACCCAGGCCTTGCTCGCGCCGTACGTGCCGCGCGGCAGGAAGGCCGCCACCGAGGCCACATTGACGATCGCACCGCGGCCGCGCTCCCGCATTCCGGGCAGGGCGGCCGTGGTCAGCCGCAGGATCGCCTCGATGTGCACCTTCAGCATGGCCAGCTCGTCCTGGAGCGGGACGGTCCCGAAGGCGCCCTTGTTGCCGAAGCCCGCGTTGTTGACCAGGAGGTCCACCGGGCGGGCGGGGTCGGCGAGTCGGGCCTCGACGGCGCCGATGCCCTCGTCGGTCGCGAGGTCGGCGGTCAGCACCTCCGTCTCGATGCCGTACCTGCCGTGCAGGTCGGCGGCGGCGCGCTCCAGGCGCTCGGTGTCCCGGGCCACCAGGACGAGCTGGTAGCCGCTGCGGGCGAGCCGTCGCGCGAAGGCGGCTCCGATGCCGGCGGTCGCGCCGGTGATCAAGGCTGTGGTCATGCCCCCGACCGTACCGACTCGCCGCTTCCGGACCCACACCGAGGGCGATTTCCCAGCTCAGAGAGTTGCGGATGCAGCCCCCGGGAGGTGCTCGTACTGTCGAACGGGGGCATCGTCCGACCGGGCGGTGAAATCCAGACGAGGAGGCACTTCTGATGCTTACTCAGTTCCGGACCGCGACGACTACGACGTCACACAGCGCGACGCTCGAAGCCGAAACACTCGCGAGCCTGATGGTGGAGGAAGAGGCCGTCGTGTCCGACGCGCCCACGTACTCGCCCGAGGCCGCGGGGCTCCTGCTCCTGCTCGGCCTGGTCCTTCTCTCCCCGAAGGGCCCGAAGGAGAAGCCGATCAGGTAGCCGGGCCCCACCCACGGGGCCGCGTGCCCCTGGGACCCCGCGCCCATCCCGAGTCTCCTGAAGGAGTAGCTCACCACCATGCCGTTCGCCGAAACCCCTCTCCGTGACGAGTACGCCGCGGCGGTCGAGCGGGTGGCCGGCCGGACCCTCGACGCCCTCCGGGGCGCCGGGGGTGCGGCCGCACTCGCGGACCCCGACACCGCCGTACCCCGCCCGCTGCTGGCCGCGGTGCGCGTGCTCGGCGCCGACCTCTTCACTCCGCAACTGCTCGCCGGGGCCGAGCCCGACGGGCCCACCGCCGCGCTGCTCGCCGAGGCCCGACGGGCCTTCCCCGCCCCGGCACCGACGTCCGCCGAGGCCGCGCTGGTCGTCGCCTGGCAGGACTGGGCAGCCGACCGGCTGCTCGCCCGCACACCGTACGGGGACCCCGCACCGGCCTCACCCCCCGCCCCGCCGCCCGGACCTGACGACCTGGGCTGGCAGTCCTGGTCGGTACGGATGGCGCAGTTGTCCGTGCTCGCACTGCCCGGACTGGACGGCCCGGTGCACGACGCCGCCCGCGCCGGCACCGCGCAACTCGCCCACGGCACCGTCCGCTCCATGCTCCGACGGGACTTCACCACCGCCGTGCGGCTCGCCCGCTGGCTCGCCTGGGCGAGCACCGAGGGCCTCCCGCTACGGCTGGAGGTCGAACCGGTCCTGGACCGGACCCACCTGGTCGGCATCGGCGCCGTCCGGACCAGGCTCGAACTCGCCGTCGCCCAGCGCCTGTTGGAGGGAAGTCCGGCATGACCGACACCCAGACGCTCACCATCGCCCAGCAGCTCGGCACCCGCGCGCTGTCCTGGCTGCACACGTCGTACCAGGGCAGCTACGGCAAGTTCGCGGACAACGCCATCATCAACCTCTCCAAGCCGGACGACATCTACAAGCCGCTCTGCGAGGTCGCGATGGCCTCCTCCCTGGTGCTGCGCGACGGGGTCGCCGGACCGCAGGACATCCACGCCGCGCGCGACCTCATCACGACCGCCTGGGGCCAGCTGCGCGAGGGCGACATGCTCTACGAGCGCCAGCTGCGGTACGTCACCATCACCGACCCGCTGGAGACGTACGCCCACTTCGCCCGGCTCGGCTACCGGCACGCCGCACTGGAGGAGTTGCTCGAATCCCTCAGCCGGCTGCGGGCCGTGCACGCCGTCGAGATCCAGGGCAGCCGGCACCTGGCCGTGGCCAACGCACGGCGGATCATCGAGCTGAGCCACCGGCCGGACTGGGCCACGCTCGCCGCCCGCACCTGGCTCGGCGCGCTCCCCGAACCCTGGACCGTCTCCTGGTCCACCGCCTACCAGGTCACCCACACCGTCTTCCACCTCACCGACTGGGGCGCCCGGCCCCAGGACCTGCCCGAACCGATGCGGGACTACCTGCGCGACTGGCTGCCGGTCTGGCTCGACATCTGGCTGGAGATCGGCGAGTGGGACCTGGTCGGCGAACTGCTGATCGTCGACTCGTGCATCGGGGAACCCGTCACCGGACGGTCCGGCTGGGAGGCCCTGGCCTCGGTGCAACGGGCGGACGGCCTCGTGCCCCGGGACAACGAACCGATCGAGGACGACCCGGAGTTGGCCATCCGCGCGCACGAGCACACCGCCGTGGTCGCGGTCGTGGCCGCGACGGTCGCGCTCTCCCGGGCACTCGGCGGCGCGAACGGCGCCGACACCGCCGACACCGCGGCCGCATGAACGAACTCGACACGGCCGTCCGGGCGGCAGTCCGGGCGGCCGCACCGTACGCGACCGCGGTCACCGTGGCCGTGGCGCGCGACGGACAGGGGGAGGTGCGGTGCTTCGGACGCCTCGCCCGAGGGCGGGCGGCCGCCTGCACCCCGGACACCGTCTTCGAACTCGGCTCGGTCAGCAAGACGTTCACCGCGCTGCTGCTCGCCGAACTGGCCACGCGCGGCGAACTCTCCCTCGACGACCCGGTCGAACGCCGACTGCCGCCCGGCTGGCGCCCGATCGCCGCCCGCTCCCCCGAGCCGATCCGGCTGCTGCACCTCGCCACCCACACCTCGGGGCTGCCCGGGCTGCCCCCCGGACTGCTCACCGGAGCCGTGCCGACCTGGCAGACCAACCCGTACGCGGCGTTCGGCGACGACCAGTTGAGAGCCGCCCTGGCCCTAACCACCGTACGCAGCAGGCCCGGCAGCATGCACCGGTACTCCAACTACGGGGTCGGGCTGCTCGGCCGGCTGCTGGCCGAGACAGGCGGACTGCCGTACGGGGAACTGCTCGCCAAGCGGGTCCTGATGCCGCTGCGACTCGACGCCACCACCTGCGCGCCGGACGCGCCGAACCGGGCGACCGGCTACCGGCGCGGCCGGGCGATGCCGACCTGGCGGATCCCCGGGCTGCCGGGCGCCGGCGCGGTACGGGCCAGCGGAAGCGACCTGCTGCGCTTCCTCCAGGCCCACATCGGCGAGGGGGAAGGCCGGCTGGGGGCGCCACTGGCCGAGGTCCAACAGGTCAGACTGCGGCTCCCGCACTCCTCCGACGAGCTGTGCCTGGTGTGGAACCACCGCCGCTCGGGAGGGCGCGACCTGTACTTCCACTCCGGCGCGACCCGGGGGTTCACCTCCTTCGTCGGGTTCTCACCGACGGGCGGGACGGCGGTGGCGGCCCTCGCCAACACCGGCCCCAAGCGGGGCGGACGGTTCGTCCAGGCGGGGTACGAGGTGCTGCGGACCGCCACCGGCCGTAGCGCCTAGGTACTCAACACCTGCCACCCGACAGCTGGATCGTTGCGGCCCCGGCCCTCAGACCGCCACGGCCTTGGCGCGGTCGGCGGCGATGTGCACGGCGAGGCCCGCGAGGACGGTGCCCATCACGTAGCGCTGGATCCGCAGCCAGCCGGGGCGGCGGTTGAGGAAGGCCGCGATGCCGCCCGCGCTCACCGCGATCAGGCCGTTGACGGTGATCGCTATCGCGATCTGGGTCAGGCCCAGCAGCAGGCTCTGCAGGGCGACGTGACCGCGTTCCGGGGCCACGAACTGGGGCAGCAGCGAGATGTACATGATGGCGATCTTGGGGTTGAGCAGGCAGGTCAGGAAGCCCATCGCGAACAGCCGGCGCGGCGGGTCCGGCGGCAGCTGCTGCGGGGCGAAGACCGCCGTGCCGCCCGGCTTGACCGCCTTCCAGGCCAGCCAGAGCAGGTACCCGGCACCGGCCAGCTTGATCGCGGTGTAGAGGGCGGGCACCACCGAGAACACCGCGGCCACCCCCGCCGTCACCGCGACCAGGTAGACCAGGAAGCCGGCCGCGACCCCGGTCAGCGAGATCAGCCCGGCGCGGCGGCCCTGCGCGATCGAGCGCGAGACCAGGTAGATCATGTTCGGCCCGGGCGACAGCACCATGCCCAGGGCCACGGCGGCGATCCCGAGCAGGGCCCGGCCGTCCACGGCGGATGTCAACGCGTCCATGCGAGGAGGCTAGGACGGCTCATCGGGTCAATGCAATGATGACTTTGCCCTCGGTGCAATCCGGCGCCCGAGACCCTGGAGGAGCGAACGCCGATGGACGACTACCGCCTGATCGCCGACCGGATCGCCGCCGAGATCGCGGACGGACGGCTGCGGCCCGGCCAGCAGCTGCCCACCCAACGGGCGTTCGCCCGCGGCCGGGGCATCGCCAACTCGACGGCGGGGCGCGTCTACCGGGAACTGGCCCGGCGCGGACTGACCGTCGGGGAGGTCGGGCGCGGGACCTTCGTCCGGGCCGGGCGGGCACCGGACGGCAGCCGGGTGGCACTCGCGGAGCCGGCCGCCGCCCCCGTGGACCTGGAGCTCAACTACCCCGCCGTCGCCGGGCAGGCCGAACTGCTGGCGGGCGCACTGGCGCCGCTGCTGCGGCCGGACGCGCTGGGCGAGGCGCTGCGGCCGGTCGGCGCCGCCGGGACGGGCGCGGCACGGCGGGCGTTCGCCGGACTGGTGTCGGCCGGCTCCTGGGAGGTCGCGGCGGAGGACCTGCTGTTCGCCGGCAACGGGCGGCAGGCCATCGCCGGGGCCCTGTCCGCGCTGGTGCCGCCCGGACAGCGGCTGGGCGTGGAGGAGCTGACCTATCCGGTGGTCAAGGCAGCGGCGGAGCGGCTGGGCATCGTGCTGGTGCCGCTGGCCGTGGACGAGTACGGGCTGCTGCCGGACGCCGTGGCGGCCGCCCACCGGGCCGGACCGCTGCGCGCGGTGTACCTCCAGCCGCGCCTGCAGAACCCGCTCGGCGCGAGCCTGCCGCAGGAGCGGGTGGTGGCGCTCGTAGCGGTGCTGCGGCGGCTCGACCTGCCGGTGGTCGAGGACGCCGTCTGGTCCTTCCTGCGGCCGGAGTCGGTGCCGCTGGCGGCGCTCGCACCGGAGCGCACCGTACTCGTGGACAGCCTCTCCAAGCGGCTCGCCCCGGGGCTGACCACCGGGTTCGCGGTCGTCCCGGCGACGCTGCGCGAAAGGGTGGCGGGCGCACTGCGCTCGGGCGGGTGGACGCCGGGCGGCTTCGCGCTGGAGGCGGCGGTGCGCTGGATCGGGGACGGCACACTGGCCACGGTGGAGGCGGCGAAGCGGGCCGACGCGACGGCCCGGCAGCTGCTGGCGCGCGAGGTGCTGGCGGGGCAGCGGCTGCGGTCCGACCCGTGCTCGTACTACCTGTGGTGGGAGCTGCCGACCGGCCGACGGGCGGAGACCTTCGTCGCGGAGGCGGCGCGGGCCGGGATCTCGGTCACGCCTGCGGCGGCCTTCTCCGTCGATCCCCGGCGCTCGCCCTCCGCCATCCGGGTCGGGCTCGCCTCGCCGCCGCTGCCGGTACTGGCGCGGGCGCTGGAGACGCTGGCGGGGATCGCGGCGGGGGCGGGTGACGGCGAACGACGAACAGCTGACAGATAACAGATTTCGAAATCTGTTATCTGTCGGCTGTTATCCGTCGCCTGTCATCCGTCAGCTGTCGACCGTCCGCCGTCGGTCGTCCGCCGCGCCCCCGGCGCCGACGGCGCGCAGGCGAGTGGCGGCGGTGGCGGCGAGCTGGGGGGCGAGCCGGGCCACGTCCCGGGAGCCGACCACCGCGATCAGGCTCGGCAGCAGCCAGCGGACCGGCTGCATCCCGCGCAGCCAGGCCTGGGCGTAGACGTGGGCGGACCGGCGGGCGATCCCGGCGACGATCCGGTCCACCGCGGGCTCCAGCGGATACGTCTTGTTCGCCGGCCACGGCAGCCGGGAGCGCATCTGCTTCAGCACGGCATCCTCGTCGGCCCCGCGCACCATGTCGGTGTCGGTCCAACTCAGGTACCCGACACCGACCTTGACCCCCTGGTAGGCCACCTCGGCGCGGATCGAGTGGGCGAAGGCCTCCACCCCGGACTTGCTGGCGCAGTACGCGCTCATCAGCGGCGCGGGGGTCAGCGCGGCGAGCGAGGCGATCTGGAGCAGGTACCCTCGGCTCTCGGCGAGCGCAGGCAGGAAGGCCCTGGCGGTGGCCACGCTGCCGAGCAGGTTGACCTCGATGACCCGGCTGAACGCCCGGTGGTCACTGTCGGCCAGCGGCCCGCCGAGGGCGATCCCGGCATTGGCGACGACGGTGTCGACCCGCCCGTAGTGCTCCTTGATCCGCCGGGCGGTGTCCTCCAGCGCGTCGAGGTCGGTGACGTCCACCTCCCAGCTGGTCGCGGACGGGCCGCACTGCGCGGCGACGGCCTTCAGCTCCTCCGGCTCCAGCCCCAGCAGGGCCACCTTGGCCCCGCGCCGGGCGAGCTTGCGGGCCAGCGACGCGCCGACGCCGCGCGCGGCCCCGGTGACGACGACGACCTGCTCGGACAACGGCGGGATGGCGTTCATGCGACGGCGGTCCTCTCGTCGGTGGAAGCGGAAGCGGAAGCGGGAAGGGAAGCGGGAACGGCGCCGGGCGCGGCCGTCAGGTACCCGGAGGCCATCCGGTGGATCTCCGCGGCGACCTCCGCCGGGCGCTCCAGCGGCGACATGTGCCCGACCCCGGGCAGCAGCAACAGCCCCTGTGCGTCCTGGAGTTCGGCGACCATCCGGTGCGCGTGCACCGGCGGGGTCAGCCGGTCGTCGGTGCCGACCACCACCGCCGTGGGCGCGGCGATCCGGGCGAGCCCGGCGTGGACGTCCACCCGGTCCAGCACCGCGGCCCAGTTGGCGCGGACGGCGGTCGGGCAGGCGTGCACGATCCGGGCCGTCGCCTCGACCTGGCCGGCGGGCGAACCGGCGCCCATGGTCGCGTACTTGAGCGCCGCCCGGCTGACCGACGAGACCGGTCCGAGCGGCATCCGGGAGCGCAGCAGCTGCCGGTGCAGGAAGCGCCGCAGGCCCCGGGCGCGTACGGCCGGTGGCAGGACGGTGAGTTCGGCCACCAGGTCGCCCGGCCCGGTGGAGATCAGGACGGCCGCGGCGGTGCGCTCGGCGACCTCGGGGCGGCCACCGGCGGCCATGATCGTCATCCCGCCCATGCTGTGCCCGGCGAGCACGGCCCGCTCGCCCGCCGGCACGGTCCGCGTGAGCACGGCGGACAGGTCCTCGGCCAGCGCCCTGGTCGAGTAGCGGGCCCGGCTCGGCGGGATCTCGCTGCGCCCGTGGCCGCGCTGGTCGTAGGCCACCACCCGGTAGCGGTCGGCCAGCAAGCGGATCACCGGGGCCCAGAAGGCGGTCGAGCAGGTCCAGCCGTGGGCGAGCACCACGGTAGGCGCGTCGGACCGGCCGTGCACCTCGACGTGCAGCCGGATGCCGTCCGCCGTCCGTACGCTCAACTCCTCCACGGGAACGGGAGGTTCGTACTCCTCGGGCAGCCGGACGCCGTTCACGCGGAGACCTCCTGGACGGTGCGGGCGGCCGCCGGTGCGGCGCGCATGATCAGCTCGTACTCGCCCAGGTCGACCCTGCGGGTGGCCCGGCGGAACGAGGTGGTGGAGCCGGGCCAGAGCACGGTGTTCCTGCCGCTCGGGTCGAGGTACCAGCTGAGGCAGCCGCCGGTGGTCCAGACGGTGCGGTCCATCCGGTGCTGGAGTTCGAGGTTCCACTGCCGCTGGGCGCGCGCGGTGGGCTGCATCGCGGCGGCTCCGATCGAGCCGAGCGTGGTCAACGCGTCGATCATGTAGTTCAGTTGGGACTCGATCATCAGGATCATCGAGCTGTTGCCGAGGCCGGTGTTGGGCCCGATGACGAAGAAGAGGTTCGGGAAGCCGTGCACGGTCGAGCCGCGCAGCGCCTCCATGCCGTCCTTCCACTCCTCCGCCAGGCTGGTCCCGTTGGCGCCGAACACCCGGGCGCCGATGGGCATGTCGGTGACGTGGAAGCCGGTGCCGAAGACGATGGCGTCCACCTCGTGCTCGCTGCCGTCGGCCGCGACCAGCGTGGAGCCGCGCAGTTCGCGCAGGCCGGAGGAGACGACCTCGGTGTTGGCCGCGGCGAGCGCCGGGTAGTAGGTGTTGCTGAGCAGGATGCGCTTGCAGCCGATCCGGTAGTCCGGGGTGAGCCTGGCCCGCAGCGCCGGGTCGGGGACACCCTGGGCGATGTGGCGTTCGGCGAGCTGCTGGACCAGGCGCAGCAGTCCGGGGCGGCGCACGAACGCGTCCACCTGGAGCTCGCGGAGGGCGAACAGGGTGCCGCGGCGGATCTTCGCGGTGACCGGCAGGCGGCCGTGCAGCCACTTCTCCAGCTGGCTGATCTCGCGGTCGCGGCGCGGCAGCACCCAGGCCGGGGTGCGCTGGAAGACCGTCAGCCTGCCGACCTTGGGCTGGATCGACGGGATGATCTGCGCGGCGGAGGCGCCGGTGCCGACCATCGCGACGCGCTTGCCGGTCAGGTCGAAGTCGTGGTCCCAGCGGGAGGAGTGGAACACCTTGCCGGGGAAGTCGCCCAGCCCGGGCAGGTCGGGGATCTGCGGGTCGGCGAGCGGTCCGGCGGCGGAGACGATGGCGTCGGCCGTCCACTGGCCGGCCGAGGTGGTGATCCGCCAGCGGGTCTGCTCGCTCTCCCAACGCGCCTCCAGCACCTCGGTGTTGAAGCGCAGGTGGGGGCGGAGGCCGAAGACGGTGGCGACCTTCTCCAGGTAGGCGCGGATGTCCGGCTGGCCGGAGAAGCTGCGCGGCCAGTCGGGGTTGGGCGCGAAGGAGAAGGAGTAGAGGTGCGAGGGCACGTCGCAGGCGCAGCCGGGGTAGCTGTTGTCGCGCCAGGTGCCGCCGACCGAGTCCGCCCGCTCCAGGACCACGAAGTCGGTGATCCCGGCACGGCGCAGTCGGACCGCGGCGCCGAGTCCGCCGAAGCCGGAGCCGATCACCGCCACCCGGACGTGCGGGACGGACTCCTGCGCCGCGGTGGTGTCGGTCGCTGCGGACGCGCCGGAGCGGGGGCGCTTGCTGCTGGATGCCATGCGGCAACCTCCTGAGGGTGGGACGGTGATCGTCGCGCTCTCCCGGCGAGCGTGCCCCGGAACCTCCTGGGGCCCGTCTCCGGATCCTCCCGGGGTCCGCCTCCGGAACCCCGCCAATCGCGCCAGTAATCACTGGCATGGTTGGCAGGGTAGCCCTTGCTGACACCGGATGGAAGAAGCGCGACCGCTCCGGTTCGGGGAGCCTTCCGAGCCGACGGACCTATGCTGATCGCCGTGGACAAGGTCAGAGCTGCTGCGGGCGACAGAAAACGCGAGTACCGGGTGGAGGAACTGGCCGAGGCCGCCAGCATCACCACCCGCACCCTGCGCTTCTACCGCGAGCGCAAACTGCTTCAGCCGCCCCGCAAGGAGGGCCGCATCGCCTGGTACGGCGAGGAGCACCTGGCCCGGCTGCGGATGATCGGCGAACTGCTCGAACGCGGCCACACCCTGGGCGGCATCGCCGAGCTGATCGGCGCCGGCGAGAGCGGGCGGGACGTCGCCGAGCTGATCGGGCTGGAGGCGGCGATCGTCGCGCCGTGGTCCGACGAGACCCCGGTGCGCCTGGACTGGGACGAGCTCAAGACCGCCTTCGGCGACCAGCTGACCGAGGAGAACACCGCCGAGTCGATCGCCCAGGGCTACATCACCGTCGAGGAGGACGGCATCACCCACGTCAGCCGCCGGCTGATGGACGCCACCACCGAGCTGGTGGCGGAGGGGGTGCCGCTCTCGGCGGTACTGGACGCCAGTCGGCGCACCCGGGAGCACGTGGACGCCATCGCCGAGATCTTCATCGAGGTGGTCGGCGAGCACCTGCTCAGCGCGCTGGCCGCCGACACCCCGCTGCCGCCCGGCGAGGCGGCCCGGCTCACCGAGCGCATCCTGCGGGTTCGGCCGCTGGCGCGCACGGTCGCGGACGCCCAGTTCGCCCTCGCCATGGACCGGCGGGTACACGTCGAGTACCTCGAACTCCTGCGCCAGCGACGGGAGAACGGTTCCGAGGCGTAACCGGGCCGCTGCGCGGGCAGGGATTCCCGCGCCCCGCCCGTACGTTGGAGGTGCCGCCGATGGCCCGACCGCTCAGCCGCCGCGCCGCTCTCGGCCTCGCCGCCGGGCTCGCCCCGGGGCTCGTGCTCGCCGCGTGCGGGTCCGACTCCCCGGCGCCGGGCGGCGGTTCGTCCGGTGGTGGTTCGTCGGGCTCCGGTTCGTCCGGTGGTGGTTCGGCCGGCTCCGGCGGCACCCGGACGGTCCGGCACGCGCGCGGCGAGAGCACCGTGCCGGCCCGGGCGAGCCGGGTGGTGGCCCTGGACACCGACGCGCTGGACTCAGTGGTCACCCTCGGCCTCAGCCCGGCCGGCGCCACCACCGTCACCGCGGGCGCCCCGTTCCCCGCCTACCTGCCCGCCGAGCGGCTGTCCGGGACGAAGCCTGTCGGGGCCATCGGCCAGCCCAGCCTGGAGACGATCGCGGCACTGCGGCCGGACCTCATCCTGAGCAACCAGGTCCGCGACGACAAGCGGTACGACGAACTGTCGAAGATCGCGCCGACGGTGCTCTCCAAGACCACCGGGCCGACCTGGAAGGAGAACGTCCGGCTGCACGCCGAGGCGCTGGGCCGGCAGGCCGAGGCCGACGCGGCGGACGCGGCGTACCGGGCGAAGCTGCGGGACCTGGTCACCGCGCTCGGCGGACCGGCCAGGGCGGCGGCCACCCGGGTCGAGATGGCCCGCTTCCTGGCGGGTGCGCCGACCAGGCTCTACCTGAACGACACCTTCGTCGGCTCGCTGTTCAAGGATCTGGGGCTCGGGCGGCCCGCCAACCAGGACAAGCCCGGTTTCTCGATGGAGATCAGCCCCGAACAGGTGGACCAGGCCGCGGCCGACGTCATCTTCTACGCGGTGTACGGGGACGCGGCCAAGTCCGACCAGGGGAAGATCACCGAGGGGGCGCTCTGGAAGAACCTGGACGCCGTGCGCAACGGGCGGGTGTTCCGGGTGGACGACAACCTGTGGATGCTCGGCATCGGCTACACCGGGGCCGGGCTGATCCTGGACGAGATCCGCAAGGACATGGCCCCGGCGGGCGGGTGACGGACGACGGGTGACAGCGAACAGCCGACAGCTAACAGATTTCAGATAACAGATGATGAAATCTGTCATCTGAAATCCGTCACCCGCCGCCCGCCACGGCACGCGTCACCCCTGCCCGTACCGGCCCGGCCGCAGTCGCCCGGTGAAGGCGAGGAAGGCCACGAACCCGCCGAGGACGACCCAGCCGGGCCAGCCCGCCAGCGACATCGTGAGCGGGTCCAGCTCGGCGTCCGGGTCCGCGAACTCCCGGACCATCGACACGCTCATGCTGCTCGTGAAGGCGTGCGCCAGCACCGCCGGGACCACCGACCCCGAGCGCAGCCTCAGCCAGGTGAAGACCGGCAGGACGAGCACACAGCTGACCGTCAGCGCGGGCACCGCCAGGTACCACGGCCATCCCGGGTACTGGCCGCCCATCAGCAGCGTCGGCAGGTGCCAGAGCGCGAAGGCCGTCCCCGCGAGCAGGTAGGCCCGGACCAGCACCACCCTGCCACCGGCGCCCTCACCCCCGCCCGCTCGCCGGCCGAGCAGCAGCAACCGGGGGAAGAGGAAGCCCTGCCAGCCGATCTCCTCGCCGAAGAACAGCGGCAGCGAGAGCACCATCCCGATCAGGCCCTGGACCGCCCACGATCCGATCCGCCCCGCGTCCAGCGAGCCGAAGCCGGCGAACGGGTAGCTGCCCGCCAGCGCGCCGAGTGCCAGCGTCGCGGCCGTCAGCCCGCCGAGCACCCCGAGCGGCAGCAGGCAGGCCCGGACCGCACGGGCCCGGGGCCGCGGCCAGCGCAGTGCCAGCGCCTCCCGTACCCCGCCGCCCCGTTCGACGAGGCGGACCACCAGCAGCGCCGCCAGCGCCGGGGCCAGCATGGCGGCCGCGATGCAGATCTGCTCCAGCGCGCCGACCCCCTCCCGGGCGTCGGTGCGCTGGTAGCCCGCGGCGAGCAGCGGGGTCATCGCCGCCCACATCCCGGCGTAGGCGAGCACCAGGTAGACCAGCAGGCCGCGCCGTCGGACGGCGCTCGGCGGGGTTCGTGTCAGTAGCGTCATGCCGAGGACGCTACGGATCCGGAGGTTCGCCCCGGAACCAAGTGCACTGCCGTTCCCGGGGGTTGTCCACTACCGCCGCGATGGTCGAGTTTTCTGGGTGTACGGGGGCCCGCCGGAGGTGCTACCAGGGCCCCGCGCCCTGCTGCCCGCCCTCGCGTGCGCCACGAATCGCCACGGAAGCTGCACGGAAAGGAAAATTGACGTATCGTCAGGCGTCACACAGCGGGGGCGACGGTGGTCCGCTCACCGTCGCCCCCGCCGTACTCCCCCGCCGGCCGGCACCCACGGCCCGGCGGGGCCCTCCACACCTCCCCGGGCCCGGGCCTGATGGGTTCAGGCCCGGGCCCGGTTCAGCTCCGGGCTGGACTCATGCCCGAAGTCTTCCCGTAGCCTGGTCAGTTGACGTTGACGGCCGTCCAGGTGGCGGCGACCGCGTTGTACTCCGCGCTGCCCGACCCGTACAGGTCCGCCGCCGCGCTGAGGGTGCCCGCACGGGCGCCCGCGTAGTCGGTGGTGGAGGTGAAGTACGTGGTCAGCGCGCGGTACCAGATCTGCGCGGCCTTGTCCCGGCCGATGCCCGCGAGCGTGGAGTTGTCGTACGTCGGGCTGTTGTAGCTGAACCCGTTGATCGTCTTCGCGCCGCTGCCCTCGGACAGCAGGTAGAAGAAGTGGTTCGCCACCCCGGACGAGTAGTGCACGTCCAGGTTGCCGACGTTCGCGTCCCAGTAGTCCGCCGAGCCGCCGTCCTTGCTCGGCTGGTCCATGTACCGCAGCGGCGTACCGTTGCCGTTGAGGTTGATCAGCTCGCCGATCCAGTAGTTCGGCGGGTTGGAGGGCAGGTTGGCGTACCACTCGACCATCGTGCCCATGATGTCCGAGGTCGCCTCGTTGAGGCCGCCGGACTCGCCCGCGTAGTTGAGGTTCGCGGTGGCCGCGGTCACGCCGTGGCTCATCTCGTGGCCGGCCACGTCGATCTCGGTGAGCGGAGCGGTGTTGTTGCTGCCGTCGCCGTACGACATGCAGAAGCAGCTGTCGTCCCAGAAGGCGTTGACGTAGTTGGAGCCGTAGTGCACCCGGCTCAGGGCGCCGACGCCGTCGTTGCGGATGCCGTTGCGGCCGAAGGTGCTCTTGTAGAAGTCCCAGGTGGTGGCGGCACCGAACTGGGCGTCCACGGCGGCGGATTCGCGGTTGTTGACGGTGCCGTCACCGAAGCTGTTGCTGGTGTTGGCGAACAGCGAGCCGGTGCCGTCGGTGCCGTTGTTGAGGTCGCTGGTGGACTGGCCGCCGCGACCGGCGTCCTTCAGCTGGTAGTTCGAGCCGCTCTGGGTGGTGGCCAGCGGGACCTGGCCGACGAAGATGCCGTTGCCCGTGCCGGCCGCGGTCTCGATCGTCTCGTGAGTGGCGAGGACCCGGCCGTCGGCCGCGTCGGTGACCAGGATCTGGCGGCTCGGGGTGCCGTCGGCGCGCTGGCCCTCGACCGTGGTGCGGTACGCCAGGCGCGGGTTGCCGTCGGTGGCCCAGACCACCAGCTCGGCCTTGCCGGCCTGGTGGACCTCGGTGAGCGGCGACTCGTCGGCGTCGGCGCGCGCCCCGATGGTGGCCTTGACCCCTGCGGTGACCTGCGTGGCGGCCTGGTCGGCGGCGATCTTCGGGGTCGTGTTCGGCAGCGCGATCCGGGCGGCGACCGCCTTGTCGACCGACTTCACCGAGCCGTCGGTCTTCTGGTGGACGACCAGGTCGCCACCGATCACCGGCAGGCCGGCGTAGGTGCGCTCGAAGCGCAGGTGGCGGGTGCCGTCCTTGTCCACCGCGGCGTCCTTGGCGACCAGCTGCTCCTTGTCGCCGAGCTTGAGCGCCTTGGCCAGCGGGCCGGCCTGACCGGCCGCCAGCTTGAGCGCGGTCGCGTGCTGCTGGGCGGCCTGGGCCTGCAGCGAGGGGGTGGGAGCGGCCTGGGCGGCGGTGCTCACCTGGATCACACCGGTCAACAGGGCCGTGGCCGAGAGTACGGCGACGGCCGCGAGCTTACGCTTCACGTACGAGTCCTTCCGGGAATCCGCGTCTGGGCGCGGTCGCACCGCGTCCCGGGGGGCCGGGTCGGCACCTGTGGGGCGGGACGGGCACTGACGTGCGGGAACCCCGTGCAGTCGAGCGGTTCGCCACCGATGGGTGGGGGTGGGGCTACCGCTGGGGGATGACCAGAAGCATGACAATCCAGCAGGTGAATTGACAGGTCTTGCTCAGCAATTGGCCAGGTCCCGCCATCGGGTAAAGAGCCTCCAATCAGCAGGCGAACCCGGGCAATTCACCACATCCCGCCAAGGGCTCCGACCCGAACGACGCCCGGTCGCCTGCACCTACGGGAATCCACCCGCCGTCCGCCGCACGCCGACCCGACGAGCGGGCCCGGCCGGCCGTCGATCGACTTTTACATGTGTGTAGAAGACTCCATACGGTTCCTTGACACGCCGGTGGCGAGGTCCCGCCACCCGGACCCCCTTGAACACCGGGAGGTCGTCTGCTAGTCAGCCGACCGTCACCGCC
This sequence comes from Kitasatospora sp. NPDC058184, assembly GCF_042883725.1. Lineage (NCBI taxonomy): Bacteria > Bacillati > Actinomycetota > Actinomycetes > Kitasatosporales > Streptomycetaceae > Kitasatospora > Kitasatospora sp. NPDC058184. The sequence goes on from NZ_JBHVVE010000002.1 coordinate 277,388, forward strand.
CGGACCGCAGGACCACCTCCCTGCGCGCGAGTTGGGGGACGGCAGCAGAGGGAAGCGACGGCACGGCTGCGCTGGGGCCCACGGCTCCTCCTTCACGGGGCGGTGGTGGTGGTCACCGGCAGCCTCACAGGCCGCTCGCGCACCCCGCGCCGCGAATTCTCATGCCTCGGGCGGGCCCCTACTGCAGCCGCCACTCCTGGGCGGCGTTGCCGGGGGTGCAGGAGACCATGGTGACGGCGCTGCCGGGGCCGTTGTTGGTCATGCAGGACCGGTTCTGGTAGTCGCCCAGCGTGTACGAGCCGGCCGAACTGCCACTGTGCATAGTCCAGTTGGTGAGGATGCTGAAGCCGTTGCTCAGCACGACCTTCCCGTCCATCGTCTGGACCAGCTGCGGGCCGCCGTTGTTGCAGGCGTTGAACAGGATCCACATGCCGGGGTTGGTCGAGCGCACCCAGCCGTACTGCGCGTGACCGCCGACGACGATCGGGTTGTCGCCGTTCAGGTTGTCGTCGCGCATCCCGATCGCGCGGCCGTCCTTCGCGCTGACGATGGTGCTCCAGCTGGTGCCGCCGCAGGACGCGGGCCGGGGCGGGCTCTGCGGGACGCTGGTGGTCCCGCCGTTGGCACTCTGAGCCGGAGGCTGCGGGTTCTGATTGGCTGGCGGGTTGGGCGGGTTGCCGCCGCCGGGCTGGCTCCCCTGACCGGCCGACGACGCCCCGCCGGCGGCCGCGCCCGTACCACCGGTCCGGGCACCACCCGAACCGGCCGAGGCGCCCGAACCGCCACTGCCGCCCTGACCACCGGCGGCCGGCACCGGCGGGACGGGGACCTGCGGCTGGTTCTGGGCGGCGCCGGGAGCCGGCTGGTCGGGGCCCGGGGTGGCCGCCGGGGTGTCGGTCGGCGCCGGGGTGGTCGGCGCGGTGGTGGTCGCGGGCGCCGAGGTCGCGGTGCCCGGGGTCACGGGGGCGGTGACCACCACGGTCGGCTGGGCGCCGGGCGACTGGGCCGCGTCGGTGCCGCCGGCCCCGCGGTCGACCAGCAGGACGGTCGCCGTGCCCATCGAGATGACCACGGGGATGACGACGGGCACCAGCAGGGTGCGCCGGGACCGCCGCCGACCGGGTTCGGTCTGCGCCTGCGGCTCCACCTTCGCCACCTCGTCCGGTGCCGGGGCGCCACCCGCGGCGGGCACCACCACCGCCCCGCCCTTGACCAGCGCCACGGCCGCGCCGCCCTGGGCCGGCCCCGCCGCACCGTCCTTCGCGGGCTCCGCGGCACCGCCCTCGGCGGCCGGGCCCGCACCGGGCCGGAGCGGGAGGGTCCCGCTGTCGGCCGCGCCGGTCTTCCCCGGCGTCTGCCCGCCGCCGGCGAAGCCCTCCCCCGCGAGCGCCGCCCGGACCGCCCTCGCCATCTCCGCCGCGTCCGCGTACCGCTCCTCGGGCTTCTTGGCGAGCGCCCGGGCGACCAGTGCCCGTACCGGCGCCGGAAAGGTGTCCGGCAGTTCCGGCACCGGCTGGTTGACGTGCTTGAGCGCGATCTGGAGCGGCCCGTCACCGGAGTACGGCGGCTCGCCGACCAGCAGTTCGTAGCAGACCACGCCGATCGAGTACAGGTCGGTGGCCGGTCCGAGGTTCACGCCCTCGGCCTGCTCCGGGGACATGTAGAGCGCGGTGCCGATGATCGCGAACGGGGCGGTGAGCTTGGTACTGGCGAGCGCCCGGGCGATGCCGAAGTCGGTGATGGCCACCCGGCCGTCCGAACGCACCATCAGGTTGGACGGCTTGATGTCCCGGTGGACGATCTCCCGCTGGTGCGCGGCGTGCAGCGCGTCCAGGGCTCCGGCCACCAGGTCGAGTGTGCGCTCGACGCCCATCGGTCCGGTGTCCTTGAGCACCCGGTCCAGCGGACGGCCGTCGATCAGCTCCATGACGATGTAGGCGCAGCGCTCCTCGCCGTCCCCGCCGCTCTCGCCGTAGTCGTGGACGCCCACCACACCGGGGTGGTCGACCGCGGCGACCAGCTGGGCCTCGCGGCGGAAGCGCTGGGCGGAGGTGTCGTCCTCCAGCAGCTCCGAGCGCAGGATCTTGACCGCGACCCTTCGCGCCAGCACGGTGTCCTCGGCCTTCCAGACCGAGCCCATGGCGCCGCCGCCGATCTTCTCGACCAGCTCGTACCGCCCGCCGAGCACGGTGCCCGCGCCGCTCATACCCCTGCTCCCCCGTGTCATGACCCCACCCCCGCGGGTCGTCGGCACACAGTGTGCCAGAGGGTGTCGTGGACTCAGTCGTGCAGGTCCGAAAAGGAATTGGGCACGAGTTGTCAGTCCTTGAGGAAATATCGAGCACGGTCCGCGACTTCCCGGACGGCCGAGACGACCGCCTGGGGCCGGTCGGCCTGGATGGCGTGACCGGCGCCGAGCACCGTGCCGTGCGTCCCCCGGACGGCGCTCCTCGCGACACCCGCCTGCAGGGCGGTCCAGCGGACGCGCATCGCCCTGGGCAGCCCCCGGGTCGCGCTCAGGACGGCCAGCGGCGCCTCGGTCGGCGGAGCCCCGGCGCGGCGACGACGGAGCTCGGGGACGGCGGCGGCGGTCAGCCCCAGTTCGGCGAGGAGGGCACGCCGCTGGTGCCGGTGCGCGATCACGGCCGCCTCGGCCCGGGCGAGCGGCTCCTCCGGTTCGGGCGAGGTCGGCGACAGCGCCGTCCGGTACAGCCAGAGCCGGTACAGCCAGAGCCGGTTCAGCACGGCCTCGGCGACCTGGATGGACCGCGGCTGGAACTCCTCGTGCGCCGGATCCACGAGCACCTGCCCGGCCACCAGCTCCGGCCGCTGCCAGGCGAGGAGTTGGGCCAGCTGGCCGCCCCAGCTGTGCCCGACCAGGAGGGCCGGGCCCGCGTCCAGGTGCCGCACGAGGGCGGCCAGGTCGGCGAGCTGGCCGTTCAGCCTCGGGGCGGTGGACCGCTCGGGCTCGCTGGCCCCCAGCCCGGCCCGGTCGTACGCCACGACCCTCCCGTACCGGGCGAGTTCGGGCAGGACGGCCGACCAGGTGAGCGCCGACGTCCCGGCGCCCGCGATCAGGACCACCGGCACGGCGCCGCCCCGGCCGGCCTCCACCCAGCGCAACGCCCGTCCGTCCCGGTCCAGTTCGCCGGTGCGCACGCCGCCGGGCAGGTGCTCGCCGAGCGCCCGGGCGACGGCCTCCTGGACGCTCCGCGGACCCGGCCCGGCGGGCTTTCCCCGCGTGCCCTGACTGGTGTTCATGTGCCGTCCCCCTGGATCCCTCGTTCGGCCCCGTTCCCCCGGGCCTGGTTCCGACCGGCCTGCGAGCGGCCTCGGGCAGTCCTCAGACCTGTCCGGTACCGGTCTCAGGCAATCATCAGACCGGCCCCGGACAGTTCTCCGACGGCCCCTCAGGCAGGCAGGGCCCGCTTCAGCAGCCCGAGCAGCGCCTCCCAGTGCCGCTCGGCCGCCACCGCGTCGTAGCGGTTGGTGTCGGCCTGGGTGTAGCCGTGCGGGGCGCCGGCGTAGACCTCCGCCCGGTACCGGACACCGGCGGCGGTGAGGGCCGCGGCGAGCCGGTCGATCTGCTCGGGCGGCAGCGACGGGTCCTCGTCCGCGTGGCCGAAGTACAGCTCCGCGGTGATCCGGTCGGCGCCCAGGTGCGGGCTGTCCGGGCTGTCGGTGGCGAGCCTGCCGCCGTGGAACCCGGCCGCGACGGCGATCCGGTCCGGGTGGCTGGCGGCGGCGCGCAGCGCCAGCATGGCCCCGAAGCAGTAGCCGGTCAGGCCGACCGGGCCGTCCTGGACCAGCGGGGACTCGGCGAGCCAGCGCAGGTACGCGTCCGCGTCGCGGGAGTTCGCGTCCGGGGTGAGCGTTTCGATCAGCGGGAAGATCCGGCCGAAGAGTTCGTCGGCCTGCTCCAGGTCGATGCGCTCCGGCAGGTCGAAGACCGGCGCGCGGCCGGCGCGGTAGAAGAGGTTGGGGGCGAGTACGGCGTACCCGGCCGCGGCCAGCCGGTCGGCCATGCCCTCCACGTGCGGCCGGAGGCCGAAGGCGTCCGTGAAGAGGATGACGCCCGGGTGGGCCCGGCCGTCGTCGGGGTGGGCGAGGTAGGCGTCGGCGGTGCCGTCCGCCGTCGGGATGTCCACGAGGGTTCCGCGCACGAGCATGGTGAGGGTGCTCCTTCCGATTCGTCCGGCAGCGTATCCGGTGGACCAGCCGCCCGCCCGTGCGCTTTACGCCACAGTGCGGCCGCGTCGAACCCGCGTTGAACCCGCGACGTACCCGCGGCGCGCCCACGTGTGCGCCCGGGGGAACGCCGTGGCCCCGTGCGCGCGTTGAGCGGGCATGGGGTGGATCGTGGGTGTGGCGGCGACGGTCGCGGCGGTGCTGGGGCTGGTGCTGCTGGCGGTGTGGCAGGTCCAGGACGAGTCCTCGTCGCGGCCGCGGCGGCGCGGGCCCGGGGTGGGGACGGGTGCCGGCGGGCTGGAGGAGCTGCACGCGCTGTTCAGCCCGGGCAAGCAGGTGCAGGTCGAGCAGAAGCGGGAGCAGCTCGTGCTCCGGGACGACGAACAGGCCGGGGCGCCGCCGCACTTCGGCGTGGACCTGGACCGGGGCGTGGCGGTGCTGCCCGGCGGGGCCGGAGGACGTGCGCCCGGCCCCGCGGAGCGCGAGGGGATCGGAACGGGTACGGCCGGCCGGGCGCCCCGGGAGCCTGAGGCTCAGGCCCCCCAGGTGCGGGAGCAGAGCACCAGCCGGTAGCCGTCCGGGTCGGCTATCGTCACGCCGTGCTCGTCCCAGTACGGGTTGTGGGACGCGACCCGGGTGCCGCCGGCCTCCTCCAGCCGGGCGACCAGTGCCTCGTCCACCGGGGCGCCGAGGTAGACGACGAACAGGTCGTCCACCGTCGGGGTGGGCTCCAGCGGCCGCTCCGGGTCGTGCGTCAGCTCGAAGTGCCAACTGCCGCCGGGCGGACCGACCATCAGCAGGTCGTGCTCGCCGGACACCCGCTCGGTGCTGCGCCACTGCACGGCGAGGCCGAGGGCGTCGACGTAGAAGCGCTCGGCCGCCGCGATGTCGCGCGAGGGGCGGGCGATCCGGACCCGCGTGGTGGAATCGATCATGTCGGCGACCATAGCCGATGCCACTGACAGCGAACCAGGCTGCGCGGCCCGGCTGTGGACGGACCGTCAGAGCCGCCGCAGCCGCTCCTCGTCGGAGGTCCTCGGGCAGGTCAGACAGGCGGTGGCCGCGGGCCCGACCGCGTAGTAGAGGCAGCAGGCGAGCCGGGTGCGGGTGTGGTGGGCGCGCCCGTCGGGGGTGTGCAGGCGGCGGAAGTCGGCGCCGCCGGGGAGCGGCAGGGTGCCGCCGGGCAGGACGGCCTCGGCGGCGGCGACGGCGGCGTCCTCCTCGGCGACTGCGGCGACTGCGCCCTCCCCTGCGGCGGCGACGGCGGCACCCTCCTCGCCGAGCATCCGCCCCAGGTACCAGAGGGCGGAGGCCAGATCGTCCGTCACCATGCCCCAGAGCGCCCGGTCGCGGCGCCGGGTGGGACCGGCGAACGCGGCGAGCACCGGTCCGAGGTGCGCGACCACGGCGGCCCGCAGCTCGGCGCGCAGTTCGTCGTCGCCGGGGAGGGTGACGTACCCGCGCTGGCGCAGGGCGAGCGCGCCGGTGGGGGCGTGCAGCCAGAGGTCGGCCGGGTCGACGACGGGGACCCGGCGGGCGAGGTACCAGGGGCCGGCGATCAGCAGGCAGGCCGACCAAACGTAGTGGTGGAGCAGCCGGGAGGCGGTGACGTGCGGTCGCGGAGCGCGGCCGTGCTCGTCGGCGATGCGGGCCTCCGCACCCGCCAGGACGGCGGCCAGCAACCGTTCGTCGGTGGCGAGTTCGGCTCCGGAGTGCCAGCCGTCGGCGGCGCCCGGGGCGGGCTCGGCGGCGTCGAGCAGGCGCAGCTCCAGCACCGGGCAGAGCTCCCGCAGCCGCCGGTAGTCGGCGACCAGCGCGGAGGACGCGCAGGGTGCTACGGGCAGGGGTGTTCCGGGAACCATGGGCACTCCCGAGATCGATTCCGCATGATCGATTAAGGTGAGGCTCACCTTACAACGCATCACCGCACCCGATGACCATGCCCAACTCCACCGGTCGGCTCACCGGTCCCGCCGGCCGAAGTGGCCCGAAGGCCGCAGGCGTGGACGCGCCGAAGTGGCCGTCGACGGCCGGGGGCGAACAGCTGACAGATTTCGAAATCTGTCAGCTGTTATCTGTCAGCTGTTATCTGTCAGCTGTCATCTGTTGGCCATCAACCGTAGGCCGTCAGCCGTTCCACCGCCCCGGACCGCCGCCGCCCCCTTCCTCCGCTCGTGGGAGAGTGGTAGGCAGCGAAGGGAGCGCGAACGTGCTGATGGACAAGGTGGCGGAGATACTCGCCGAGGCGTCGGCCGAGGTGGTGGAGCCGCGCTTCCGGGCGCTGGCCGCCGGCGAGGTGATGGAGAAGGCCCCCGGCGAGATCGTCACGGTCGCCGACCGCGAGGCCGAGGCGATCATCGCCCGTCGACTGCACGAGCTGCTGCCCGTCCCCGTGGTCGGCGAGGAGGCGGTCTCCGCCGACCCGTCGCTCGCCCTGGCCCTCCACGACGAGCCGGCCGCCTGGCTGGTCGACCCGGTGGACGGCACCGCCAACTTCGTCGCCGGCAGACCCGAGTACGCCGTGATGTGCTCCCTGGTCCGCTCCGGCCGGACCGTCGCCTCCTGGATCTGGCAGCCCGCCACCGCCACCGCCTACTGCGCCGAGCTGGGCTCCGGCGCCTGGCGCGACGGCGTGCGCCTGACCCGCCCCCCGGCACCGAAGGACGTCGCGAAGCTGCGCGGCTCGGTGAAGAGCCGCTACCTCGACGCCGCGCACCGCCGCCGGCTCCAGGACAACATCGCGGCCTTCGGCGAGATCTCCCCCGGTCGGCACGCCGCCGGGATCGAGTACCCGGACGTCGTCGACGGCCGCTTCGACTTCCTCCTCTACTGGCGCACCCTCCCCTGGGACCACGCCCCGGGCTCCCTCCTGGTCACCGAGGCCGGCGGCGTCTCCGCCCGCCCGGACGGCACCCCGTACCGCCCGGAGGCCCCCGGCTGCGAGGACGGCCTCCTGGTCGCCGCCGACCCCGAGACCTGGGAGCTCACCCGGTCGATCCTCCTCGCCGGCTGACGCCGGGGCCCGCCCGCCCGGAGCCCCCGCGGAACCCCCGTCGGCCCTACCCCGCCCGCTCGCCCGCGACCTTGCGGCCGGCGCCCACCACCTCCCGCACCAGCGCGCCGACCTCCCCCACCGTGGTGTGGGGGTTCAGCAGTGTGAGCTTCAACCGGACCCGGCCCGGACCGTCGCCCGGGAGTTCGGTGCGGCCGACCACCGCCCGGCCGGTGCGCAGCAGCAGGCGCCGCAGCCGGCCGTTCACCTCGTCCAGCGCGGCCTCGTCCGTCACGCCGGGCGGCCGGTAGCGGAAAAGGACGGCGGTCAGCACCGGCTCGGCGTAGAGCTCGAGCGCCGGGTCCGCGCGCACGGCGTCGGCCGCGGCGAGCGCGAGGTCGTGGCAGGAGTCGACCAGGCGGCCGAGTCCGTCGCGGCCGAGGGTGCGCAGGGTGACGGCGAGCTTGAAGGCGTCGGCCCGGCGGGTGGTGCGCAGCGAGCGGCCGAGCAGGCTGGGGTAGCCGGCCTGCTCGTCGTCGACCGGGTTGAGGTACTCGGCGCGGCGGGCGAGCGAGACGTAGGTCTCGGCGCGGCGCACCAGGAAGACCCCGGCCGCGGCCGGCTGCCAGCCGAGCTTGTGCCAGTCGAGGGAGACCGAGTCGGCGCGGGCGATGCCGTCGAGCAGTGGGGCGAGCCGGTCGGAGAGCAGCGCCCCGCCGCCGTACGCGGCGTCCACGTGCAGCCAGGCGCCGTAGCGGCCGGCGAGGTCGGCGGCGGCGGAGAGCGGGTCGACGGCTCCGGTGTCGGTGGTGCCCGCGGTGGCGACCACGGCGATCGGGGTCCGTCCGGCCCAGCTGGCCTCGGCCATCGCCCGTTCCAGTTCGTCCTCCCGCAACCGCAGCCCGCGGTCGACCGCGACGGGGATGACGGCCCGCTCGCCGAGGCCGAGCAGGGCGGCGGCGCGCTGGACGGAGAAGTGCGCGGCCTCGGAGGCGAGGATGCAGGGCCGGACGCCGGCCGGGATGCCGTCCAGCTCCACGATGCCGTCGAGCTTCTGGTCGCGCGCCAGCATGAGCCCCATGAGGTTGGACTCGGTGCCGCCGGAGGTGAGGACGCCGGCGGCGCGCTGCGGGTCGTAGCCGACGAGCCCGGCGATCTCGGCGAGCAGCGTGCTCTCCAGGGCGGTGGCGGCGGGGGCCTGGTCCCAGGAGTCCTGGGAGGGATTGAGGGCGCTGACCGCGAGGTCCGCCGCGGCGGCGACGGCCAGCGGCGGGCAGTGCAGGTGCGCGGCGCAGGCCGGGTCGGCGGGGTCGGCGGCGCCGTAGGCGAGCAGTTGGGTGAGCCGGGCGAGGGCGCCTGGTCCGTCGTCGGTGGCCAGGGCCTCGTCGACGAGTGCGGCGATCTCGGCCGGGCTGCCCGCCGGCACCGGTCCGGAGCGCATGGCGGCGCCCGTCTCCAGGGAGTCGAGGACGGTGGCCAGCAGCGGTCCGAGCGCGCCAGGACCGGCCGCGCCGCCCGCCAGGGCGTCGGTGGCGGCGCCGTCCCGGGGGAGCCCGACGGGGCCGGATCCGGGCCCGCTCACCGGTTGCCCCGCACCGTCGGCGCGCCCGCCGAACCACTCGCCGAACCGCCCGTCGGCCCGCCCGTCGGCCCGCCCGTGGACGCCGCCGCGATCGCCTCCGCCAGCCGCTCCAGCACCGCCGCCACCTGCTCGTCCGTGATGGTGAGCGGCGGGAGCAGTCGCAGCACCGCGTCGTGGCGCCCGCCGAGCTCGACGATCAGCCCCCGCGCCAGGCACGCCTCCCGGACCCGCACCGCGAGCGCCGGGTCGGCCGGCCGGGCGCCGCACGCGTCGGGCTCCGCCGCCGGGTCGACCAGTTCGACCCCGAGCATCAGCCCCCGGCCGCGCACGTCGCCGATCACCGGCAGTTCGGCCGCGAGTTCGCGCAGCCGGGCCGCCATCCGCTCGCCGACGACGGCGGCCCGCTCGACCAGCCCGTTCGCCGCGACGTGGCGCAGCGTCGCGGCCCCGGCGGCCATGGCGAGGGTGTTGCCGCGGAAGGTGCCGGTGTGGGCGCCGGGCCGCCAGCCGTCGTAGTCCTCGCGGTAGACGACGACGGCGAGCGGCAGGCTGCCGCCGATGGCCTTGGAGAGGACCATCGCGTCCGGGACGATGCCGCTGTGCTCGATCGCCCACATCGCGCCGGTGCGGCCGACTCCGGTCTGCACCTCGTCGACGATCAGCGGGATGCCGCGCTCGGCGGTGATCCGGCGCATCGCGCGCAGCCAGCCGTCGGGCGCGGGGACGACCCCGCCCTCGCCCTGGACGGCTTCCAGGATCATCGCGGCGGGCGCGACCACACCGCCCGAGGGGTCGTCCAGCAGCCGCTCCACGTAGGTCGCGGCGAGGTCCGCGCCCGCCTCGCCGCCGACCCCGAACGGGCAGCGGTAGCCGTACGGGTAGGGCAGCCGGGCGACCTCGCCGCCGCTCGGCAGCGGCTCCTTGACCGCGACATTGCCGGTGAGCGCGAGGGCGCCGGCGGTCATGCCGTGGTAGGCGCCGGTGAAGGCGAGCGCGCCGGAGCGGCCTGTGGCGGTCTGCATCAGCTTGAGCGCGGCCTCGACGGCGTCCGTCCCGGCCGGTCCGCAGAAGTGCACCCGGGCGCGGGCGCCGAACTCGGCGGGCAGGCTCTCGAAGAGCGCGCTGGTGAAGTCGTCCTTCTCGGCGGTGGCGAGGTCGAGCAGGTGCAGCGGGGCGCCGCTGTCGAGGGTGCGGCGGATCGCCTCCAGCACCACCGGGTGGTTGTGGCCGAGGGCGAGCGTGCCGGCGCCGGAGAGGCAGTCCAGGTAGCGCCGCCCGTCGGCGCCCTCGACGGTCATGCCGTGGGCGCGGACCGGGACGATCGGGAAGGAGCGGGCGTAGGTTCTGGCTGCGGACTCGCGGACGCGCTGACGGCGCAGGATGGCTTCACCGGCGGCCGGGGCTCCGGAGGCGGCCTGGACGGGTACGGCAGCGAGCGACACGAGAAACCCCCAGGGGAAGTTAGGTAAGCCTAACTTTACTGCCCTTGACCTGGCTGAATGCCCTCGGGGTCCCAGAACCACCCGAGTGAGTGAACCTCCCCCGGTTCCTCCAACGAGCGCCGCGCGGAAAGGTCACGGCCCGGCCCGCACCGGCCGAACCCGACGGTCGGGCCCCGGCCCCGCAGGTCCGGTTCCTCAGGCCCGGCTCCTCGGGCCCCGCCCCTCAGGTCCGGTGCCGCCACCGGTAGCAGAGCTCCGGCCGCCCGACGCTCCCGTACTGCGGCTCCCGCACCGCGCACCCGGTCTCCACCAGGTGCTCCAGGTAGCGCCGCGCGGTGATCCGGGAGACCCCGGCCGCCGCGCCCGCGGCCGCCGCCGACAACCCGGTGGCCGCCTCGCGCAGGACCGAGGCGACGGTGTCCAGGGTGGGCGCGCTCAGCCCCTTGGGCAGGGTGCTGCGCTCCGGCGTGCGGAGCAGGGCGAACGCCTGGTCGACCTCCTCCTGCCCGGTCGCCTCCCCGCTGCGCCCGAGGCTGTCGCGGTAGCGGGCGTAGCGCTCCAGCCGGTCGTGCAGGGCGGCCGCGCTGAACGGCTTCAGCAGGTACTGCACGACGCCGGCCGAGACCGCCTGCCGGACCATCGCGAGGTCGCGGGCCGAGGTCACCGCGATGACGTCGGTGCTGTGGCCGGCCGCGCGCAGCGTACGACAGAGCTGGAGCCCGTGGCCGTCCGGCAGGTAGAGGTCGAGCAGGGTGAGGTCGACGGGCGTCCCGGCGGCGCGGGCCCGGTCCAGGAAGCGCAGCGCGTCGGCGCAGCTGTGGACCGTCCCGGCGGCGTGGAAGCCGGGCTCCCGCCGGACGTAGAGGGTGTGCGCGGCGGCGGCCACCGGGTCGTCCTCGACCACCAGGACGGAGATCCCCGCCCCGGCGGCGGCTGTGTGGGCGGTGCCGTTCACGCCAGGGCCCCTTCCCGCTCCCGACCGCTCGACCCACCGGGCCGGTCGGCGGGCTCCCCCGGCTCGCCACCGGGCCCTCCCGGCCCGCCCGGCCGTCCGGCCAGCGGCAGCCGCACCGTGAGCACCGCGCCGCGCTCCCGTCCGACCTCGACGGTGCCGCCGTTGCGCCGGGCGGTCTGGGCGACCAGCGCCAGCCCGAGCCCGTGCCCGTCCTGCTTGGTGCTCCAGCCCCGCCGGAAGACGTCCTCGACCGCGCCCGGGTCGATCCCCGCGCCGGTGTCGGCGACCCGCAGCAGCAGGCAGGCGCCGGGCACCCCGGCGCCGTTACCCCCATCCCCGCCGGTGCAGTCCCGACCGCCGGCGATCCGCGCCGTGACGGTGACCTCCGGCGGGACGGGGCTCTCGGCCGCGCCGGCGATGGCGGCGTCCACGGCATTGTCGATCAGGTTGCCGAGGACGGTGATCAGGTCCCGTGCGGAGAGGCCGGGCGGCAGCACCCCGTCGTCGATCCGGCTGTCCTCGGTGAGCGTCAACTCCACGCCCCGTTCGGCGGCTTGGGCGGCCTTGCCGAGCAGCAGCGCGGCCAGCACCGGCTCGCCCACCGCCGCGACCACCCGGTCGGTGAGCTGTTGGGCGAGTTCGAGTTCGGCGGTGGCGAACTCCACCGCCTGTTCGTGGCGGCCGAGTTCGATCAGCGAGACCACCGCGTGCAACCGGTTGGCGGCTTCGTGCGCCTGCGCGCCGAGCGCCTCGGTGAAGCACCGCACCGAGTCCAACTCCCCGCTGAGCGCCTGGAGTTCGGTGTGGTCCCGGAGGGTCACCACACGGCCGAGGCCGGGGCCGGTGCCGATGGTGGAGGTGTTCAGCACCACGACGCGCTCGGCGGTCAGGTGCACCTCGTCCCGGACGGGCTCCTCCCCCAGCACGGCCGCCACCAGCGCCTCCGGCAGGCCCAGTTCCACCACCGGTCGACCGTCCAGGTCGCCGGTCAGACCGAGCAGTTCACGGGCGGCGTCGTTGCAGAGCACCACCCGGTGCGAGCGGTCCAGCAGGACCAGTCCCTCGCGCACCGCGTGCAGGGTCGCCTGGTGGTACTCGTAGAGGTGGCTCAGCTGGTCCGGCCCCATCCCATGGGTGTGCCGCCGCAGCCGGGAGTTGGCGAGATAGGTGCCGACGCCGCCGACCGCGAGCGCGGCGACCGCCACCCCCACCAGGGCGAGCAGCGGACCGCTCAGCTGCGCGGAGATCGACTCCACCGTGAGGCCCGCGCTGACCAGCGCGACCACCCGGTGCCGCTCGTCCCACACCGGGGCGACCACCCGCACGGACGGGCCGAGCGTGCCGGTGTACGTCTCGCTGCGGGTCTGCCCGGCGAGCGCCCAGTCGATGTGCCCGAGGTAGGTCCGGCCGATCTGCTCGGGCAGCGGGTGCGTCCAGCGCACGCCGTCGGTGTCCATGACGGTGATGAAGGAGACCCCGGTGTCGGCCCGCACCTGCTCGACGTACGGCTGGAGCGCTGCGGTCGGGTCGGGGGCGCCGACGGCGGCCCGGACGGACGGCGAGTCGGCGACGGCGTGCGCGACCGCGGTGACCTGGCGACGGGCGGCGTCCTCGGCGCGGTCGGCGGTGAAGAGGTACGCGAGCACCGCGCCACCGGCGACCACGGCGGCGACGATCACCACCTGGACGACGAACAGCTGCCCGGCCAGGCTGCGGACCAGCCGCCGGGGACCGCGGCCCGTCGGCCGGTGCGAACGGCGGCGCGGGGCGGTGGGGGCGGTGCGCTCGGACATGCCTGCCAGTGTGCACCACGCCCCCGGGCGCCCCCGAGGGCCGTCCGGCCCGCACCGTTCGCGGGCCGCACCGTTCGCGGGCCGGGCCTCCGGGCCGGACATCCGGGTCGGACAGCCGGGTCGGACAGCCGGGTCGGACAGCCGGGCCGCCCGCGCCGTTCATGAACTCTATGAACGCAAACGTGACCTCCGTCACCTCGGAGCCCATAGTCAGAGCGGCCCATCCCCCCGGGGCCACCAGGACTGCACGGCAAGGGAGCCGCAGATGTCGATCACTGGAGCCGCCGCGGCGGCGGGACCCAGACGCAAGGACCGGACCCACTACCTCTACATCGCCGTGATCGCCGCGGTGGTCGCGGGTGTGGTGGTCGGCCTGGCCGCCCCCGGTTTCGCCGTGGAGCTGAAGCCGATCGGCACGGGCTTCGTCAACCTGATCAAGATGATGATCAGCCCCGTGATCTTCTGCACCATCGTCCTGGGCATCGGCTCGGTGACCAAGGCCGCGAAGGTCGGCAAGGTCGGCGGCCTCGCCCTCGGCTACTTCCTCGCCATGTCGACCGTCGCGTTGGCCATCGGCATGGTCGTCGGCAACCTGCTGGAGCCCGGCGGCGGCCTGCACCTGACCGCCGCGCTCGCCAAGTCCGGCCACGCCCAGGCGGCCGCCGGCGGCGCCCAGTCGACCGCCGACTTCCTGCTCGGGATGATCCCCGAGACGCTGTTCTCCGCCCTGACCCAGGGCAAGGTGCTCCAGACCCTGCTGGTCGCCCTGCTCACCGGCTTCGCCCTCCAGGCGATGGGCCCGGCCGGCGCGCCGGTGCTGCGCGGGATCGAGCACGTGCAGCGGCTGGTCTTCCGGGTCATGTCGATGATCATGTGGGTCGCGCCGGTCGGCGCCTTCGGTGCGATGGCCGCCGTGGTCGGCGCCACCGGCACCGCCGCGCTGAAGAGCCTGGCCGTCATCATGATCGGCTTCTACGTCACCTGCGTGCTCTTCGTCGTCGTGGTGCTGGGCACGCTGCTGCGCCTGGTCGCCGGGGTCAACGTGTTCGCGCTGCTGAAGTACCTCGGCCGCGAGTTCCTGCTGATCCTCTCCACCTCCTCCTCCGAGAGCGCGCTGCCCCGCCTGATCGCCAAGATGGAGCACCTGGGCGTCAGCCGCCCGGTCGTCGGCATCACCGTGCCGACCGGCTACAGCTTCAACCTCGACGGCACCGCCATCTACCTGACCATGTCGTCGATCTTCATCTCCGAGGCGATGGACAAGCCGATGTCGCTCGGCGAACAGCTCTCGCTGCTGGTCTTCATGGTGATCGCGAGCAAGGGCGCGGCCGGGGTCACCGGCGCCGGCCTGGCCACCCTCGCGGGCGGGCTCCAGTCGCACAAGCCCGCGCTGGTGGACGGGGTCGGCCTGATCGTCGGCATCGACCGCTTCATGTCGGAGGCCCGCGCGCTCACCAACTTCGCGGGCAACGCCGTCGCGACCGTGCTGATCGGGCACTGGACCGGCGAGATCGACGCCGAGCGCGCCCGGCGGGTGCTGGCCGGTGAGCTGCCGTTCGACGAGCTGACGCTGGTCGACTCCCACGGTGCGGCCTCCGGTCCCGCCGCCGCGTCGGACGGCCCCACGGCCGACGCCCCCGAGGCCACTCCCGAGACCGCCCCCGAGACCGCCCCCGAGGCTGTCCCCACCCGGGGCACCGCCACCCAGGGCGCGGCCACCGCCGGGGTCTGACCCCGGCAGCGACCCCCGTACTCCCCCGGTCCGGCGCCCCCACCAACCCCCGGAAACGGCGCCGGACCGGGGGTCCTCGTTTTTCCGTCCGGCCGACGTTCCCGGTCGGGCCCGGACAGGTACCCGGCCCGCTCGTCACAGGTCCTGCGAGCCGCTGACCACCCAGGACACCCCGCCGACCGGGTCCTCCAGCACGACGTGCAGATGGTGCAGCCCGGCCGACGGCTCCTGCCAGGTGAAACAGCGCATCCGGTCCACCAGCGCGTTCACCTCGCCCCGGTCCACCCCGCCTGCCCCGCCTGCCCCGCCTGCCCCGTCCGGACCGTCCAGGCCGTCCGCCCCGGCCATCGCGGCCAGCGCCCGCCACAGCCCCAGCCTCCCGTGCGCGCAGCCCCGCGCCCGCTCCAGGGCGGCGGACCGCACCAGCGCCGGGTAGACCAGCGCGAACGGCAGGTACCCGCCGACCACCCGCCGGTCGCGGGCCAGCAGGGCGGCCGCCGCCGGGGCCTGACCGCGCACGCAGGCCGTCTCCGCCCACGGCGCGAGCGCGCCCAGCCCCTCCAGGGCCCGGGTGACCGGTGGCCCGTCCGGCCGTCCGGCCGACCGCGCCACCGGCGGCAGCTCCACCTCGCCCAGGCCCTCCCGGCTGGCCGGCAGGGTCAGCAGCGCACTGCGCGCGCCCCCGCCGGGCAGGTACTCGCGCACCCGGGCCGCCTCGTCCCAGCCCGCCGCCTCCCACGGCTCCAGGCGCAGCGGCACACCCTCCGGGTCGGGCTCGGCCCCGTACGAGAGGTCCTCGCCGAGCAGCGCCCGGGTGTGCGCGACCAGCCGTCGCACCGGGACCGGACCGAGCAGCGGGGCCAGCCGCAGCCAGGAGTGCCGGGTCGCCAGCACCTCCCAGAGCGGGCCGGCGTCGTGGTCGGCCACTCCGGCGGCCGTCCCCGCGCCGCCGTCCCGGTCGAACAGCCGGACGGCCAGCTCGGGCGGCGCCGCGTAGGCGATCAGGTGGCCGAGCGGCGCGGTCAGCACGGCCGCGGCCTCCTCGCCCGCCTCCGCCACGGCGGCCGCGCGGCCCTGCCGGTAGGCGGCGAGCAACTCGGGCCAGCGGCCGTCCTCGGCCAGTGCGCGCAGGCGGCCGTGCTGGTGGATGATCACGATTCGCAGGGTACGGGCCGGGGCGGCGCAACAGCTGACTTGCCGTCAGCTCGGTGCGTCGGGGCGGCGCTCGTACGCCCGCCGCCCCGCGCACCGCCATACCCTCAGCTCCGCTCGTGCTCCCGCTCGCGCTCCTGTTCGCACCCCCGCTCCTGCTCGCGTTCACACCCTGCCTCCCGCTCGCGTTCGCGTTCCCGCTGGAGGACGGCGCGCAGTCGGCCGTGGGCGCGGCGCCGGGTGACGGCCAGCGTGCTGCGGTGCAGCCCGAGCAGCTCGGCGGCCTCGTCGACGCTGTAGCCGTCGAGGTCCACCAGCGCCACCGCGCGGGCCTGCTTGACGGTCAGGAAGCCCAGCAGGCGGACCACCTCCCAGCGCGCCTGCAACTCGGCCATCCCGCCGGACCGGAGGTCGGACTCCCCCCGGTCCCGCTCGACGGCGTCTCCCACCTCCGGCACCTCGGGCATCGACACCCGCCGGCGCTCCCGGCGCCACTGGTCGCGCAGGATGTTCACCATCGTGGTGAACGCGTAGGCGTACGGCTGCGGATGACCGAGGAAGCGCTCCGGCCGGCGGGCGATCCGCAGGTACGCCTCGTGGACGACGTCCCCGGCGCCGACCGGACCGCCGGCGAGGGAGGCCGCCGCCTGCTGGAGTCTGGGCAGGAGATCCGTGAACACCCGGTTGAATTCGGCCGATTGACCGCTACTCCCACTCGGACCGAAGCCCTCTTCCCGTCCGCCGCCCGCATTTCGACCGCTGCAATCCACCATGCCGCTCTCCCCGGAAATCGGCACCCCGAGCACCCGGTCCGCCCTGGCCACAGGGGTCTTGAGCCGACCGAATGACTTGTGACACAGGTCACATCATAGTTCGTCGTCTCACTGTGCGCAGTCATTCGTGTGCACCATGTCACCAACCGCACAGGAAGCGGGACTTCACCTCCGCGCGGACACCCCGGCGACCGGGGACGGCTCCGCCCGACGAGAACCCCTGAGCAAGGAGAACCACCGTGCGAGGTTGCATCGCCAGGAAGATCGCCACGTTCGGGCTGGCCGCCACGGCCGCCCTCGGCGTGCTCGGGACCACCGCCCTGCCGGCCGCCGCGGCGACGGTCCGGACCCAGGCCATCACCCCCAAGACCGACACGGACTGGAACACCGTCGAGACCGCGACCTACCGCTGCGTCATCACCGCCGACTACGGCTGGCGCTGGGAGGGGACCTGCAACGTCTACTCCGGACGACTGCGCACCATCACCTACTGTGCCGACGGCTCGTCGAGCACCGGCCTGTGGATCGGCGCGCGGCCGCAGGCCTGGGCGGTCTGGGGCAACTGCCCCGGGTCCAGCTGGACCCGGATCGTGTTCCAGTGGCACAGCTGAACCGCCGGACCCGGAACCACTGAGAGTCGACGGGTGACAGATGACAGCTGACAGATTTCGAAATCTGTCAGCTGTCATCTGTTAGTTGTGAGTTGTCAGCTGTCATCCGCACGCCGTCCGCCCGCCGACACCTCCCGCCGCCGCCTCAGCCCACCGGAGAGACGTCCGCGAGCAGCCGGGCGGCGTGCACCCGGCCCGCGTGCTCGACCAGGTTGATCAGCACCTCCTTGCCCGAGGCCCGGTGGCGCGCATCGCACAACAACACCGGCGTACCCGCGTCCAGGTCCAGCGCGCGGGCGACCTCCTCCGGCCTGAACTCCCGTGTCCCGGCGAAACGGTTCACCGCGACCACGAAGGGGATGCCCCGGTGCTCGAAGAAGTCGACGGCCGGGAAGCAGTCGGTCAGCCGGCGGGTGTCGGCGAGCACCACCGCACCGAGCGCCCCCTGGGCCAGCTCGTCCCAGAGGAACCAGAACCGGTCCTGCCCCGGGGTGCCGAACAGGTAGACCGCCAGCCCCTCGCGGATGGTGATCCGACCGAAGTCCATCGCCACCGTGGTCGTCGACTTCCGCTCCACGCCGTCGAGGTCGTCCACCTCCCGCCCGGCCTCGGTCAGCCGCTCCTCGGTGCGCAGCGGCCGGATCTCGCTGACCGCGCCGACCAGCGTCGTCTTGCCGACCCCGAAGCCGCCCGCCACCAGGATCTTGAGCGCCAGCACGGCGTCGTCGGGATCCTCGGCATCGAACGGGTCCGACCCGCCGTACGGACCGGACCGGCCGTATGGATCGGACGGGTCGGACGATACCGACGGATCAGGCAGGTCGGACGGGTGGTCAGAGTGCACGGAGTCCACGGATGACCTCCTGGAGGATGCGCTCGTCGGGGAGCAGGGCGGGCGGGACGGGACGGCGGACCCGGATGAGCCCGGCCGCCAGCAGGTCGCCGAGCAGCACCCGCACGACGCCCACCGGCAGGTCGAGCTCGGCGGCCAGCTCGGCCACGGACAGCGGGGTGCCCCGGCACAGCGCGAGGATGCGCGCCTGTTCCGGGCCGACCGGCGGCTCGGGCGCGTCTGGTACGAGCGCCGGGTCGGGGAGTTCGGCGACCACCACGGCGATCAGGTCGAAGCGCTGCTCCCCGGCCCCGGTGCGCCCCCTGGTCATCGCGTACGGGCGGACCAGCGGCCCGGCGTCGTCGTCGTACCAGCGGGCCCGGTGGGCGGCCGCGAGCGGATTGCGGGGGTGACCGTCGGGCTCGGCCCTCGGGTGCTCGGGATGTCGCCCCCGGGACGGGTGGGGCACCGGACTCACCGGCCGCCCACCGTCCGCGGCGGGGAGCTCAGGTGCTCCCCGACCCGGCGGACCAGCCTGGCCATCTCGTAGGCGACCAGGCCGAGGTCGGCCCGGGCCGTGGTGAACACGGCGAGGCAGGTGCCCTCCCCGGCCGCCGCGACCAGCAGGTAGCCGCCCTCCAACTCGACCATGGTCTGGCGGACTTCGCCGGCGCCGAAGTGCCGGCCGGCGCCCTTGGCCAGGCTGTGGAAGCCGGAGGCGACGGCCGCCAGATGCTCCCCGTCCTCCCGCGCCAGACCGGCCGAGGTGCCCATGGCCAGGCCGTCGGCGGAGAGCATCACGGCGAAGCGGAGCTCGGGGGCGCGCTGGACCAGCTCGTCGAGGAGCCAGTTCAGCTCCCCCGCGCGGTGGGTGGTGGCGATCACGGACGCTCTCCTTCGGGTCGGGACGGGGGTTGGGGGTGGCGCGCCCGCGGCGGCCGCGGAGCGTCGGCGGGCTGCCCGTCCCGCCGAACCTCCGGGTGCAGACCGCGCGCCCATCCGTTCTGGAAGGCCGACATCGCCGCCCGCGCCTCCTCCGGGCTGCGGCCCGCGGCGCCGAAGCCGTCGCCGGACCCGGGGCCGGGGCCGGGGCCGGCCGAGGCCACGGCCGCAGTGGCGGCGGCCGTACGACGACTGTGCGCGGTCGGACGGGCCGGGCCCTCGCGCAGCTGCGGTGCGAGGCTCGCCTGGCGGGTTCGGCGCGGCAACTCCTCGGGGCCCGAATCGACTTGGGGGCCGTCCGGTCGATGGCCGTCCGGTCGTTGACTGTCCGGACGTTGACTGTCCGGACGGGGACCGCGCAAGCCAGGCCCGGGCACCGGCTCCGAACGGCGTTCCGTACGGTACGGCTCCGCACCGTACGGCTGCGGCGGCCCGGCCTGCGGACGGGCGGCCGCAGCCGCGCCCCCGTCCGCAGCCGGACCGGCCACCCGGGCACCGGAGGCCCGGTAGGGGGTACGGCGCACCGGCCCGGGGTCACTGCCCCGGGCACCGAACGGCAGCAGCGCCCCACCCTCCGGCGGCGGCCCACCCGCCGCCGGAAGCCCGTCACCTGCCCTGTCCCGCGGGTGCTCCCGGTGCCTCGGATCGCCGCTCAGGGCGCCGCTCGGGACGCCGCTGGGACCGCCCGTCGGCTCCCCCGCGTGACCGTGCACCGGCGTGAACTCCCGCTCCGGGCCACCGTGCTGTGCCCGCTCGGCGAACACCGGCTCCGTCGGTCCCGCCCCGACCGCCACGCCGCCCGGCGCCGCCGCGCGCGGCAGGGGCGGCACCGGCTCGAAGCCGTACCGCGCCTCCTCCGCCCCCACCTCCGCCTCCACTTCGGCCGCCTCGTCGGCCAGCAGCGTGGTCGGCAGCAGGACCACCGCCGTGGTGCCGCCGTACGCGGAGGTCACCAGCGAGACCTTGACGTCCTGCCGCCGGGCGAGCCGGCTGACCACGAACAGGCCGAGCCGGTCGCTGTCGAAGAGGTCGCTCTGCTCTGCGGCGGCGATCCGGCGGTTGGCCGAGGCCAGCACCTCCGGGCCCATGCCGAGGCCGCGGTCCTCGATCTCCAACGCGAAGCCGTTGCCGACCCGTTCGCCCCGGATGTGCACCCGGGTGTGCGGCGGGGAGAACCCGGTGGCGTTCTCGACGAGTTCGGCCACCAGGTGGGTGAGGTCGGCGACGGCGTGGCCGACCACCGCGGCCCGTGGCAGCGGGTGGACCTCGACCCGGGCGTACTCCTCGACCTCCGAGACGGCCGCGCGCACCACGTCCACCAGCGGGACGGGCCGACGCCAACCCCGCCCGGGAGCGGCCCCGGAGAGGATGATCAGGCCCTCGGCGTGGCGGCGCATCCGGGTGGTGAGGTGGTCCAAGCGGAACAGGTCGGCCAGCTCGGACGGGTCGTCGGTGCGGCGCTCCATAGCGTCCAGCAGGGTGAGTTGGCGGTGCACCAGGACCTGGCTGCGGCGCGCGAGGTTGACGAACACACCGGAGACCCCGGAGAGCACCTCGGCCCGCTCGACCGCCGCCGTGACGGCCGCACGCTGGACGGTGCCCAGCGCCCGCTGCACCTGGCCGATCTCGTCGCCCCGCCCCACCGGCCGGGGCGCCTCGGCCTCGATGTCCACCTCCTCCCCCGCACGCAACTTCCGCATGGTCGCCGGGAGTTTGCGACCAGCCAGCTCAAGTGCCGAGTTGCGCAGGCCGATCAGATCGGTGACCAGCCCGCGCCCGATCTGCACCGAGATCACCAACGAGGCCACCACGCCGACCAGTCCGAGCAGCACTGCCATCCCCGCCGGGGTGAACAGGCCCAGGGCGTACGGGTCCTGGCGCTCGGCGGCGAGCCGTCCGGCCTGGTCCTCGACGGTCCGCAGGCCGCCGGCCACATTGCCCGCGACCATCGCCCACCGGTCGGCCGGCACCGCCGCGACCGCCGTCCGGCCGTCGGCGGCCGTCCGCACCCTGTCCTCGTACCCGGCCAGCTCGCGGTGGTCCTGGCCGCCGGTGACGGCGAGCAGCGCCGCCCGGTCGGCGGGGCTCAGCTCGGCGGCGGCGCCCCGTTCGAACTCGCGCCGGGCGAAGGCCGCGCCGGCGAACTCCCGCAGCTGGTCGTCGCCGAGCCCGCCGGACAGCTGGGCGGCGCGCAGCAGGGCGTCCTCCCGGGCGAGCAGTTCCCGGGACCGGGCCAGCTCCAGCAGCACCCGCGCGTCGGCGGCCACCCGGCGGTCCTGGAGCGGCGCGACGGCACCGGCGGCGGCGAGCGCCCGGTCCACCGCCTCGCCGTACGCGGCGTACGCCTCGGGCCAGCCGACGCTCCTGGCCAGGACCCGGTCGCGCAGGACGGGCAGGGCGGCGAGGGAGCCGCCGAGCGCGTCCAGCCGGGCGGCCGCGTCCCCGCCCAGGCCCTGGGCATCGGCACGGTTGTAGCCCCGGTCGGGGCGGCGGGGGTCCGGGAACAGCGGAGTGAGCGCCCGGTCGGTGGCCGCCGCCGCCTCGCGCAGGGCGCTCTCCCGGACGGCGCTGGGGGCGGCCACCGGGGCGGCCAGCAGCTGACCGACAGCCGTGCGTTCGGCTTGCAGCCCGGCGACCGTCTCCGCGACCGGCGTGAGCAGCGTGCGCTGGGCGTCGCGCTGGCGCATCAGGCCCCAGACGCCCTGGGCGGTGGTGACGGTGGCGAACCCCCACAGGGCAATGACGGAGACGACCGGAACCATCAGCAGGGCGATGATCCGGGCGCGGACGGTCCGGGGGCGCAGGCCGCGCAGCCACGGGCCGGGCCGCGGTGGACGGGCGGGCGGCCCGGCATGGGCACCCCGACGGGCACCGGGGGCGGTACCGCGGTCTTCTCGCATGGGTGAGGAGCCTTTCGGGCAGGGAGAGGCTGGAGGACGGGGGCAGGCGGGCGGGGGCAGGCGGGCGGGGGCAGGCGGGCGGGGGCTGGAGGGGGCGCGGCTCAGGCGGCGCGGCCGTGCCGTTCGCCGCCGCGCCGCCCGGCCTCGACCGGGGCGAGCTCCTGCCGGGCGGGCTCGGGGTACGGGGACTCGGGGTACGGGGGCCCGGCAGGCAGATCCTCGGTGGCCAACTCGCCGGCCTCCCGGTAGCCGGCCCGCTCCTGGGCGGTCGGCGAGAGCGCGACGAAGGCCGAGGCGAGGAAGAGGAACGAGCCGAGACCGACGGCGAGCGGGAAGACGAACTCCATCGGGCTGACCCCACCGAGGCCGGTCCGGGTCGGTTCCAACCGGACGTGGACGGCGGCCATGCCGGTGTAGTGCATGCAGCTGACGGCGAGGCCCATGGCCATCGCGGCGGCCGCGGCCGCGTACACGTTGCGGATGGTGACGGCGGCCCAGAGCGCGGCGGTGGCGGCGCCGACCGCGACCAGCACGGACAGCGCGACCGTCCCGGCGTCGTAGTGCAGCCCACCGTGCATCCGGAGGGCGGCCATGCCCAGGTAGTGCATCGCGGCGACGCCGAGACCGGTGGTGACGCCGCCGGACAGCAGGGAGAGGCCGCGGTGCCGGCCGTAGCAGGCCACGGTCAGGCCGAGGCCGGTGACCAGCACCGCGACCACGAGGCTGAGGACGGTCAGCGGCACGTTGTAGCGCAGCTCGGTGCCGTCGACGGTGAAGCCGAACATGGCGACGAAGTGCATGGTCCAGATCCCGGAGCCGATCGCGGCGGCGGCCGTGACCAGCCAGTTCCGCCGGGCCGGGCCGCTCGCGGCCAGGCCGCGCAGCGTGCAGCGCAGCCCGAGGGCCGCGCCGGCGCAGGCCATCAGGTACGAGAGGGCGGGGGTCAGCCAGCCGAAGCTGAGGTGGTTGATGGTGCCCATGGGACCTCCGGTCGACCGGTCGGGCCCGGAGGCGGTACGCGGTGCGCCCGGGCTCCCCGGGCCGGGCGGACTGCATACGAAGGCATATGCCAACCGCATGTGCGCTTCCGGCCTGGGGTGCGTGGGACGCTATCGAGGGGCCGGAATCGGTCAGACAAAGATCTGAAAAGCTGCCCGCGAGACCCGGGTGATGTGTTCGAATGCTCCGGTCGTCTGCCCAGCGGACGGCGCACAGATGACAACAGACAGATAACAGAGTTTGAAATCTGTCATCTGTCCGCTGTCTGTTGTTCGCTGTTCGCTGTTCGTTGTTCGCTGAACCCCGTCAGCTGTCAGCCGTCACCCGGATCCGCATCGGACTCGCCGCCCGCAGCGTGATCCCCTGGGCGAGCGCCACCCTCCGGTCCACCGCCTCCACCTCGAAGTCCCGCAGCAGCACCCCCAGTGCCAGCACCGCCTCCAGCATCGAGAAGTGCTGCCCGATGCAGGCCCGCGGCCCGCCCCCGAACGGGAACCAGGCGTAGCGGTGCCGGGCCCGCTCCGCCTCCGGCAGGAACCGGTCCGGGTCGAAGCGCTCCGGATCCTCCCAGTGGTCCGGGTGCCGGTGGGTGACCAGCGGCGCGACGACGACCTGCGCCCCCGCCGGGATCACGTACCCGTCGATGACGGTCTCCTCGACCGCCCGCCGCCCGCCCAGGGCCGCCGACGGATAGAGCCGCATCGCCTCCTTCAGCACCCGGGTGATGTACGGGAGCGCGTCCAGGTCCGCCGCCGTCGGCGCGCGCCCGGCCAGGACGGTCCGCGCCTCCTCGCGGGCGAGCCGCCGCTGCTCGGGGTGCTTGGCCAGCAGGTGCAGCGCGAAGGCCAGCGCGGTGGCCGTGGTCTCGTGCCCGGCGAGCAGGAACACCAGGACCTGGTCCCGGAGTTCGGCCGGGTCCAGCCGCTCGCCGTGGTCGTCGCGGGCCCGGCCGAGCAGGGTGAGCAGGTCGTCCGCGCCCTCGTCGCCGCCGCCCCGCGCGGCCCGTTCGGCGATGATCCGGTCGCAGACCCCGTACAGCGCCCGCTGGGCCTCGGCACCGCGCCGGTTGGCCGGCGTCGGCCAGGTGCGCGGGAGGCGGACCGGGGCGTAGCCGCGCTCCTTCACGTACTCGCCGAGCACCGGGAAGCTGCGGTGGACCACCGCTATCGCCTCCTCCACGTCGGCGCCGAAGAGGATGCGCGCGACCGCCCGCAGCGCGAACCGGGACGTCTCGTCCGCCGCGTCCACCACCCCGCCGGGCACCGCCCGCCACCGCTCGGCGAGCGACTGCGCCTCCTGCGCGAGCGCGTCCGCGTAGCCGTCCACCCGGCGCCGGGTGAACAGCGGCTGAACCATTCGGCGTTGGCGCTGGTACTCGGCGTCCTGGCTGGTCAGCAGCCCGTTGCCGACGCTGCTCCGGAGCTCGTCGTAGAACGGGTCCTCCTTGCGGAAGTTGGCCGCCTCGCCCGCCAGCACCTGGCGGACGCCCTCCGGCGAGAACACCCCGTAGAAGTCGGCCCGCAGCCCGGGCGGCCCGGCCTGGAAGCGCACCACGTCGCCGTGGTCGCGGCGGGCCGCGAGGTAGCTGCGCAGCGGGCGGCGGGTGAGGTCGAACAGCGATCCGACCAGCGGGTTCCCGGCCGGCACGGGTATCGCGGAGGTGGGGGCGGGCACGAGGCCGGGGTCGGGAACGGGGAGGACTTCGGTGGCCATCGGCACTCCTTCTGTACGGGGACTCACCCGCCGCCTCTACCGACGGGCGGTCAGCACCGAGAGGAGCCGCACCCGGACCGGTCGGCCGGGCCGACCTGCCCGGCCACCGGATCCGGGCCCGTCTCACTCGTACTCGGTGCCCCCCTTGCGGGTCAGGTAAGCCTCGCTGACCACCTTGGCGATCGCCCGCCCGCCGAGCACCGGGCTCCAGCGCTCGGTGACCGGCCGCACCACCACGCCCTCGCGCAGGTGCAGTTCACGCCCGGAGACGGTCTCCCGGCCCCGGGCGAACCCCAGCACGGTCTCCGGATCGAACGGCCCACGCCACAGCTCGGGCACCAACGGCAGTTCCCCGTCCAGCAGTTCGGCCGCCGAAAGCCAGTTCAGCTGCCCGTCCACGAGGGCCGACACGTCGAACGCGGCGTATCCGGGCCGCTCGGTGCGCGCCGAGGCGCCGTAGCCCAGGTCCTGCACGCCCTCACCGAACACCTCGCCGAAGATGCCGACCCGCTCGGCCCCGAGGCGCTCCGCCAGCCGGGCCGCCACCGCCGGGATGTCGTACGCGCGCACCGCCCGCCAGTAGAGGTTGCGCCCGTCCTCGGCCAGCGCCAGCCCCTGCGCACCGATGCCCTTGGACGACACCCGCACCTCGCCGGTGGCGGCGGTGTACGTGACCAGGCAGCAGCTGCCGTGCAGCTTCTCGGTCAGCACGACCGGCTCGCCCGGCGCGAAGGCCTCGGGGTAGCGCTTGAGGTTCTCGATGTCCACCCAGGGCAGCAGGCCCGGCGCGCTGACCACGTCACCGCTCATCGACGTCGGCACCGGCGGCTGCCACTTGACGACCCCGAGCAGCTCGGCGAAGTCCTCGCCGCGCTCGGCCGCGACGGCCAGGTCGGTGCCGGCGAGCGCGGCGGGCCGGCAGACGACGCCCTGGGACAGCTCGCCGCGCAGCCGCACCGCCTTCACCCGGTTCGCCAGGGCGCCGGCCAGCTTGCCGGTCAGCCCCAGCTCCTCGATCAACTCATCGGGGAGGACGGACTGTTCGGGGATGTAGACGGCGTGGTCCCCGGTCCGGTACGCGCCTTTCGCGACCACCGCCCGGTAGAGGCCGACCTGGGCGAGCTCCAGGGCATCGGCGTTCGGGTGCTCCAGGATGACCAGCTTCTCGGCGGTGACGCGCAGCGTGGACATGGACGGACTCCTCCCCTTGGTTCGGCCCCGGCCGTGCGTCCAACCGGCCCGGCCGTGCGTACGGACGGCGACCACTCTGGCCGTTCGACCACACACGGCGCGACGCAATTACCGCGCGCCCTTCGCCAGCGCCCCCACCGGCCCACCGGCCCACCGGCCCCACCAGCCTGACCGCCTCACCGCCCTCACCGTCCTCACCCCGCCCCGCGAGTCCCGGTTGAGCCATCCCACAGCAGCCCCGAGACCCCTGCGGCCCCCAGCTGTGCGAACCGACAGGGGATTTATCGCTCGCATTTGCGGCACTATGATCGCCGTAATGGCCGCACCTGCGGCTCGTCCCTCGCGCCCCTCCCGGCGCGCACCCTGGAGGGGAAGCACCGATGAGCACCCGTACGCCCACCGCCCGCAGGCTCGCCGTCGCCACCGCCGCGATCCTCGTCCTCGGGCTCGGAGCCAGCGCCTGCGGCAGCGACGGCGGCAAGTCCTCCGGTTCCTCGGCCTCTTCGAGCACCTCCGCGAACGCCTCCGCCGCGGGCAGCAGCGTCCCGAAGGCCTCCGGCACCATCACCGTCTTCGCCGCCGCCTCGCTCAAGGAGACCTTCACCGAGCTCGGCAAGAAGTTCGAGGCCGCCAACCCGGGCGCCAAGGTCACCTTCAACTTCGGCGGCAGCTCCAGCCTCGCCACCAGCATCAACTCCGGTGCCCCGGCGGACGTGTTCGCCGCCGCCAGCCCGGCCACCATGAAGACCGTGACGGACGCGGGCGGTGCCAGCGGGCAGCCGACGACCTTCGTCCGGAACACGCTCACCATCGCCGTCCCCAAGGGCAACCCCAAGCACATCGCGGGCCTCAAGGACCTCACCGCCTCCGGCGTGAAGGTCGCGCTGTGCGCGAAGGAGGTGCCGTGCGGCGCCGCCGCCCAGACCGCGCTCAAGGCGGCGGGCGTCGACCTCACCCCGGTCACCCTGGAGCAGGACGTCAAGGGCGCGCTCACCAAGGTCGAACTCGGCGAGGTCGACGCGTCCCTGGTGTACCGGACCGATGTGCAGGCCGATGCTGCGAAGATCGACGGCGTGGACTTCCCCGAGGCCGACAAGGCCGTGAACGACTACCCGATCGCCGCGCTCGCCAAGGCGCCGAACAAGGACGGCGCCGCCGCCTTCGTCGCGTACGTCCAGTCGCCCGAGGCCAAGCAGGTGCTGACCGCGGCGGGCTTCCAGGCACCGTGAGCGAGCGCACCACCGGCTCCGGGGACGGCTCCGGACGCGACTCCGGGGGCGACTCCGGTCGGAACCGCACCGTCGGCGGCGGCGCGGCGGAAGCCGAGACGGCCCCGCCGCGCCGCGACCCACGAAGCCGCGCCCCACGAAGCCGCGCCCCGCGAAACCGACGCCCGCGGACGCACCGCGCCCCGGTCGCCCTGCTGCTCCCGGCGCTGCTCGGGTTGGCGTTCCTGGTCCTGCCGCTGGTCGGCCTGCTGATCCGGGCGCCCTGGAGCGACCTGTCCGAGCAGCTCACCAGCACCGCCGTCTGGGACGCGCTGCGCCTGTCGCTGATCAGCGCGACCGCGGCCACCGCCGTGTCGCTGGTCCTGGGCGTCCCGCTGGCCTGGCTGCTCGCCCGCACCGAGCTGCCGGGCCGGCGGGTGATCCGGGCGCTGGTCACCCTGCCGCTGGTGCTGCCGCCGGTGGTCGGCGGTGTGGCGCTGCTGCTGGTGCTCGGGCGGCGCGGCATCGTCGGCTCCTGGCTGGACTCGGCCTTCGGCATCACGCTGCCGTTCACCACCACCGGGGTCGTGATCGCCGAGGCGTTCGTGGCGATGCCGTTCCTGGTGATCAGCGTCGAGGGCGCGCTGCGGGCCGCCGACCCCCGCTACGAGGAGGCCGCCGCGACCCTCGGCGCCTCCCGACTGACCGCGTTCCGGCGGGTCACCCTGCCGCTGATCGCGCCGGGGATCGCCGCCGGGGCCGTCCTGGCCTGGGCCCGGGCGCTCGGCGAGTTCGGTGCGACGATCACCTTCGCGGGCAACTTCCCGGGCCGCACCCAGACCATGCCGCTGGCCGTCTACCTGGCCATGGAGTCGGACCCGCAGGCGGCGATCGCGCTGTCGCTGGTGCTGCTGGTGGTCTCCGTCGCCGTCCTGGTCGGCCTGCGCGACCGCTGGCTGTCGACGCCGTGACCCCGCCCGCCCGCGCCGTCCCGAGCGCACACGCCATCCCGACCACCCGCACCATCCCGAGCGCACGCGCCCTCCCATCCCCACCTGCCATCCCGGACACGCTGAACGCAGCAGACGCACTGGACACCTGGACGCCGCCCCG
This sequence comes from Kitasatospora sp. NPDC058184, assembly GCF_042883725.1. Taxonomy (NCBI): domain Bacteria; kingdom Bacillati; phylum Actinomycetota; class Actinomycetes; order Kitasatosporales; family Streptomycetaceae; genus Kitasatospora; species Kitasatospora sp. NPDC058184. The sequence goes on from NZ_JBHVVE010000002.1 coordinate 305,506, forward strand.
ATGAGCACCGAAAGCCGCCCCGGCCCCGCCCTGGACGCCCGCCTGCGGGTCGAGCGCGCCGCGTTCGCCCTCGACCTCGCGCTGACCGCCGCCCCCGGCGAGGTGGTGGCGCTGCTCGGCCCCAACGGCGCCGGGAAGTCCACCGCCCTGCGCGCCCTCGCCGGGCTGCTCCCGCTCACCGGCGGCCACCTGCGCCTGGACGGCCGCCTCCTGGAGGACCCGGCGCAGCGCGTGCACACCCCGGCCGAGGAGCGGCCGGTCGGCGTGGTGTTCCAGGACTACCTGCTGTTCCCGCACCTGAGCGCGCTCGACAACGTCGCCTTCGGCCCGCGCTGCCAGGGCCGCCCCAAGCGGGAGGCGCGGGCCGAGGCGGCCGACTGGCTGGAGCGGATGGGCCTGGCCGACCACGCCACGGTCCGCCCCGGCCGGCTCTCCGGCGGCCAGGCCCAGCGGGTGGCGCTCGCCCGAGCCCTCGCCGTACGCCCCCGGCTGCTCCTGCTGGACGAGCCGCTGGCCGCCCTGGACGCCCGCACCCGGCTCGACGTACGAGCCCAACTGCGGCGCCACCTGGCCGAGTTCGAGGCGGTGGCGGTGCTGGTGACGCACGACCCGCTGGACGCCATGGTGCTGGCCGACCGACTGGTGGTGATCGAGGACGGGCACGAGGTGCAGTCCGGCAGCCCGGCGGAGGTCGCCCGGCGCCCGCGCACCGACTACATCGCCCGGCTGGTCGGACTGAACCTGTACCAGGGCCGGGCCGAGGGCTCCCGGGTCACGCTCCCGGACGGCACGGTGCTGGCCACCACCGAGGAGCTGGACGGTCCGGCCTTCGTCGCCTTCCCGCCCTCCGCCGTGACGCTGTACCGGGAGCGTCCGCGGACCAGCGCGCGCAACCTCTGGCAGGCCGAGGTCACCGGGCTCGACCTGCACGGCGACCAGGTCCGCGTCGAACTCGCCGGCGACCTGCCGATGGCCGCCGACCTGACCCCGGCCGCCGTCGCGGAGCTGGAGCTGGCGCCCGGCGTCGCGGTCTGGGCCTCGGTCAAGGCCGCCCAGACCCACGCCTACCCGGCCTGAGCGGCCTTCTCTGATACATCGTCAGACCGCGTCACTCCGAGGGCTCGACGAACCCCGACTCGTACGCCGCGATCACCGCCTGAGTGCGGTCCCGCGCCCCCAGCTTCGCCAGCACGCTGCTGACGTGCGTCTTCACCGTCTGCACGCCGAGGAACAGCCGCTCGGCGATCTCCCCGTTGCTCAGGCCCCGCGCGACCAGCCGCAGCACCTCCGCCTCGCGCCCGGTCAGCGCCGCCCGCTCCATGACCGCCCGGGCGGTCGGGTTGCCGTGCCCGGCCGCCAGCCGGCGGATCGCGGCCGGGAACAGCAGCGACTCGCCCGCCGCCACCAGCCGTACCGCGTGGGCGATCTCGGCCGGGCGGGTGCGCTTGAGCAGGAAGCCGTCGGCGCCCGCGCGCAACGCCTGGTAGACGTAGTCGTCGTTCTCGAAGGTGGTCACGACCAGGATCCTCGGCGGACGCTCCTCCGGTGCGCCGGGGCGCAGCAGCTCGCGGGTGGCCGCCAGGCCGTCCAGCACGGGCATCCGGACGTCCATCAGCACCACGTGCGGGCGCAGCGCGCGAGCCAGCGCGACCGCTTCCGCGCCGTCGGCCGCCTCGCCGACCACCCGCAGGTCCCCCTGCGCCTCCAGGACGGCCCGCAGGCCGGCCCGGACCAGTTCCTCGTCGTCGGCGAGCAGGATGTCCGTCATCCCCGCGGCTCCTCCGGCCGGGCCTCGCATCACAGGATCGTTCGTCACGAGCCCAAGCGTAGGGGCAGCCGGACGGTCAGCACCCACTCCCCTCCGCCCTCCTGCGACACCCCCGCCGCCGCCTCCCCGCCGAGCAGCGTGGCGCGCTCGCGGATGCCGCGCAGCCCCTTGCCGCCCTTGCGCGTCGCGCCCCGGCCCGCACCACCCGCCGGAGGCCGTGCCGAACCGGCCGGACCGACAGGCCCGGCCGCGCCGACCGCCGAACGCCCGGCGCCGGGCAGCCGGTTGGCGCAGCGCAGCTCCAACTGCCCTTCCCATACGGCGATCCGGATGTCGACCGGTTCGCCGGGTGCGTACTTGAGCGCGTTGGTGACACCCTCCTGGACGATTCGGTACGACTCGCGGGAGAGCACCCCGGGCAGCGTGCCGGGTGGCACCTCCATCCGCGCCTCCACCGGGCTGCCGGCCGCCCGGGCGGTGTCGAACAGCGCGGGCAGCTGGTCGATCCCGGGCTGTTCGGTGGCCACGCCGTTCGCCCCGGCCGGGGTCTCGCGCAGCAGCACGAGGGTGCGTTCGAGGTCCTCCATGGCCTGTCGGCCGGTCTCCTCGATGACTTCGAGCGCCTTGGCGACGAAGGCCGGGTCCCCGACCTCGCGCGCCGCGCCCGCCTGAAGGACCGTCACCGTCAGTGCGTGGCCGATCGAATCGTGCAGCTCCCGGGCCAACCGGTTGCGTTCCAGCAGGCGTTCGGCCCGCAGCTCCGCCTCCGCCAGCCGCTCGGTCGGAGACGGGCCCAACAGTCGTACGGCCATGGCGAGTTGGAGGCGCCCGGCGAGGACCAGGAACCAGCCGAAACCGAGTACCAGCAGCGGGGCGAACGGGAGGTACCAGAGCGCGTCCGGACCGGTCAGCCGGTCGTAGCACGCGGCGGAGCCGAGGGAGAGCACGAACCCGGCCAGCGAGCCGAGCGCGACCCGGCCGATCAGCCAGCCCGCCGTCCGCCGCCGGTCGGCCCAGGTGCGGGAGGGCTCGGCGGCGATGTCCTCCTCGCGGTCGGGCACCAGCAGCAGCCGCGCCTGCACCCCCTCCGCCCGCCGAGCCGCCGGGATGAGCGCGAGCGCCGCGAGCAGCACGCAGTCCACCAGTACGCTCGCCGTGAGGATCTCGCCGAGGCCCTTCCGGTACGTCCCCGGATAGATCATCAGCACCACGCCCGCGAAGATCCACCCCACCAGCAGGTGCAGCAGCCGCGCGTACGTGACGCCGGCCGCCAGCGGCGCGACGAGCCTGGACACCGCACTTCCCGGCGCGGAGCCTCCGGACACCGCGCTCGCGCCCCTCAGCGCTGCGATCTTGGACATTGCGCCATCCTGCCAGGTCGCCCCCCGTCCCCGGATCCCGCGCCGGTCGCCCGCGCCCTCCCTCCTGGGAGGGAGGCGGCTCCCCGCCCCGGCGGGATCCGCCGCACCGGCCCGCTCCGGTCGAATGGAGCCACCGACCGGGGCAGCCACAGCGGGCACCGGCGGAGACCACCGACGACGAGACGAGGGGAGCGGGCCGTGATCGAGATCCAGGGCCTGACCAAGGAGTACGACGGCCGGCGCGTCGTCGACGACCTGACCTTCGAGGTCCGACCCGGCGTGGTGACCGGCTTCCTCGGCCCCAACGGCGCCGGCAAGAGCACCACCATGCGCCTGGTCCTCGGCCTCGACCGGCCGACCGCCGGACACGCCCTGGTCGACGGCCGCCCGTACGCCGAACTCCCCGCCCCACTGCGGACGGTGGGCGCACTGCTGGACGCCCAGGCGATGCACGGCGGCCGGACCGCGCACGGCCACCTGCGCTGGCTCGCCGCGAGCAACGGGCTGCCGGCCCGCCGGGTCGACGAGGTGCTCGGCCAGGTCGGCCTGGCGGACGCGGCCGGACGGCGGATCCGGGGCTTCTCGCTCGGCATGCGCCAGCGCCTCGGGGTGGCCGCCGCCCTGCTCGGCGACCCGCCGGTGCTGCTGCTGGACGAACCCGTCAACGGCCTGGACCCGGAAGGCATCCGCTGGATCCGCACCCTGCTGCGCGACCTGGCCGCCGAGGGCCGGGCGGTGCTGGTCTCCTCCCACCTGATGACCGAAATGGCGCTCACCGCCGACCACTTGGTGGTGATCGGGCGCGGCCGACTGCTCGCCGACGCCGCCACCTCCGAGTTCATCGACCGCCACGGCCGGACCCGGATCAGGGTCCGCGCCGTCGCCCCCGCCAAGCTCGCCGCCCTGCTCGGCGACCCCGGCCACGACCACGGCCTCGACGCCACCGAAGTCGACGGCGGCGCCTGGGAGGTGAGCGGCGCCGAACCCGAGCGGATCGCCGCGCTCGCCGCCGCCAACGGGGTGGTGCTGTACGAGATCGCCGTCCAACAGGACTCGCTGGAGGAGGCGTTCATGCGGATGACCGCCGACAGCGTCGAGTACCGCGCGGAGGCCTCCGCATGAGCACACCGGTTGCCGGCTCCGCGCACGTCCTGCACGTCCTGCGCGCCGAACGGATCAAGCTCACCACCCTCCGCTCGCTCTGGATCACCCCGCTGCTCGCCCTACTGCTGACCGCCGGGGTCACCACCGCCATCGGCGCGGCCATCGGCGGCAAGGACCACAGCATCACCGACGACCCGAGCGTCGGGGTCTTCTACGGGCTCAACTTCGGCCAGGCGGCCCTGGCCTGCTTCGGCATCCTGCTGATCGGGCAGGAGTTCAACACCCGCATGATCAACGTATCGCTCACCGCCGTCCCGCGCCGCAACCGGCTGTACGGCGCCAAGTTGGCGCTCGGCGCGCTGGTCGGCCTCGCCGTCGGCGCCGTCGGCACGGCGGGCGCCTTCGCCGGCTACGCGGCCACCGCCCCGGGCGCCTGGGACGGGCCGGCCCTCCTGCGCAGCGCCGTCGCCGGCGTGCTCTACCAGGCGCTGCTGGTGGTGCTCTGCCTCGGAGCGACCGCGCTGCTGGGCAACCTCACCGCCGCCATGGGACTGCTGGTGCCGACCGTCTTCCTGCTCTCGCCACTGCTCGGCGGAGTACCCGGGGTCCGCCGGGTCGTCCAGTTCCTGCCCGACCGGGCCGGCCAGTACGCCCTGCGCTACGCCGACGACCCGCAGGTCGCGTACGGGCACTGGACCGGGCTGCTGATCATGGCGCTCTGGACGGCGCTGGCGGCGTACGGCGGCCTGCGCGCGCTGCGCCGCATCGGCGCCAAGTGACCTCGGACGAACGGGAAACGAGAGAAAACCATGAGCACGCTCGCCGGCGCCCTCCGCGCCGAACGCGTCAAGTTCACCACCCTGCCCTCGCAGTGGGCGGCCCCGCTGGTCGCCCTGGCGCTGACCGTCGGCGTCACGGCCGCCGTCAGCGCCGCCTACGGGGCGAAGGACCACACGCCCGCCCCGGACCCGGCCAACGGGATCTTCTACGGGCTGCTCTTCGGCCACGTCGCGGTGGCCTGCCTCGGCATCCTGCTGATCGGGCAGGAGTTCAACACCCGCATGATCGGCACCTCGCTCACCGCCGTCCCCCGGCGCGGCCGACTGTACGGCGCCAAGCTCGCGCTCGGCGCCGGGCTGGGCCTGCTGCTCGGCCTGGCCTCGACGGCGGGCTCGTTCCTGGCCGTCGGCACCACCGTCGGCCTGGACCTCTCCACCCCGGGCCTGGCCCGCAGCTTCCTGGCCGGCGTGCTGTACCACCCGATGATGGTGCTGCTCTGCCTCGGACTGACCGCGATGCTGGGCAACTTCAGCGCCGCGCTCGGCCTGCTGACCCCGATGGTGTTCCTGGGCACCACCTGGCTGGCCGCCATCCCCGGCGTCCGGGAACTCGGCCAGTTCCTGCCCGACCGGGCCGGCCTCTACGCGACGCGCACCCAGACCGAACCGGGCATCCACTACGGCCACTGGACCGGGCTGCTGATCATGGCGCTCTGGACGGCCCTGGCGGCCTACGGCGGACTCCGGGCGATGCGGCGGTACCAGCACAGCTGACGGACGACAGCCGACAGCAAACTGCGAACAGATGACAGATGACAGATTTCGAAATCTGTCATCTGTTCGCTGTCGTCTGTTAGCTGTTAGCCGTCGGCTGTCCGCTGTCGCCTGTCAGCCCGTCACCGCAGCGCCGGGTGCTCCGCGATCACCGTGCAGCTCCCGGGCGCGATCTCGGTGAAGCCCGCGTCCTGAACCACTGGCAGCCCGCTGCGGACGAGCTCCTCCCACGCCTCCGGCGAGGCCGTCCGGACCGCGAGCGCGAAGCCGGCCTCGGCCCACTCCTTGCGCTGCGCCTCGTCCAGCCGCCACCACGCGAGCTGGGCGGCGTGCCCGGTCTGCGCCATCGTCTTGCCCGCGCTCATCTCCAGCTCGGGGTTGAGCCACAGCACCGGCAGCCCCGGCTCGGGCGCGCCGACCTCGGTCGTCTCCTCGAGGTCCGTCCCGGACACCTGGAGCTTGGCGAGTTCCTTCGGCCAGCCGTCCAGCGGGACCGGCGGGAACACCCGCACCTCGGCTTCCCGCCCCTGCACCGTGACGCCCGGCAGCTCGCCGGCCCGGCGCCACTCCCCGCCCCGGGCCCGCCGGACCACCTTGCGGATCCGGGCGTCCTCCCAGGCCTCGACCCGCTCCGCCCACTCGCCGCCCGCCTCGGTCACCCGGGGGTCGGCGAGCAGGGTGAGCACCGCCCGCGCCGAGGTCTCCAGCGCGTCCGTCCGGCCCGGCGGAGTGGCCCGCTCCAGCCGGACGACCAGCGGCAGCACGTACTGCGGCCGCTCGTCGCGGTCCTCGCGCGACGGGGCGTCGCCGGGGTCGGCCACCGGAGCGGGGGCCGGGGTGAGGGCCGGGGTGAGGGGAGTCGGGGCGTCGGAAGGAGAAGTCACCCGTCCAGGATGCCAGCCCCGCCCCGACCGACTCGGCCCGCCCCGTCCGCCCCGGTAGTCACTCCGGCACTCGCGCCGTCAGCGCCGGTAGCCGCGCTGCGGGTCCCGCTCCTCCGCGTCCTCGTACATCAGGAACCAGCCCTCCGGGTGGGTGGCCGCGAGCAGCATCTCGGTGCGCTGCTCCGCCGCCAGCTCCGGATCGCCCTCGTCCGGCCCGTAGACCCCGAACAGCTCGTCCTGGCAGCCGTCCCAGTCGTAGTCGTACAGGTCGGCCGGGAGGTCGCCCATCATGTCCGCCACCGACTCGGGTTGCGCACCGAGCAGCGCCCGGGCGTCCACCAGGGCCATCCGCAGCGCGATGTCCTCGGCCAGGCAGCGCGGCAGCGGCCACTCGCCGAGCGCGAGGTCGTCGGCGAGGTCGTCGAAGGCCCGGGCCATCGCGCGGCGCCAGCCCCGGTGCATCCGCCAGGTGCGTTCGGGAAGCCGGGCGAAGACCGTCCAGTCCACGTCATCGCTGTCGGCGACCGCCTCGTCCCCGTGCTCGTCGAGGTCGTCGTACGCGGCGTCGGCCAGGCCGATCAGCTGGGCGTGGAGCAGGCAGGCCGTGCGCGGGGTGAGCGTCCAGTCCGCACCCGCGCCGCCCTCCTCCTCGTCGCCCTCCAGCGGGAACAGGTCGGCGAAGTCCGGTGTGAAGTCCTCCGTGACGCTGATCTCCAGCGTGCCGCCGATCGCCTCCACCCCGGGGATGGCGGCCACCAGCCGGTCCGGATGCAGCAGCGCGCCGAGCGCCGCGTTGGCGTCCTCGGCGACCTCGCGCAGCAGTTCGCGGCGCTGCCCGGCCGGGTCGACGCCCCCGAAGTCCAGCTCCTCGACGGCCCTGATCGCGGCCGCGCGCAGGGCCGGCCAGTCGGTGATCCGCAGGCCCAGCACCACCGTCGCCTCGATCTCCTGCGCGCCGGAGTCCTCCGCCGCGCCCGGCCCCTGTGGATGATCACTTCGCTCGCCCATGGGGCTAACGGTACGGCCTTTCGGTCGCCCGATCACCGGTCCGGACCAGCTTCCGGGAGCCTTCTCGGCCACCGCCCGGCCCCGCCGCTGTCACTCGGACGCAGGAGTTTGGCAGGATGAGCCGCATGGCTGACATCAACGAGTACGGCGGCGGGCAGGGCCCGAACGCCGACGTCCTGGTCGTGACCACCAACGACATCCCCGGTTACCGGGTCGACCACGTGATCGGCGAGGTCTTCGGGCTGACCGTCCGCAGCCGCCACGTCGGCAGCCAGATCGGTGCCGGTCTGAAGTCACTGGTCGGCGGCGAGCTGCGCGGTCTGACGAAGACCCTGGTCGAGAGTCGCAACGAGGCGATGCAGCGGCTGATCGAGCAGACCAAGGCGCGCGGCGGCAACGCCGTCCTGATGATGCGCTTCGACGTCACGGAGGCGGCCGCCGTGGGTACCGAGGTCTGCGCCTACGGCACCGCCGCGGTCATCTCCCCGGTCTCCTGACGTTCCTCCTGTGACATTCCCCTCCTGACCGGGGAACACCCGCCGACCCCCCGATGTTTCTCGGGCGTGACTGTTTACGGTGCAACGAACAGCGTTCCGGAACGGGTGGACGTCCTGGTGGTGGGCGCCGGACAGGCAGGTCTGTCCGCCGCCTACCACCTGCACCGCCGCGGCTTCGCCCGTCACCGGACGGGCCTCGACGGCGGCTTCGTCGTCCTCGACGCCAACGCCGTCCCCGGCGGTGCCTGGGCGTACCGCTCGCCGTCCCTGCGGATGGCCACCGTGCACGGTGTCCACGACCTCCCGGACGCCGAACTCCCGCCGCCGGACCCGGACGCCCCCGCGCGCGAGGTGGTGCCGGAGTACTTCGCGGCGTACGAGGCGCAGCACGCGCTCCCGGTCGTACGCCCGGTCGCGGTGCACGCCGTACGCGCCGAGTCCGAGCGCCCGGACTCCCGGCTGCTGGTCGAGACCGACCGCGGCACCTGGTCCACCCGCGCGCTGATCAACGCCACCGGCACCTGGACCCGCCCGTTCCTCCCGCACTACCCGGGCCGCTTCGCGGGCCGCCAGCTGCACTACGCCGAGTACCGCGGCCCCGAGGAGTTCACGGGCAAGCGGGTGCTGGTGGTGGGCGGCGGCGCCTCGGCGGTCCAGGTGCTGTCGGAGGTCGCCGCGGTCGGCGAGACGGTGTGGGTCACCCGCTCCGAGCCCGTCTACCACGACGGGCCGTTCACCCCCGAGTACGGGCGCGCGGTGGTCGCCAAGGTCGAGGAGCGGGTCCGACAGGGGCTGCCGCCGCGCAGCGTGGTGAGCGTGACCGGGCTCGGCCCGTCCGTCGCCTACCGGCGCGCCGAGGAGCTGGGCGCGCTGCACCGCCGACCGATGTTCGACCGCCTGACCGAGCACGGGGTCGCCTGGGGCGCCGAGGAGCTGACCGTGGACGCGATCGTCTGGGCGACCGGCTTCCGGCCCGAGGTCGGGCACCTCGCTCCGCTCGGGCTGCGCTCCCCCGGCGGCGGCATCGCGCTCACCGGCACCCGGGCCACCTCCGACCCCCGCGTCCACCTGGTCGGCTACGGCCCGTCCGCCAGCACCGTCGGCGCCAACCGGGCCGGGCGGGCGGCCGTCAACGACCTCGTCAAGCTGCTCGGGGACCCTGCGCCCGGGCGGCCGACGATCGCCGGCCCGACGGTCGCCGGCCCGAGGGTCGGGAGCCCGATGCCCGGTGACCCGGTCATGGAGCCCGCCGCCGTCTGAGGCTCCGCGATCGTGGTCCGGTCGGCGGTGGTGGTCCGCTCAGCGGTCGTAGTCCACGGTCACCCGGTCGGTGAGCGGCCGGGCCTGGCAGGTGAGGACGTAGCCGGCGGCCAGCTCCTTCTCCTCCAGCGCGAAGTTGCGGCGCATCTCCACCTCGCCCTCGGTGACCAGGGCGCGGCAGGTGCCGCACACTCCGCCCTTGCAGGCGAACGGCAGGTCGGGGCGAGAGCGCTGGGCGCCGTCCAGGATCGAGCGGTCGCGCGGGAGGCAGAGCGTGCTGCCGCGGCCGTCGAGGACGACGGTGACCTCGCTCCGCGGGCCCGACACACCGTCGGCGGAGCCGCCGGACGAGGCGTCCGTCCGGTCCCAGTCCTCGTCGCGCTCCGGGAGCGGCTCGTCCTCGGCGTGGAACAGCTCCTGGTGCACCCGCTCGCCCGGCACGTCCAGCTCGGCGAGCAGGTCCTTCGCCCCCACGACCATGCCGAACGGGCCGCACAGCCACCAGTGCCCGACGCTCCCGACGTCCACCAGCGCCGCCAGCAGCGCGCGTACCCGCTCCGGGTCCAGTCGGCCGCTGAGCAGTTCGGCGTCCCTGGTCTCCCGGGAGAGCACGTGGACCAGCTGGAAGCGGTCGAGGTAGCGGTCCTTCAGGTCGGCCAGCTCGTCCGCGAACATCACGCTGTCACTGCGCCGGTTGCCGTAGAGCAGGGTGACGGTGGAGCTGCGGTCGGCCGCGAGCACGGAGCCGGCGATCGACAGCATCGGGGTGATCCCGGAGCCGGCCGCGAGCAGCACGTGGTCGGCCGGGACGCCGAGCTCGGGGGTGAACAGGCCGGACGGCGTCAGCACCTCCACCTCCTCGCCCGGCTTCGCCTCGCGCACCAGCCAGCGTGAGAACAGCCCGCCGGGCACCTCCCGGACGGCGATCCGCAGCGGCCCGCCGACCGGGGCGCAGATCGAGTACGAGCGGCGCTCGTCGGTGCCGTCCACCAGCTTGCGCAGGGTCAGAGTCTGCCCGGGGCGGAAGGCGTACTCCTCCGCCAGCCCGACCGGCACCGCGAAGGTCACCGCGACGGCGTCCTCGCAGAGCCGCTCGACCCGGTCGATCCGCAGCCGGTGGAAGGTCGGGCGGCGAGCGGGGCGGATGCCGGTCCCCTCGGCGTCGGGGGCGGACCCGGCGGCGGAGGAGGCGGGAGCGGCGGAGGAAGCGGCGGGCATTCAGATCTCCTTGACGCGTTCGAACGGCTCGCGGCAGGCCCGGCAGCGCCAGAGCGCCTTGCAGGCGGTGGAACCGAAGCGGGACAGCTCCTCCGTGTCGGCGTCGCCGCAGCGCGGGCACGGCACAGGGGGCGCGGCGGCGGTCCTCGGCGCTGCCAGGGTGGTGGGCGCGGTCGCGGTTCCGGTGCGGGTGGGACCGAGGGTGAGCGCCACCGGTCCGGCCGCGGCGACGGCGGCGGTCGGGCGCGGCGGAGCGATGCCCGCCTCGGCGAGCTTGCGACGGCCCTCGGCGGTGATCAGGTCGGTGGACCACGGCGGGTCCAACCGCAGCCGCACCCGGACGTCCGGGTACCCGGCCGCGCGCAGCCGGCGGTCCACGTCGGCGGCCATCTCGGCGACGGCGGGGCAGCCCGAGTAGGTCGGGGTCAGCCACGCGGTCACCGTGCCGCTGCCGCCGTCCACCCCGACCTCGGCCAGGACGCCCAGGTCCGCCAGGGTGAGCATGGGCAGCTCCGGGTCCGGCACGGCCGCGGCGACCGCCCAGGCCAGCTCGCGGGCCGTCGGGTCCGCGGTGCCCGTCCCGACCGTCCCGCCCGTCGGCTCCGCGGTGCCCGTCGGCCCCGGGCCCGTCACGACATCGCCGGTCACCACGTCGCCCCCGGGTGGGCGCGGGCCAGCACCTGGAACTCGGCGAGCAGCGGGCCGAGCGCCTCGGTGTGCACACCGTCCCGGCCGGCCAGGCCGAGGACGGTGGCCAGCGGCGGTACGTCCGGCACGGTCAGCCCGGCCTCGGCGAGAACGGCGCCGAGCGAGCGCAGTACCGGTCCGCGCAGCGCCGCCGGGTCGACGCCCGCCCGCAGCTCCACCGGGTGCGCCGTGAACAGCTCCTCCAGCAGCGGCCAGACCGCGTCCACCCCGGCCTGCATCCGCCCGGCGGAGTACGGCGTGCCGTCGCCCAGGCGCAGGGTCCAGGCGGTGGCGTACTCCCGGTGGTAGGCCAGCTCCTTGACGCCCCGGGCGGCGACCGCGGCCAGCACCGGGTCGGGGTGCGCGCTCAGCGCCTCGTACAGGGCGCCGCGCGCGGTGGCGAACAGCAGCAGCCGGGCGATCGAGTAGGCGAAGTCGCCGTTCGGAGCCTCCACCAGGCGGACGTTGCGGAACTCGTGCTCCTCCCGCCAGTACGCCAGGTCGTCCTCGGTGCGGCCGGTACCGTCCGCCTGACCGGCCCGGGTGAGCAGCAGGCGGGCCTGGCCGAGCAGGTCGAGGCCCAGGTTGGCGAGCGCGACCTCCTCCTCCAGCTCGGGCGCCCGGGTGCACCACTCGATCAGCCGCTGCGCGAGGACCAGCGCGTCGTCGCCCAGCATCTGGCAGTAGGCGGCGAGGTCGGCGCCGTCCAGACCGGCGGGCAGCGCGGTGTCCACACCGAGCAGGGGATCGGCGAAGCCCGTCCCGTACGCCCAGCGGCCCTCGCCCTCGGGGCCTGGGGCGGCGTCGGCGAGGCTGAGGTAGACGTGGTCGTCCTGGCCGGTGCCGGGGGTGGAGGTGGTGGAGGTGGTGTGGTCGTGCACGGTGGCTCCCCCGTCAGATGTGCGGGACATCCTCGGGGATGTCGTAGAAGGTCGGGTGGCGGTAGACCTTGTCGCCGCTGGGCTCGAAGAACGGGTCGCGCTCGTCCGGGGTGGAGGCGGTGATCGCGTCCGAGCGGACCACCCAGAGGCTCACGCCCTCGTTGCGGCGGGTGTACAGGTCGCGGGCGGCGAGCAGGGCCATCCGGTCGTCGGCGGCGTGCAGCGAGCCGACGTGGACGTGGTTCAGCCCGCGCCGGGGACGCACGAACACCTCGTACAGCGGCCAGCCGGCTTTGGAACCGGCCTTGGGCCCGGCCTCGGACCCGGACGGGGAGCCAAGCTGGGGGTCGGTCACTTTCCGTTCTCCTGTTCGGTCACATTGGTGGCTTCGGAGGCTTCGGTGGCTTCCGTGGGCCCGGCGGCCTCGGCCGCGCGCTTGGCCGCGTAGGCGACGGCCGCCTCGCGCACCCAGGCGCCGTCCTCGTGGGCGGTGCGGCGGCGTTCGACCCGCTGGGCGTTGCAGGGGCCCTGGCCGTGGATGACCCTGGTCAGCTCGGACCAGTCCGGCTCGCCGAAGTCCCAGCCGCCGCGCTCCTCGTTCCAGCGCAGCTCGGGGTCCGGGAGGGTGACGCCCAGGTGCTCGGCCTGCGGGACGGTCATGTCGACGAAGCGCCGGCGCAGCTCGTCGTTGCTGTGCCGCTTGATCCGCCAGGCCATCGAGCGGGCGCTGTTCGGCGAGTCGGCGTCCGAGGGGCCGAACATCATCAGCGACGGCCACCACCAGCGGTCCACCGCGTCCTGGACCATCCGGCGCTGGGCCTCGGTGCCGCGCATCAGCGTCATCAGGAGCTCGTAGCCCTGGCGCTGGTGGAAGGACTCCTCCTTGCAGATCCGCACCATCGCGCGGGCGTACGGACCGTAGCTGCAGCGGCAGAGCGGGACCTGGTTGCAGATCGCGGCGCCGTCCACCAGCCAGCCGATCACGCCGACGTCGGCGAAGGTGAGGGTCGGGTAGTTGAAGATCGAGGAGTACTTCTGGCGGCCGGAGATCAGCTTCTCGGTGAGCTCGGCGCGGTCGACGCCCAGGGTCTCGGCGGCGGCGTAGAGGTAGAGGCCGTGGCCGGCCTCGTCCTGGGCCTTGGCGAGCAGGATGGCCTTGCGGCGCAGGGACGGGGCCCGGGTCAGCCAGTTGCCCTCGGGCTGCATGCCGATGATCTCGGAGTGGGCGTGCTGGGCGATCTGGCGGATCAGGGTGGCCCGGTAGGCGTCGGGCATCCAGTCCCTGGGCTCGATCCGCTGCTCGGCGGCGACGACCGCCTCGAACCGGTCCTCCAGCGTCTGCGCGGGGACCGTCTCGGCCACCTCTGCTGTCACCACAGTCCCCTCTCGTCTCCTGCCCGGAGGCCGCCTGGAGCATCGGCCAACCGACTGACCGTTCGGTCGGTACCATTCTGCGCGGAGGGGCTGAGGGATGGCAAGGTGCGCAACAGATAACAGCTGACAGATTCTGAAATCTGTCAGCTGTTATCCGTCGGCTGTCTTCTGTTCTCTGTTCGCTGCTCTACGTTCGCTGCTCTACGTCCGCCGTCCGCCGTCCGCTGTCCGCCGTTCTACGTTCGCCGCCGCCGACCGCCGGCGACCGGCTCCCGGCCGTCAGCGGCTCACCACCGGCTCAGCCCTCCGCGCGGTCGCGCAGTCGCGGCAGCGGCACCGCGAGCAGCGCCGCCAGCAGGGCGATCCGGGGAGCGATCTGGTCGACCCGGATGTGCTCGTGCCGGGCGTGGGCCCCGGCGCCCACCGCGCCGAAGCCGTCCAGGGTCGGAAGCCCGCGCGAGCCCGGCAGGTTGGTGTCCCCCGCCCCGCCCGCCGGAGCGCCGTCCAACTGCTGCCCGAGCACCGCGGCGAGCGAACGCACGTGCCGCAACAGCGGGTTGCCGGTCCGCTCAGGCCAGGCCGGACGGCTGGACAGCACCTCCGTACGCACCCGGGCGCCCGGACGCAGCGCGGTGAGCCGGGCGAGGTTGTCCAGCGTACGGCGCTGCGCCTCGACCGTGGCGAAGCGCAGCCCCAGCTCGGCCTCGGCCCGGCCGGCGACCACGTTGGCGCGCGAACCACCGCTGATCCGACCGGCGTTGAGCTCGGTGCCAGGCTGACCAGCGAGGTCGCGCACCAGCACGAGCTGGTCCACCAGCTCGTCGACGGCGGACACCCCGTCGTGGGCGTCGTTGCCCGCGTGCGCCTCGCGGCCGGTCACAGTGAGCCGCACCCGGGTGCTGCCGCGCCGCGCGGTCTTCAACCGACCGTCGGGGTGCGGCGGTTCGAGGCCCAGGACCGCGGCGGCTCCGCGCAGCTGGCGCTCGACCAGGCGGCGTCCGTCGGGGCTGCCCACCTCCTCGTCGGAGACCACGACCAGGCGGACGGTCCGGTGCGGGCGCTCACCCAGGTCCGCGAGCAGCGACAACGCCCCCTCCAGGATGGCGAGTCCGCCCTTCATGTCGACCACGCCGGGCCCGGTGAGCCGGCCGTCCTCCTCCGTCACCGGCCAGTCCGCGAGCGTGCCGACCGGCCACACGGTGTCGTGGTGCCCGACGATCAGCAGGTGCGGCAGGGACTCGTCCCGACCCTCCCACTCCAGTACGAGGTGGTCGCCGGCCGGTCCGGGCTCGCGCCGGGCGGTGGCACCGGTGGCACAGAAGCCGGCCGCCAACTCCTCGGCGAGCGCGTCGAGTCTGGGGGCGTCCCCACTGGGCGACTCGATCCGCGCCAGGTCGACGCAGCGACGCCGGACGGCCCCGGCGAGGGTGCGGGCCCGGGTGCTGAGCGCCTGCGGCACACCGGGCAGCGCCGTGGTGACGGCGGTGGCCCCATGGGAGGCGGTGGCGGCCGGGCCCGTCGCGGGCTTCACGACGACGTTCTTCGCCACGACGTTCTTCGTCGCGGGGCTCTTCGTCACGGGGCTCTTCGCCGCCGCGGCCTTCGCGACGACGGGTTTGGTGAGGGCGGATTTCGTGAGGGCGGACTTGGCGGCTGCGGTCGTGGTGACGGCCACCTTGGCCACGACGCTCTTCGCGGCACCGGACGCGGCCGCGGTGCCCTGGACCGAAGCGGCGGGAAGCGCAGGGGCCGAGACCGTAGTGCCCGGATCCGCAGCGGCAGTTGCGGTGCCAGCGGCGGTGCCGTTGGTGGTGGCAGCGGTGGCTGCGGCGGTAGCGGCGGCGGCGGTCGCAGTGGCCGTGGTGGCGGCAAGGGCCTCACCGTCGGTGGCGGCCGGGACGGCGGCCGACGTCGGGGCGGGTTCCGCGGCGGCGCCCGGTGCGGCGGGCGACCCGACGATCTGGGGACTCAACGCTCGCCTCCGCGGCCGCCGCCGGTATACAGCGGCCGTGCCGGCCGACCGCTCCCGCCCGGGTACCAGGCCCGGCCGGACCGCACCGGCCGACCGGGATGATGAGCGGCCCACCGAATCGGCCTGTCTGGCCCAAGTACGGTGGAACGGTTGGGCGGCGTGCTTGGCATGTGCGTCCTCCTCGCTCGATCCGGTGGCCCCGGTCCGCCCGGAGCCCCGTGGACGGCGGCTTCGTGGCGGTGGGCGCAGTGGCCGGACCGCCGCAGGGAAGCCGAGATGTGAGCCTAGAAGAACCGTTCGGTTTCCTGCGAGGTGGCCCTGTTCCCAGCGTGCCGGTACCGGGCCCCGCTTCGGACAACACCCGTCCGCTTTCGGCGCGGGCGCTCGGCGCGCGGGCCTGGATCGGCGCGCGGACGCGGTCGCCGGATCGCGCCCATCTCCACCATGGACCCGCCGCCCGAGTTCGGCAGCGCAAACGGCCAAGGCACGGCATTTCCACGCCGGATGGGTGACAGCGGCTCAGCACGCGATACGAACCGGGAGCACGCGGCGGCTCATGGAAGCCCGCTTCGACGTCCGCCCCGACTCCGGAGGAACGTCCGGGGAACGCCAAGGTGAACACCGGCCGATGCCGTGCCCCGATGTGCCCCACCGAGCCCCGCCGAGCCCCGACGTGCTTCGGCTGCAACCCCTGGCACGACAGGGCGGCACCCCGGAACAGCGGGACAGCGCCCGGATATGCGCGTGCGCGAACGTTCGCGACCGTACCCGCGGGTGCACGACCAATCGGCACCCGGGCACCCCGGCACCTGGGCACCCGAACCCGGGCCCGGCCGATCCCAGCCGTCCGTCCTCAGCCGCCGTCGCCCATCAGCCCGGCGTCGCGTGCGAGCAGCGCCGCCTGGACCCGGTTGGCGACTCCGAGCCCGGTCAGGATCCGACTGACGTGTGCCTTGACCGTGCTCTCGCGCATCCCGAGCACACCGGCGATCTCGGCATTGGAGAGCCCGTCGGCGAGTTCGCGCAGTACGTCCGTCTCCCGCGGGGTGAGTCCGGCGGCCCGGCTGCGGGCGGCCACCGACCGGGGCGCCCCGACCCGGTGGTAGCGGTCGATCAGCCGCCGAGCGGCCGCCGGGTGCAGCATCCCCTGGCCGCCGGCGACGACATGGACGGCCCGGGCGATCTCCGCGGGCGGGGTGTCCTTCAGCAGGAAGCCGTCCGCCCCGGCCGCGAGCGCCTGGTACACGTACTCGTCCAGGTCGAAGGTGGTGAGGGCGATGACCCGCGGACCGTCGGGGAGTTCGCGCAGCCGCCGGGTGGCGGCGATCCCGTCGAGCCGGGGCATCCGGATGTCCATCAGCGCGACGTCGATCCGCCGACCGGCGGCGAGCTCGACGGCCTGCAGCCCATCGGCGGCCTCGGCGACCACGGTGAGCTCCGGGTCCTGGGCCAGGAGGTCGACCAGGCCGAGACGGACCAGCGCGTCGTCGTCGACCACCATTGTTCGGATCATGCGGCGTCCTTCGGCTGCGGCTTCGGTTCCTGCTCAACGTGCTTCGCCCGCGTCGGTTGCGTCGCTTGCGTCGATTGGTTCGGCTGCGTCGGTTCCCTCGGTTGCTTCGGTGGCTCCGACTGCTTCACTCCTCGCGCCCCCTGCGCCCCTTCCTGCGATTGCCGCGCCCCTGGCGTCCCCTTCCCCCGCTCCGGCCGCGGCGACGCCCGCCCGGGGTGCGCCACCGCGCGCGCCGACTGTGGATCCGGACCGTCGCCACGGAGCCGGGCGGACGCCTCGTCCGGCACCGCCTGCGGCGGGCGGTCCGGCGCGGGTAACCGGGCGGAGAGCCGGAAGCCGCCGCCACCGTCCGGACCGGCGTCGAAGTGGCCGCCGAGGGCGCCGACCCGTTCGGCCAGCCCCACCAGACCGTACCCGCCACCGGTGCCCGGCCCGCCCAACGGCGCCTCGCCCGGGCCGTTGCGGACCTCGACCGTCGTCGCCGGCGCCCCGTAACCGACCCGGACGGTGACGGGCGCGGCGTGCGCGTGCTTGCGGGCGTTGGTCAGTGCCTCCTGCACCAGCCGGTGCACGGCCAGCCGGTGGGTGGTCGGGATGCTCTCCGGCTCCCCGGAGAGGGTGAGTTCGACCCGTTGGCCGGCCTGGGTCGCCTCGCCGACGAGCTCGGTGAGGTCGCGCAGCGCGGGCGCCGGGACGCGCCCGGCCTCGACGGGCACGGACGGCTCTCCTCCCGTGGCGGGCGGGGCCGCCGGGTCGGCCCGCAGCGCGCCCAGGACGTCGCGCAGGTCGTCGAGCGACCGGGCGGCGGTGGTGCGCAGCAGTTCGAGGCGGTGGGTGAGCCGGTCGGGGTCGTCGGCGACGGTGCCGGCCCTGGCCTGGTCGCGCAGCACCCCGGCGTGCAGGACCAGGAGGCTGAGCCGATGGGCCAGCACGTCGTGCATCTCCCGGGCGATCCGGGCCCGTTCGGCGGACCGGGCCTGCTCGGCGCGCAGCTCGCGCTCGCGGCGCAGCGCGTCGACCTGCTCGTGCAGGGTGCGGATCAGCACCCGTCTGCCCCGCAGCCACAGGCCGACCGCCATGGTGGCGGCCTGGACCAGGAGTTGGGACCCGGCGGTACCCGCCCGGCCGACCAGTGAGTCCACACCCACCGCACTGGCCACCGCGATGACCGAGCCGCCCGCCATCGCCAGGCCCGGCCGGCCGAGGTAGGCGAGGTGGAAGACGCTGAACAGGCCGGGGACGGCCCGGTTGAACAGCCCGCCCGTGAGCACCGGCAGCACGGCCGAGGCCACCGGGTGGCGGCGGGCGAAGAAGAGCGAGACCGCAGCGAGCGCGGCGACGACCGTGCGCGGCAGGCGCAGCGGACCGTCGGTCTGCGTCCACTGGGCGAGGGCCTCCTCGATGGTCAGGCCGAGCAGGCCGAGCAGCAGCAACGTGTCCGTCCCGGCCCGGTGGTCCGGCCCGTACCAGCCGAGCACACTCCGGCGCATGGTGCTCCTCCTTTCCGCTCTCCTCGGCCCGAAAGCCTTCCGTACGTCCACCCTTGGGCACCTCGGGCTCGATGCTAGGGGCGCTCGGCCGCGGAGCGCCTCTGTCTTCCGGGTAACCGCACCCTCGACTTTCGTCGGGGGTCGGCGCCGCTGACCGGCCGATTCGCGGCGGCTCCGCCCTGCCTAGCGTCGACGGCATGACCAACGAACGGCTCCACCACCGTCCGGACTCCCCTTCCCCCCTGTACAGTTCGCCCGCCGGTGGCGACCACCTGCTGTTCCTCGCCGAGGCCCTGCGCACCTTCCACGACACCGGCGCGCTGGCCCCGAGCGGCCCGGAGCTGGTGAACGCCCTGGTGGTACCGGTCACCAGCCGCCCGAACCGTCCGATCTCGGTGCTGGAGGTCGGCGCCGGCACCGGCGTGGTCACCCGCCGACTGGCCCAAGTGCTGCGCCCGGGCGACCGGTTGCACGTCGTCGAGGCCAACCCGCGGTTCGCCGAACGGCTGCGGGAGGACCCGGTCCTCGCCGCACGCCACCCCGGGGTCGGCCTGCGACTGTCGGCCTGCCGGGTCGAGGAGCTGCCGGAGTGCCGTCGACCGGCGCCGGAAGGGGCCCGGGCGGAGGACCGCGGGCAGCGGTACGACGTGATCGTGTCCGGGCTGCCGTTCACCAACTTCGAGCCCGCGCAGGTGCGCGACATCCTCGACCTCTACCTGCGGCTGCTGGCGCCCGGCGGCGAGCTGACGTACTTCGGGTACCTCGGCACGACGACGGCGCGCAGCCTCACCTCCGGCCCCCGCCGGGGCGCCCGCCACCGGGCGGTGGTCCGGCTGCTGCGACGGTTCGAGGAGGCGTACGGGCTGGGCGAGCGCACGGTGTGGCGCAATGTGCCGCCCGCCCGCGCCTGCCTGCTGCGGTCGCCGGGCGGCCGCGAGACCTGGGCACCGGCCGGGAGCCCCGCCGTCGAGCCGGCGGTCGAACCGGCGCCCCCGACCACGACGACCACGACGGACACGGCAACCGGATCGGCGGGCGGGGCGGCCCCGATCCCCCGATGATGGACCGGGGCCGGGCCCGGCTCCGACTCTCCCGCAGTGAGGAGCCGCGATGACCATCTCGGTACGTGACGTGGAAGCCCGGAACCGCTTCGAGGCCTGGGAGGACGGGAAGCCGGCGGGCTTCGCCGAGTACCTGCGCAGCGACCAGCTGGTGGTCTATCCGCACACCGTGGTCGAGCCCGCCTTCGAGGGCCGGGGCATCGGCAGCGCGCTGGCCCGCGCCGCCCTGGACGACGCCCGCGCCCGCGGCCTGTCCGTGCTGGCCACCTGCCCCTTCATCAAGGGATGGATGCTCCGCCACCCCGAGTACACCGACCTCGCGTACGAGAACCGGAGCCGGGTCGCCGACTGATGTCGGCTTCGGTGCGGGCGTCTGCCGCCATGCCGCAGTCGCCCGCCCGTCCGCCCGACCGACCGCACGCATGTCCGCCCGCCCGTCCACCGAACAAATGACAGTCGACAGATTTCAACTTTCAGATAACAGACGACAGCGAACAGATTTTGAAATCTGTTCGCTGTCGTGTCACAGTGAGACCCGGGTCACCCTGCTCCTGCCCCTCCGGCACCGTACCCGCCCCCTTGGAGTCACCCGTGTCCTCCCACACCCGCCCCGCCCGGCGCACCCTCGGCACCACCGGACCGGTCGCCTCGGCCCTCGGCCTCGGCTGCATGGGCATGTCCGACCTGTACGGCCCGGCCGACGAGGCCGAGAGCATCGCCACCATCCACGCCGCCCTCGACGCCGGGGTCACCCTCCTCGACACCGGCGACTTCTACGGCATGGGCCACAACGAGCTGCTGATCCACGAGGCGCTGCGCGGCCGCGACCGCGAGAGCGTGCAGATCAGCGTGAAGTTCGGCGCCCAGCGCGGCCCCGACGGCCAGTGGCTCGGCTACGACGCGAGCCCCGCCGCCACCAAGACCGCGCTCGCCTACACCCTGCGCCGCCTGCGCACCGACCACGTCGACGTCTACCGCCCGGCCCGCCTGGACCCGGGCATCCCGGTCGAGGAGACCGTCGGCGCCATCGCCGACCTGGTGAAGGCCGGCTACGTCCGCCACATCGGGCTCTCCGAGGTCGGCGCCGACACCCTGCGCCGGGCCGCCGCCGTCCACCCGATCAGCGACCTCCAGATCGAGTACTCGCTACTCTCCCGCTCGATCGAGGCCGCCGTCCTGCCCGCCGCCCGCGAGCTCGGCATCGGCATCACCGCGTACGGCGTGCTCTCCCGCGGCCTGCTCGGCGGCCACTGGGACCGGGAACGCGCCCTCGCCGGGACCGACTTCCGCAGCCACAGCCCTCGCTTCCAGGGCGAGAACCTGGCCCACAACCTGGCGCTGGTCGAGGCCCTGCGCGAGATCGCCGCCGCACGGGGCGCCACCGTCGCCCAGGTCGCCATCGCCTGGGTGGCCTCCCGCGGTCAGGACGTCGTCCCGCTGGTCGGGGCCCGCCGCCGGGACCGCCTGACCGAGGCCCTCGGCGCACTCGACGTCGCGCTGACCGAGGCCGACCTCGCCGCCGTCGAGGCCGCCGTACCCGCCGGCTCCGCCGCCGGCGACCGGTACGCTGCCGCACAGATGGCCCACCTGGACAGCGAGCGCTGACCGCACCACCAGCGCCGCGCCGCA
Organism: Kitasatospora sp. NPDC058184; assembly: GCF_042883725.1. Taxonomy (NCBI): domain Bacteria; kingdom Bacillati; phylum Actinomycetota; class Actinomycetes; order Kitasatosporales; family Streptomycetaceae; genus Kitasatospora; species Kitasatospora sp. NPDC058184. Next base: position 326,766 of record NZ_JBHVVE010000002.1, read on the forward strand.
CCACCGGCGCCATCGCCGCACGACCCGACCGCACGACCTAAGGACGGACCTCCCCGTGACCACGGACACCACACTCACCGCCGAGCAGATCCTGAGCGCGGCGGAGGACGTCCTCCGGCGGTTCGGCCCGGCCAAGGCCACCGTCGTGGACGTCGCCCGCATCCTCGGCGTCAGCCACAGCAGCGTCTACCGCCACTTCCCCAGCAAGGCCGCACTGCGCGAGGCGGTCACCCAGCGCTGGCTCGACCAGGCGCACCACGAGCTGTCGACCGTCTCCAACGAGGGCGGCCCCGCCTCCGAGCGGCTGCAGCGGTGGCTGACGGCGCTGTTCACGGCCAAGCGGAAGAAGGCGCTGGACGACCCGGAGCTGTTCGCCACCTACATGGTGCTGGTCGAGGAGAACAGCGGCCTGGTGGACACCCACGTCGACACCCTGGTCGACCAGATCGCGCGGATGGTGGCGGAGGGCATCGAGACCAAGGAGTTCAAGCTCGCCCACATCCGCAACACCGCCCGCGCCGTCTTCGACGCGACCGGCCCCTTCCACGACCCGGCCTACGCCTCCACCTGGTCCACCCCCGACGTCGACGACCGGTTCGACGCCGTCTGGAAGCTCGTCCTCGGTGGCCTGAAGGCGAAGTGACGAACCGTCAGCAGATGTGGCGCCGGCGAGCGGAGGAATAACCGCTCGCCGGCGTCCTGCCCCCTCCGGCAGACTGCCGCACACAGTTGATCTCACATGGAGGATGACATGCGTGCGGCCCGCCCGGTCCTGGACAGCCTGGAAGGACTCGCCCTCGGCGACGCCTTCGGCGACCGGTGGTTCTCGGTCCCGCTGGACGAGGCGCCCGCCGCGCTCACCGCCCGGCTGGTCCGGCCCGCACCCTGGCACTGGACCGACGACACCGCCATGGCGCTTGTGCTGGTCCGCCACCTGCTCGACGCGGGCGAGGTCCGACCGGACGCGCTCGCCCGGGAGTTCGCCGCCGAGTACGCCCGCGAGTACGGGCGCAAGTACGGCCCGTCGATGCACCGGGTCCTGCGCGGGATCGGCGCCGGCGGGGACTGGCGCGCCATCACCGCGGCCCAGTTCGAGGGCCAGGGCTCGCACGGGAACGGCGCCGCGATGCGGGTCGCGCCGCTGGGCGCCTGGTTCGCCGAGGACCTCGACACGGTGGTCCGGCAGGCCGAACTGCAGGCGCTCACCACCCACTTCCACCCGGAGGCCGTCGCCGGTGCGGTGGCGGTCGCGCTCGCGGCGGCGCTGGCGGTCCGGAGCCGGGGTGGAAACCCGCCCGGTCGGGCCGAGTTGCTGGCCGAGATCGCCGGACGGCTGCCGGACAGCGAGGTCCGCTCCGGGCTCCGGATCGCCGCCCGGATGCCCGAGCACACCAGCGTCCGGCACGCCGCCACCGTGCTCGGCTCGGGAGCGCTGATCTCCGCCGCGGACACCGTGCCGTTCGCCCTCTGGTCCGCGGCCGGGCACCTGGACTCGCTGCCGGAGACCGTCTGGAACACCCTGGAGGGCTGGGGCGACAAGGACACCACCTGCGCCATCGCCGCCGGTGTGGCCGCCGCCCGGACCGGGCTCGCGGACGTGCCGCCCGGGTGGCTCGCCGCGCGCGAGCCGCTCCCGGGCTGGGTCGCCGAGGCGTCCCGGACCGCCGACCGGTAACCGGGCGGTGCCGGGTGCTGACCGCCCGGCTTCAGAGCCCGGCGGTCAGCACCGAACCATCAGCGCCGAGCCATCAGCATCGAGCCGTCAGCACCAGATGGTCAGCGCCGGGCGAGGAAGCGGAGCACCTTGTAGCCGAAGAGCAGGACCATGGCGCCGCCGATCGCCGACACCCAGGTCGTGACGTCGAGGAAGCTCACCTTCACCGTCCCGTGCATCCAGTGCGAGACGATCCAGGTGCCGATGTAGGAGCCGGTGATGCCGATCAGGGTGCTGCCGATCAGGCCGCGCTCCCCCCTCGACATCGCCATCCTGGCCAGTGTCCCCGACACCAGGCCCAGCACGATCCACGCCATCCAGCTCATCCGCCGCCCCTTGCGTCATCGGTGTGGCGACCCCGTCGAGCCCCCGGGTCCCGTTCGGAAGGACGTACGAGGGCCTCGCACCGTTCCAGCACCGGCAAGGACCGGTTCGAACCGGCCATCCGGGCGCCGTCGTACCGGTCGGCGGAACTCCTCCCCCGGCACGCCCCGCCGTCTCCCGGACGCCGGGGCCGCACCGAACCATTCCGTCAGCGGCGCGAGTTGCCGAACAGCAGCCGGTAGGCGATCAGCAGCACCAGGGCGCCGCCGATCGCCGACACCCAGGTCGCCGCGTCGAAGAAGTGCGCGGAGATCGAGCGGTGCATGAAGTGCGATGCGATCCAGCCGCCGACGAAGGAGCCGGCGATGCCGATCAGGGTGGTCACGATCAGGCCGCCCGGGTCCTTCCCCGGCAGCAGCAGCTTGGCCAGCGCACCCGCCAGCAGGCCCAGCACGATCCACGCGACGATGCTCATCCGGCATCCCTTCCCGTCCAAGGCGCGACGGCCCCGTCCCGTCCGCTCTGCCCGCAAGGACGCCACCGCCCGCCGCCCGGTTCCGCCACCCGCGTCGGCCGCCCCGGTCGGCCACCCGCGCAGCACCGTCCGAACCCGGCAGACGAACCCAGCGGACGGGACCGGCCGACGGGACCGGCTGACGACACCGGCCGCCCAGGCCGGACCGCCCGCGCGTGGCGCCCTTCCCGCGCGCCGCCCGCGCCGAAATACTGCGGCCATGCGCATCCTGATCGCCACCGCCGGCTCCCGGGGCGACGTGGCCCCCTTCACCGGGCTCGGCGTCCGGCTGCGGGCGGCCGGGCATCAGGTGGCCGTCGCCACCCACGACACCTTCGCCGAGTCGGTACGGGCCGCCGGACTGGAGTTCCGCCCGCTGCCGGTCGACCCGCGCGCCGAACTCGCCTCCGCCGAGGGCCGGCGCCTGCTGCGGGCCGGCAGCGGACCGGGCGCCGTCCTGCAACTCCTGCGGCTCGGCCGGAGGTTCATGCCCGCACTCGGCGACGGCATCGCCGACGCCACGGCGCTCGGGACCGACCTGCTGCTGACCACCAGCACCACCAGCGCACTCGGCCAGGTCGCCGCCGAGGCGGCCGGCATCCCCAGCATCGGACTGTACCTCCAACCCATCGCCCCCACCCGGGAGTTCGCGCCCGCCGTCACCGGCACCCGATCGCTCGGCCGGTCCGGCAACCTGCTGGCGGGACACGCCGTCCAGGCCGCGACCGACCAGCTGTTCGTCCCGGCCGTCCGCGGGCTGCGCCGTCGGCTCGGCCTGCCGCCGCTCGGCATCGCCCGGGCCCGCCGCAACCACCCCGTCCTGCACGGCTTCTCGCCACTGGTGGTGCCCCGACCCGCCGACTGGCGCCCCCGGCTGGAGGTGGCGGGCTACTGGTGGCCGGCCGACCGGCCGGACTGGCAGCCCCCGGCCCGGCTGCTCGACTTCCTGGCCGCCGGGCCGCCGCCGGTCTTCGTCGGCTTCGGCAGCCTGGTCGTCCCCGACGCCGAGCGGCTGACCGCGACCGTCCTCGCCGCCGCCCGCGCCGCCCGGGTGCGCCTCCTGCTCCAGTCGGGGTGGAGCGGACTGGCCGCCGAGGACTCGGACTCCGTCCTGACCGTCGGCGACACCCCGCACGACTGGCTCTTCCCCCGCACCGCCGCCGTGGTCCACCACGCGGGTGCCGGCACCACGGCCGCCGCCCTCCGCTCCGGGACCCCCGCCGTCCCCGTGCCCGCCCAGCTCGACGCACCGTTCTGGTCCGCCCGACTGACCCGGCTCGGCGTCTCCCCCGGCCCCGTCCCCCTGCGCGGCCTCACCCCCGCCCGCCTCGCCACCTCCCTCCGGCTGACGCTCGACGACTCCCGCTACCGCACCCGCGCCCGAGCCGTCGCCACCGCCCTGGCCGCCGAGGACGGCGCGGCCAAGGTCCTCGCCGCCGTCGAACGGGTTTCAGCGAACAGCTGACAACTGACAACCGACAACTTTCGAAATCTGTCAGCTGTTCGCTGTCACCCGTCAGTCATTCGCCCTCTCCCGTCAGCCCTCCCCCGCCTCCCCGCTCCCCCTCCCGAACACCCCGCTCAGCCCCAGGTACACCACGGCCGCCGCCGTCAGCCCGACGGCCCAGCCGTAGTCGGCGAGCGGCTTGAGGACGGGGATCAGGCCGTCCGCCGGGAAGGGGCCCTGCTTCGCACCGTCGGCGTCGACGGTGGAGTACGAGCCGCCGACGGCCAGCACGCCGCCCACCAGCAGCGCCGTCACGGCCCGCCAGTTCCAGCCGGCCGCGTACCAGTACGCCCCGCCCGGGCGGTACAGCTCGGCGAGCCGGAGGCGGGTGCGGCGCAGGGCCCAGTAGTCGGCGATCAGCACTCCGCCGACCGTGCCGAGCAGCCCGCCGACCACACCGAGCCAGGTGAAGATGTACACGTGCGGGTCGGAGATCAGCCGCCACGGGAGGATCACGATCCCGACCACTCCCGTGATCAGCGCCCCGGTCCGGAAGGTGACGAAGCGGGGCAGCAGGTTGGCGAGGTCGTACGCGGGCGACACCACGTTGGCGGCGATGTTCACCGACAGCGTCGCGACCAGCACGGTCAGCAGCGCGAACAGGATGCCGACCGGGTTCTCCATCTTGGCGGCCAGCTGGATAGGGTCCCACACCGGGGCCCCGTAGACCGCCTCGGAGCCCGAGGTGACCAGCACGGACAGGAATGCGAAGAGCGTCATCGTGGTCGGCAGGCCGAGCGCCTGCCCGCGTATCTGGGCCCGCTGGCTGCCGCCGAAGCGGGTGAAGTCGGGGATGTTCAGCGAAAGGGTGGACCAGAACCCGATCATGCCCATCAGCGCGGGGAAGAAGACCTTCCAGAAGCCGCCGCCCCACCCCAGCCTGGACGGCTGGTCGAGCAGTGGCCCGAGCCCGCCCGCCTTGACGGTGATCCACACCAGCAGCGCGAGCGCGCCGACGATGACGAACGGCGCCGCCCAGTTCTCGAACCGCCGCAGCGCCTCCATCCCCCGCGCGATGATGGCCATCTCGATCAGCCAGAACAGCAGGAACGAGAGCCACTGCGTCCACGGGTAGCCGCCGAACTCACCGGCTGTGCGCCAGGATTCGCCGAACAGCTTGCCCGCCAGCAGGAAGATGCCCTCGCCGCCGATCCAGGTCTGGATGCCGAACCAGGCGCAGGCCACCGCCGCCCGCAGCAGAGCAGGCAGGTTGGCGCCGCGCAGCCCGAAGGCGGCCCGGGCGAAGACCGGGAACGGGATGCCGTACTTGGTGCCGGCGTGCCCGGTGAGCAGCATCGGGACCAGCACGACGAGGTTGGCGAGCGCGATCGTCAGCACCGCCTGCTTCCAGTCCATGCCGAGCGCGACCAGGCCCGAAGCCAGCGTCCAGGACGGGATGTTGTGGGCCATGCCGACCCAGAGCGCGAGGAAGTTGTACGTGGTCCAGGTCCGCCGTGCCACCGGGACCGGCCGCAGGTCGTCGCTGGTGAAGCCGTTGGGTGGCAAGTCCCCGGCGGCCGGGTCGAGTTCGACCCGGCCGTCGGGGTGGTGCCACTGTCTGCCGTCACTGGTCGCGGTTCCGGGCATGGGCAACTCCCGTCCACCGCGGGCGGATCCGCGGCCGAGCTCGGGTGGGGGCGCCGGGCGGGGTCACAGGTGCGGGATGACGTCCGTCCCGTACGCGTCGATGGTGGTCTCGATGGCGTCGTGCATGGCGTAGACGGCGAACTGGTCGACGCCGAGCGAGCGGAGCTCCGCCAGTCGGGCCCGCTGCGCCTCCACCGGGCCGATCAGGCAGAAGCGGTCGATGATCCCGTCCGGGACGAAGGCCGTGTCCGGGTTCCCGGCCCGCCCGTGGTGGCTGTAGTCGTAGCCCTGGCGGTCCTTGATGTAGTCGGTGAGCGCCTCCGGTACCAGGTCGGAGTGCTCGCCGTAGTGGCTGACCAGGTCGGCGACGTGGTTGCCGACCATCCCGCCGAACCAGCGGCACTGCTCCCGGGCGTGGGCGAGCGCCTCGGGCGAGTCGTCGGCGGTGACGTAGGCCGGGGCGGCGACGCAGATGGTGATCGACTCCGGATCCCGGCCGGCCTCGACGGCGGCGGCCCGCACCGCCTTGACCATGAACTCGGTGAGGTAGGGGTCGGCCAACTGCAGGATGAAGCCGTCGGCCTGACGTCCAGTCAGGTTCAACGCCTTCGGCCCGTACGCCCCCATCCAGATCGGCAGGGAGGCGCCGGCGCGGACCCACGGCAGGTGCATCTCGCTGCCGTCCACCTCGGCGGTGCGCCCCTCGGCCAACTCCTTGATGGCGTGCATGGCTTCGGAGAGCCGGGCGAGGGTGGCGGGGCTCCGCCCGGCGACCCGCATGGCGGAGTCGCCGCGGCCGATGCCGCAGACGGTCCGGTTGCCGTACATGTCGTTGAGCGTGGCGAACGTGGAGGCGGTCACCTCCCAGGTGCGGGTGGAGGGGTTGGTGACCATCGGGCCGACGGTCATCCGCTCCGTCTCGGCGAGGATCCGGCTGTAGATGACGAAGGGCTCCTGCCACAGCACGCAGGAGTCGAAGGTCCAGCCGTGGCTGAACCCGGCCTGCTCGGCGCGGATCATCCGGTCGATGAGCAGTCGGGCGGGCGGGTCGGTCTGGAGGACGAGGCCGATGTCCATGAGGGGCTCCAGGTAAGGGTTTTGACCGCCGCCACCCGGCCGTCGGCCGGATCGGTCGCCCCGGTCGAAGGGGCGGGCCGGCAGCCGGGCGGGCGACCGGACGGCCGGCAGACCGGGCGGCGGCGGGTGGACGTCGAGGAACGGGAGGGGCGGGAATCGGGAGAGGGATCAGACCAGGTACTGGCAGGTGTCCCGGCGCAGGAAGGTGCCGTGGCCGGCCCGGCCGCGCCAGTCGCCGTCGTCCAGCACGACGGTGCCGCGCGACATCACCGTCCGCACCCGGCCGGTGAGTCGACGGCCCTCGTAGGCCGAGTAGTCCACGTTCATGTGGTGGGTCGCGGCGGAGACGGTCTGCACCGCGGTGGGGTCGTAGACCACCAGGTCGGCGTCGGCACCCGGGGCGATGGTGCCCTTGCGCGGGTGCAGGCCGAACATCCGGGCCGGGGTGGTGCAGGCGATCTCGACCCAGCGGCGCCGGCTGATGTGCCCGTCCACCACGGCCTGGTGGAGCAGGTCCATCCGGTTCTCTACGCCCGGCAGGCCGTTGGGGATCTTCGAGAAGTCGCCCCGGCCCAGCTCCTTCTGGCCGACGAAGCAGAACGGGCAGTGGTCGGTGGAGACCACCTGGAGGTCGTTGGTGCGCAGCCCGCGCCAGAGCGCCTCCTGGTGCTCGCGCGGTCTGAGCGGCGTGCTGCACACGTACTTGGCGCCCTCGAAGCCGTCGGCGCCCTCCTCGGCGAGGTTGTCGGTGGAGAGGAAGAGGTACTGCGGGCAGGTCTCGCCGAAGACGTTGAGGCCGGCGTCCCGGGCCCCGACGATTTCGGCGAGCGCGGCGGCTGCGGAGACGTGCACCACGTAGAGCGGGCTGCCCGCCACCTGGGCGAGCTTGATCGCCCGGTGGGTGGCCTCGGCCTCCAGCAGTTCGCGCCGGACCTCGCCGTGGTAGCGGGGGGCGGTCCTCCCGGCGGCGAGCGCTTGTTCGACCAGGACGTCGATGGCGATGCCGTTCTCCGCGTGCATCATGATCAGCCCGCCGTTGGCGGCGCCGCGCTGCATGGCCCGCAGGATGCGGCCGTCGTCGCTGTAGAAGACGCCGGGGTAGGCCATGAAGAGCTTGAAGGAGGTGGACTCGCCGGAGTCCACGAGGGTGTCCATCTCCTTGAGCACGGCGTCGTTGACGTCGGAGACGATGGTGTGGAAGGCGTAGTCGATCGCGCAGTTGCCCTCGGCCTTGGCGTGCCAGGTGTCCAGGCCCTCGCGCAGCGAGCCGCCGACCGACTGGACGGCGAAGTCCACGATGGTGGTGGTGCCGCCCCAGGCCGCGGCGCGGGTGCCGGTCTCGAAGGTGTCGGAGGCCGCGGTGCCGCCGAACGGCAGCTCCATGTGGGTGTGGGCGTCGACGCCGCCCGGGATGACGTAGTGGCCGGTGGCGTCGATGACGGTGTCGGCGGTCCAGGCCTCGGCGGCGGAGCTGCCGGTGGTGGCCAGGGCGGCGACGCGCTCGCCCTCGATCAGGACGTCGGCGTGGAGTTCCTCGGTGGCGGTGATGACGAGGCCGCCGCGGACGACGGTGCGCTGGTGCGGGTCGCGGGTGGCCCTCACGTCGTTGGTGGTCATCGCGCTGCTCCTCAGGCCTCGGCGAGCGGTCCGTAGGCGTCGGGCCGGCGGTCCCGGTAGAACGCCCACTGCTGGCGGACCTGTTCGATCAGGCCGAGGTCGAGGTCGCGGACGACGAGTTCCTCCTCCTTGTCGGAGGCGACGTCGCCGACGAACTGCCCGCGCGGGTCGACGAAGTAGGAGGTGCCGTAGAAGTCGTTGTCGCCGTACTCCTCGGTGCCGACGCGGTTGATCGCGGCGACGAAGTACTCGTTGGCGACGGCGGCGGCGGGCTGTTCGAGCTGCCAGAGGTAGGCGGACAGGCCGCGGCTGGTGGCGGAGGGGTTGTAGACGATCTGCGCGCCGGCCAGGCCCAGGGCGCGCCAGCCCTCGGGGAAGTGGCGGTCGTAGCAGATGTACACGCCGACCTTGCCGACGGCGGTGTCGAACACGGGCCAGCCGAGGTTACCGGGCTTGAAGTAGTACTTCTCCCAGAAGCCCTTGACCTGCGGGATGTGGTGCTTGCGGTACTTGCCGAGGTAGCTGCCGTCGGCGTCGATGACGGCGGCGGTGTTGTAGTAGACGCCGGCCTGTTCCTCCTCGTAGACCGGGACGACCATCACCAGCCCGAGCTCGCGGGCGAGGTCCCGCATCCGGCGCACGGTCGGGCCGTCGGGGACGGCCTCGGCCCAGCGGTAGTGCTCGGCTTCCTGGACCTGACAGAAGTACGGGGAGTTGAAGACCTCCTGGAAGCCGATGATCTTCGCTCCCTGGGCGGCGGCCTCGCGGGCGTACCGCTCGTGGAGCGCGATCATGCTCTCCTGGTCACCCGTCCAGCGGGTCTGGACGAGCGCGGCCCGGACGATCTGCGACATGGTTACCTCCGCAACTCCGCGGCCCGGCCGTGCGGTCGGGCCCGCGGTCTGAGGGTTGACGGGGCGGGTCTCGCCTGCGGGTCCGCTCGGGGAACCGCAGGGTCTACGTGCGTAGAAAGCGATCTGTAGACGGTAGGCCCGGCCTCGGTGGCCTGACAATACGTCGGTGGAAACGCGTCTGGGGTGATCTTGTTGCGCGGACACGCGGATGGTCCCGGGTGGGATGAAAAGCTGATCTACCCCACGCGTCGCCTTCTTACTCGTTCGAGTGAAACCGGACACCCTGGGTGCGCAATCGGCGATGGTGGGGTAAGACCCGCGTGGACATCGCGGTGGATCACTACGGATCGTCAGTCATCAGTGGTTTCCTACGAGTTCAGCGTCCCGGTCACGGGGGATCGGGGCGGCCAAGCGGGGGGTGACGATGGTGGTGGCGGATTCCGCGACGGAGACGGCGGCGGCGAAGGAAGCGGCGGAGGCGACGGGTACGGCAGATAGCGCGGCGGGCGGAGGCCCGGCGGCGCGGCCGCCCGCCCTGCCCGCCTGGGCCGGCCTGCTGCTCGCCCTCGGCGCCCTGCTGCCGGTCCTCCTCGGCGGGCTGCTGTTCCGCCACCGGGCACCGCGCGTACGGGACGTCGCCCTCCAGCTCGCCGGTTCCCGTGCGGCCGCCGAGGCCGTGGTCGGCGGCCGCGCCGCGGACCACCTGGCCGCGCTGCGCGCCGACGGCTGGCTGATCGGCGGCTACGGGCTGACGTTGCTCGCCGCCGCGCTGCTCGGCGGGTACGTGCTCGGGCCGGCCCGCCGGCGGCTGTCGGCCGTCGCGGTCGGCGGCGCCGGGCTGCTCGCGGCCTGCTGCGACCTGGGCGAGGACGCGCTGCTGCGCGCCGGGCTGGACGGCCTCCACACGGGTGCGGGCGGTTCCGACACCCCCTTCGCCGTCGCCACCGCGCTCGCCACCGTCAAGTGGCTGCTGCTCCTGCCCGCCGGGGTGCTCGCGGCGGGCATCCTGCTGGTGACCGCCACCCGCGCGGTGCGCGGGCTCCGGCCGTCGCGGGCGGGCGCGAAGGCCCGCGGCACCGACTCCCCCGACCGTCCGGCGCTGATCCCGCCCTGGCCGATCGCCGCCCGGCGCGGCGCCACGGCACCCGCCGCCGAAGCGCCGGACGCCCCGGACACGCCCGTCCGGCACGCCCACTGGCGCGACGCCGCCCGGGTGCCGCCCGGCCGCGAACCCGCCGAACTCGGCTTCTGCGCCTCCGGCGGCGGCATCCGCTCCACCTGCGTCACCCTCGGCGCGCTCCAGTCGCTGCGGCCGTGGCTGAAACGGGCCCGCTACCTGGTCTCCGTCTCGGGCGGCGGCTACACCGTCGGCGCGCTCCAGCTCGCGCTCAGCGACTCCGCGCCCGGCAGCCCGGTGCGCGCCGTCTCGGGCCTGACGGCCGACACCGTGATGGAGCCCGGGTCCCCCGAGGAGGACCACCTCCGCCGGCACGGCAAGTACATCGCCGACGGCGCGGGCGAATGGCTGGTCGCCCTCGGGACGCTGCTGCGCGGGGTGCTGTCCGCCCTCACCCTGCTGCTGGCCGCAGTCCTGACGCTCGGCCTCGGGCTCAGCCGCTTCTACCGGGCCGTGCCGCTCACCGACCTGAGCCACCTGGCGGCGGCCGGGCTGCGCCACGCCGGCGCCGTACCGGGGCCGTTGGAGTTCCGGGCACCGGCGCTCGCCGCCTTCGGCCTCCTGCTGGCCTCGGCCACCGGGTGCTGGCTGCTCTGGCTGCTGGCCTTCCCCTCGCTCGGCTGGCAGGCGCTGCTGCCACGGGCGCTGCGCAGGGCCAATCTCGGCCTGCTCGCCCTGGCCGCCCTGCTGGCCGTCGGGGTGCTGGTGGTACCGGGCCTGGCCTGGGGCGCGGTGCGGCTCCAGCAGGCGCTGGCGGCGGGGCCGCAGCTCACCGGCGCGGGGCTCGGCCTGACCGTGGCGCTCAGCTACCTGGCGCTGCTGCTCGGCATACTCTGGCGCGACCGCCGGACGCCCGGTCGGGGTGGCACCACGCCGGGCGCGGCGGGCCGGCCCCGTGTCAGCGGCGCCAGCCTCCCGCAGACCCTCGTGGTCTGCTCCGCCCTCCTGGCGCTGACGGCGGGTGCGCTGCTGGCCCTCGGCTGGGCGGTCGCCACCGGCTACGCCTGGCCGACGGCCGTCCAGGTGCTGCTGCCCCTGGTGCTCGGCGCGGTCGGGCTGAACCTCGACCAGACCTGGGTGAGCCTGCACCCGTTCTACCGGTTGCGGCTGGCCTCGGCGTTCGCGGTCCGGCGGGCCACCGAGGGCGGCCGGTCGGTGGCCCGCCCGTACCACTTCTTCCGGGAGCAGACGTGGCTGAGCCACTACGGCGCCCGGCACCCCGACTTCCCTCAGGTGATCTTCTCGGCGGCGGCCAACCTGTCGGGCAACTCCCGTACGCCACCGGGCCGTCCGGCGGCCTCCTTCTCCCTCTCCTACGACTACGTGGGCGGCCCGGACATCGGGTACGCGCGCACCGACCTGCTAGAGCGGCGCACCAGTGCGCACATCGCCCGGGACCTCACCGTGCAGTCGGCGATGGCCGTCTCCGGCGCGGCCTTCTCCTCCGCGATGGGGCGGGAATCCCGCGTCTACCAGCGGCTGTTCGCGGTGACCAACGCCCGCCTCGGGACGTGGCTGCCCAACCCGGCAGTGCTCGGCCCCGACTGGTCCGGTCCGCCGGACTGGCGCCGCCCCGCGCAGCCCGCCGTCCGCCGCCTCCCGTACCAACTGCGGGAGCTGATCGGGCGGTTCCCGGCCGACGACCGCTTCCTGCTCACCACCGACGGCGGCCACTACGAGAACCTCGGGCTGGTCGAGCTGCTGCGGCACCGGGTGCGGACGGTGGTCTGCATCGACGCCAGCGGCGACGCGGGGTACGCCACCAACCTGGCCGCCGCGATCACCCTGGCCCGCGAGGAGCTGGGCGTCGCCATCACCCTGCACGAGCCCGAGCTGCTGATGCCGGGCACCGCCGCCGACCGGCCCGCCGAGGGTGACGACGCGGACGGCCGCACGGACGACGGCGTGCAGGGCCGCGCGGGCCGCCGGCCGCCGCTGCGCGGGCTCGCGGCGCAGCTCTCCGCCCGGCTCTCGGCCCGGGCGGTGGTCACCGGGGACATCCGCTACCCGGATCTGGACGAGGGGCCCGGGGCCGTCCGGCACGGCCGGCTGATCCTCCTCCAGGCGGTACTGACCCCCGGGATGCCGTACGAGCTGCACGCCTACGCGATGGCGAACCGGGCCTTCCCGAACGACCGCACCAGCGACCAGTGGTTCGACCACCAGCAGTTCGACGCCTACCAGACGCTCGGCCGTCACCTGGGAGAACAGGCCGCGCCGCTGATCGAACACGCACTGACCGACCAGGCGAGGGCCGACCAGGCGCGGGCCGAGCAGGCACCGGCCGGACCGGCCCCGGGCCCCACCGGGTCGGTGCCCGCACAGCCGACGCGCGACACCGACCCGGCACCGTCCGCCGCGGCTCCCCCGGCACCGCGCCGCCCGGCCGAGGAGTAGCCGGGAGGCGACCGACGGATGCTCGAAGGGCGCTCGGCGAGCGGGCGAGGGGTAGCCGACCGGTCCGCCGGTCGCCGGGAACGGGCGGCGGCGGACGGTCGGCCCGGCTTGACTTCCTCCGCTTCGCTCGGGAAAGATCCGGCGCATGGACTCCGGCGCCACTCTGGTATGCCGCCTGCACGTCGATCTGCGACGCCAGGCGAGTTCCATCTGTGCCTGTTGACCTTGTTCTCCCCCGCCGGTCCCGCTCTGTGACGTCTGCCAGGGCCCGCGCCGCGCACCCGCACCCGCAGTCCTGACCCCGCACCCGCCCCGGCGCACCCTTGCGTGCCGGGCCGCCCCGTCGGCCCGCGCCCTCCACCGCCGCCGGACACCGGGCGCTTCCCACCGACGTTCCCGCCGCACCCGAGGACGCCCTCATGACTCTGAGCCCGAGCCCGAGCATCAGCCCCGAAACCCAGCCGACCGTAAACCCCGACAACACCCGCCCCGCCGCCGCAAGCCCCACGAGCACCCCCGAGCCACCACCGACGCCGCCCGCCGGGGGCACCCCCGCGCCGCTCACCCCCAGCACCCTGCGGACCATCGTCCGCGAACTGGCCGAGCGGCCCGAGGAGTGGATCCACCACGTCCGCCTCTCCACCGAGGAGCGCTGGTACCGGCGGCTGGCCGCGGACGACGACCACGAGGTGTGGCTGATCAGCTGGTTGCCCGGCCAGTCCACCGGCTTCCACGACCACGGCGGCTCGCGCGGCGCCTTCGCCGTCGCCCTCGGCGAGTTGGAGGAGCTGTCCCTCGGCGGGCCCGAACAGGGCCTGCTGATCCGCCGGATCCCGGCCGGCACCGCCCGCGCCTTCGGCCCCGAGTACGTGCACGACGTGCGCAACACCGCCGTCGGCCCCGCCGTCACCCTGCACGCCTACTCGCCGCCGCTGAGTTCGATGGCGCACTACGACCTGCGGGCCGGCGGGCTCGTCCGCACCTCCGAGGAAGGACCTGAACAGTGGTGACCACGATCGACGACCTGGTGGAGCGGGCCCGGGAGGGCGTCCACCGACCGCGCGCCCGCGAGGCGTACCAGGCCCAGCTGGACGGCGCGCTGCTGGTGGATATCCGCCCGGCGGCGCAGCGGGCGGCCGAGGGGGAGATCCCCGGCTCGCTGATCATCGAACGCAACGTGCTGGAGTGGCGGCTCGATCCGACGGGCAGTCACCGGATTCCCGAGGCCTCGGGCTACGACGTCGAGGTGGTCGTGGTCTGCTCCGAGGGCTACGCCTCCAGCCTGGCCGCGGCCTCCCTGCGCGAGCTGGGACTGCACCGGGCGACCGACCTGGACGGCGGTTTCGTCGGCTGGGCGGCCGCCGGCCTGCCGACCCGTCAGGGCGGCTGAGCCTGCGGTCGCACCGCGTGCCGGGGCGGTAAATCAGGGACAGGAGATGATGCAGGTCATAGTGTGATCAGAGTTTCCGCTGGTCCAAAGCCGGGCAACCACGCGGGCGGAAGTACGCCCGGGCGCTTGAAACCGCCGCCACCGAACGACCCTGACCGAACGACCGAACGACCCAGGCGCCGCCTTTCCGGGGCGCCCTGACGAGGAAACTCCACGTGATCAGATTCGAGGGCGCGGGAATGCGCCACCCCGACGGCACCATCGCCGTCGAGGGACTGGACCTGGAGGTCCCGACCGGTCGGATAACCGTCCTGGTCGGACCGTCCGGCTGCGGGAAGACCACCCTGCTACGCATGGTCAACCGGATGGTCGAGCCCACTTCGGGCCGGGTCCTGCTGGACGACACGGACGTCGCGAAGCTGGAACCCGCCAAGCTGCGCCGCGGCATCGGGTACGTGATCCAGCAGGCCGGGCTCTTCCCGCACCGCAAGGTGATCGACAACATCGCCACCGTCCCCTACCTGCTCGGCTGGGACCGGAAGAAGGCCCGCGCCCGCGCCGCCGAACTGCTCGAACTGGTCGGGCTCGCGCCCGAGACCGCGAAGCGGTACCCGTTCCAGCTGTCCGGCGGCCAGCAGCAGCGGGTCGGCGTGGCGCGCGCGCTGGCCGCCGACCCGCCGGTGCTGCTGATGGACGAGCCGTTCAGCGCGGTCGACCCGGTGGTGCGGGCCGGGCTCCAGGAGGAGCTGCTGCGGCTCCAGTCCGAGCTGCACAAGACGGTGCTGTTCGTCACCCACGACATCGAGGAGGCCGTCCGGCTCGGCGACCAGGTGGTGGTGCTGCGCGAGCACGGCCGGATCGCCCAACTGGCCGACCCGCACACCCTGCTCACCACCCCCGCCGACGAGGGCGTGGCCGCCTTCCTCGGGCGCGACCGGGGCCTGCGCGGCCTCGCCCTGCGCCCCGCGAGCGGCGTCCGGCTCCGCCTGGTGGGCGACGGACTCCGGTACGGCGGCTGGGAGTTGGCCCTGGACGACGGGCGCCGCCCGATCGGCTGGATCGACCGCGACGCCGTCACCGCCGAGCTGCACCCGGCGGCGGCCTTCCGCCCGGACGCCGACACCCTGCGCACGGCGCTGGACGCCGCCGTCCTCTCCCCCGCCGGGGTCGCGGTCGCGCTGGACGCCGAGGGCCGGGTCACCGGCACCGCGAGCCGCGAGGCCGTCCTCGCCGCACTGCGGCCCGACGTCTCCGGCCCGCCGGCCGCCGGTCCGTCTGCCACTGGTCCGTCTGCCACCGGTTCGCCGGCCGCTGATGCGCCCGTCCGCACCGACAAGCCCCCGGCCACCACCGGCCACCCGGACGACACGGGCGGCCCGGACGGAACGGGCAGCACGGACGGAGCCGACGGTGGACGATGAACCGATCGTCCGCTGGTACTGGATCGGCGACCACCTCGGCTACCTGGGCCACCTGCTCGCCGACCATGCCGTGATCGCCCTCGTCCCCGTGCTCATCGGCCTGCTGCTGGCCGTCCCGCTCGGCCTGGCCTGCGCCCGCTACCCCCGGCTGTACCAGCCGCTCTCCGCCGTGTTCAACATCGTCTACGCGCTGCCCTCGCTGGCCGTGTTCGTGGTGCTGATCCCGTACACCGGCCTCGCCACCCAGGCGACGGTGATGATCCCGCTCACCTTCTACGCCCTCGCCGTGCTGCTGCCGACCACCGTGGACGGGCTGCGCGCCGTCCCGGACTCCGTCCGGCAGGCCGCCACCGCGATGGGGTACGGGCCGTGGCACCGGCTGACCTCGGTCGAGCTGCCCGCCGCCGTGCCGTACCTGATCGCCGGACTGCGGGTCGCGGCGGTGTCCAGCATCTCGCTGGCCAGCGTCGGCGCGCTGGTCGGTCGCGGCGGGCTCGGCTACCTGTTCGTCGACGGCTTCCAGCGCACCTTCCCGACCCCGATCCTGGCCGGCATCGTGCTGATCGCCGTCCTCGCGCTGGCCGTCGACCTGGTGCTGGTGGCCGCCCGGCGGCTGCTCGCGCCCTGGGCCGTCCGGGAGAAGGGAGCGGGCTCGTGAACTGGCTGAACTGGCTGAGCGACTTCTTCACCGACCCGGACCACCTCAGCGGGCCGGACTCGATCGTGCACCGGGTCTCCGAGCACCTGCTGCTCTCCGGCGCGGCCTTGCTGTTCGCGGCGCTGCTCGCCGTCCCGCTCGGGCTGCTGATCGGCTACACCGGGCGCGGCGTCACCGTGGTGACCGCGCTCGCGGGCGCCGCCCGCGCCCTGCCCACCCTCGGCCTGGTGACGCTGGCGGTGCTGCTCGCCGGGGTCGGCGACACCGCCGTACTGGTCCCGCTGGTCGCGCTCGCCGCGCCGCCGCTGCTGGTGGCCGCCGTCGAGGGGGTGCGCGGCACCGACCCGGACGTCCGGGACGCGGCGCGCGGCATCGGGCTGACCCACCCCCAGGTGCTGTGGCAGGTCTGCCTGCCCTCGGCCGCCCCGACCCTGCTGGCGGGCTTCCGCACCGCGACCGTGCAGGTGATCGCGACCGCCACGGTGGCCGCCTACGTCGGGCTGGGCGGCCTCGGCCGCTACGTCATCGACGGGCTGGCGACCCGCAAGTACGCCGTGACCGTGGGTGGCGCGCTGCTGGTGGTCCTGCTCGCGGTCGTCGCCCAGCTGTTCTTCGCCCTGCTCGCCCGGTTCGCGCTCCCGCCCGGGGTGCGCGCCCAGCAGCGGCCCCGCTGACTCCGTTCCCCTCCCCTCCCGTTCCGGAAGGACATCTGTCACCATGTCGACAATCAACCGAAGCCGCCGCGTCGCCGCCCTCGGCACCCTCGCCGCGCTCACCCTCGGCGCCACCGCCTGCGGCTCCTCCGGCGGCAACCCGCTCGACGGGGGTTCGAGCGCCTCGGCCCCCGCGGGCGGCGCGGGCGGGTCCGGCTCGACCGTGGTGGTCGGCTCGGCCAACTTCCCGGAGAACGTCCTGCTCGGGTCGATCTACTCGCAGGCGCTCAAGGCCAAGGGCGTGAAGGTCCAGGAGAAGTTCAACATCGGCAGCCGCGAGGTGCTCTACGGGCAGTTGCAGAGCGGCAACCTCACCGTCCTGCCGGAGTACAACGGCTCGCTGCTCGCCTACCTGGACGCCAAGTCCACCGCCGTCACCACCCAGGACGTGAACGCGGAGCTCGCCAAGACGCTGCCCGCCACGCTGGGCATCCTCGAGTCCTCCCCGGCCGAGGACAAGGACTCCCTCAGCGTCACCCAGGAGACGGCCGACAAGGACAACCTCAAGAGCATCGCCGACCTCGCCGCCAAGGCCGGCGAGTACACCATCGGCGGGCCGCCGGAGTTCAAGAGCCGCCGCGAGCAGCAGCTCAAGGACGTCTACGGGCTGACCTTCAAGGAGTGGAAGCCCACCGGCGACGCCACCGCGAACGCGCTCAAGGACGGCAGCATCCAGGTCGGCAACGTGTTCACCACCGACCCGAAGATCGTCCAGTACAAGCTGGTCCCGCTCGCCGACCCGAAGAACATCTTCGGCGCCCAGAACGTCACCCCGCTGGTCAACAAGGCGGGCGTGGACGCGACCGCGACGGCGGCGCTCAACGCGGTGTCGGCCAAGCTCGACACGGCCGGGCTGGTGGCGCTGATGAAGCGCGTGTCGGTGGACAAGGAGGACCCGTCGGCGGTCGCCAAGGACTGGCTGAAGTCCAACGGCCTCGGCTGACGGCAATTCGGCCCGGCGGCCGTGGAGCGTGAACGCGGCGGCCCGGAGGAAGCTCCTCCGGGCCGCCGTCCGCCGTTCCGGAGGCACCGTCCCTGGGCTTTCCGGGTGCGCTCGCGTGTGCGCTCACAGGTGCGCTCACGGGTGCGTTCCAGGTGCTTTCCGACCACTGAAGGGACCTTCCCTTCTGCGGCGCGAACATGACAGTCTGGGCGCCATGCGCACTCGTCTCCTCGCCGCCACCCTCACGGCACTCGCCGCGGTGAGCCTCGCTGCCTGCTCCAGCTCCGGATCGGACTCGGGCAAGGCCACCTCCGCGGCCGGCTCCCCCACCGCCCCCGCCGCCTCGGGCGCCGCGCCCTCCGACGCCGCCACGCCCGCGGCGACGACGCCCGCGGCCCCCGGGTCCGACTCGGCCGCCCCCACGGCCGACGGCGGCACCGGCGCGCCCGCCCCCGACGCCGGCGCCTCGGGAGCCCCCGCACCGTCCAAGCCCGCGCCGCCCGCCGACGCCGGACTGCCCGCCAAGCCGGGCACCGACGTGACGGCCAAGCTGGTCTCCGCGCTGGACGCGATCGACCCGGCGATCGTCGGCGGCAAGCCGGACCAGGCCGTGGACCGGGCGCGCAACCAGTGCCAGTCGATGTACCAGTTCCCCAAGGACAAGCAGAAGCTGGCGGACCTGGCCAACCAGCGCTTCACCTCCGCCGACCACCCGCAGGGCTTCGGGCCGGACACCGCCACGAAGATCAACGACGCGCTGCTCGCCACGCTCTGCCCGCCGTCCCGCTGACCCGCCGATCCGCTGGTCCGCTGGTCCGCTGGTCCGCTGGTCCGCTGGTCCGCGGCACCATGAACCGCCCGGTGTCCTGAGCGCCGGGCTGCCGTGGCCGCGCCCCATTCCGGGTGCGCGGCCACGGTCTTCTCGTTTCCGGCGCCCCTCACCGCCGCCCCTCGCCGCCACCTGGAGTGCCCGACACCGTCCTCCCAGCGGGCCCCACCGGCGGCCCACCCGTCCCGATGCCAGTCCGCCCCCCTTCCGTCGCGCGGGCCGTATGCTGACGAACTGTTAGGACTCTTGACAGACCAGTGGTCTAGTCCAAACATAAGCATGTCGATCCGACCGGGATGCACTGTGGGGGTGTGACCACCGGCGGCTGAGGCACTGCCATGCCCTGCCATGCTCCGCTCCACCCCCGCTCCGTACGGCGCGCGCTTCCGCACGCCGCCCGCGTCCACGCGAGTCGGTGGGCCTTCGCACGCCCGCACGCCCCCGCACTTCCCCGTACTCCCGGTTCCGACCCGGTCCCGGGGCCGCCGCCGACCCCACACGGCCGCCCCACCCGGACCGACCGCACCTCCCCAACGTCCTGCCCCACCAAGTCTGTTGGAGAATCCATGCGCCTCCGCCGAACAGTCCAGGCCGTGTTGACGGCCTGCGCCACGCTGGCCGCCTCGGCCGGCCTGGTCGCCGCCGGGACGAGCTCCGCCCAGGCCGCCACCCCGCTCCCCAGCCGGGTCTTCGCCCCCTACTTCGAGTCCTGGACCGGCCAGAGCCCGGCCCAGCTGGCCGCGCAGTCCGGCGCCAAGCACCTGACCATGGCGTTCCTCCAGGCCGCCACCAAGGGCTCCTGCACGCCGTACTGGAACGGCGACACCTCCAAGCCGGTGTCCTCCTCCACGTTCGGTGCGGACATCGCGACCATCCGCGCCAACGGCGGGGACGTGATCCCGTCCTTCGGCGGCTACACCGCCGACAACACCGGCACCGAGATCGCCGACAGCTGCACCGACGTCAACCAGATCGCGGCCGCCTTCCAGAACGTGATCACCACCTACGACGTCAGCCGGATCGACCTCGACATCGAGGACAACTCGCTGACCAACACCGCCGGAATCGACCGCCGCAACAAGGCCATCAAGCTCGTGCAGGACTGGGCCGCCGCCAACGGGCGGAGCATCCAGTTCTCCTACACGCTGCCCACCACCACCTCCGGGCTGGCCAGCAGCGGTCTCGCGGTGCTGAAGAACGCGGTCAGCAACAACGCGCGGATCGATGTCGTCAACATGATGACCTTCGACTACTACGACAACGCCGCCCACGACATGGCGGCCGACACCCAGACCTCCGCGCAGGGCCTCTACAACCAGCTCGCCAAGCTCTACCCGTCCAAGACCCCCGCCCAGCTGTGGGGTTCGATCGGGATCACCGAGATGATCGGTGTCGACGACTTCGGTCCGGCCGAGACCTTCACCCTGGCCAACGCCACCACCGTGTACAACTGGGCGGTCTCCAAGGGCATCAACACGCTGTCCTTCTGGGCCCTCCAGCGCGACAACGGCGGCTGCCCGGGCACGGCCGGCAACGACAACTGCTCCGGGATCGCCCAGAACACCTGGGACTTCACCCACGTCTTCGCGCCGTTCACCAGCGGCTCGACGGTGAGCAACGACTTCTCGGTGTCGGCCAGCCCGAACTCCGCCACGGTCGCGGCCGGTTCGTCCACCTCGGCCACCATCGCGACGGCCGTGACGGCGGGCTCCGCGCAGAGCATCAACCTCACGGTCAGCGGCGCCCCGGCCGGCGTCACCGCCACCGTCACCCCCGGCAGCGTCACCGCCGGCAACAGCGCCAC